>NZ_LMME01000031.1:0-329657 GCF_001422125.1 Methylobacterium sp. Leaf85 | reverse complement strand
GTGGATGGTTTTGTCACCGCCCTACACACGTGTAAAGGGCGGACCAATTCCAGGCCGCTGCGGCGGAGTAAAACCAGGCCAGTGGCGGTCGGCCGCTTGAACGATGAAGGGGCCCGATCGGGCCCCTTCATCGTTCGTCGCCAACCATGAGGATCAGGCCGACAGGATCTCGCCCGTCTCGGGATTGTGGGGATCCGCCGTGGCCTGGTTTTGCTCCGCCCTTCCGTCGGCCCGACTGCGCCGGCTGCGGGAGGATTTGAGGCGGTAGCTGTCGCCGTTTAAGCTCAGGATGCTGACGTGGTGGGTCAGGCGGTCGAGCAGCGCGCCGGTGAGCCGCTCCGAGCCCAGGACCGAGGTCCAATCCTCGAATGGCAGGTTCGAGGTCACCACGGTCGAGCCACGCTCGTAGCGCTGGGAGAAGACCTCGAACAGCAACTCGGCTCCCGTCGGCGACAGCGGCACGTAGCCAAGTTCGTCGACGATCAGCAGCTTGACCGAAGCCAGTTCACGCTGCAGCCGGAGCAGACGGCGCTCGTCGCGGGCCTCCAGGAGCTGGTTGACCAGAGAGGCCGCGGTGGTGAACGCGACCGAGAAGCCCTTCTGGCAAGCCGCCAGGCCGAGCGCCAAGGCGATGTGCGTCTTGCCGGTGCCGGAGTTGCCGAGTGCGATGACGTTCTCTCGGCCGAGGATGTAGCCGCAGCGCGCCAGTTCCAGCACGAGCATCTTGTTCAGGCTCGGGATCGCGGTGAAGTCGAAGGTGTCGAGGCTCTTCACCGCCGGGAAGCGTGCCGACCGGATCCGGCGTTCGATCATGCGCCGCTCCCGATCGATGAGTTCCAGCTCGACGAGCCGGAGCAGGTAGCGCGGATGATCGACGCCACCCTGGGCGCACTCCCGGGCGACCTTGTCGTACTCGCGCAGCACCGTGGGTAGCTTCAGCTGCTTGAGGTGGTGGGCGAGCAGGATCCCCGGCGTACCGCCGGTGGTACCGCCCGGCATCGTCTCGTCACGCGCCGCGCTCATGCCGCCACCTCCGGCACCAGCACCGTATAGTCGGCGGCCACGGTCGTCCTCACCAAGGTCCTGGGCAGATGCGGATAGGCCGCCAGGTCGAGCCGGGGCGGTCGTCGTTCGAGCCGGGCCAGGGCGATCAGCTTAACCGCGTCGAAGCCGATCGCCCCGAGCCGGATCGCGTCGGTGACGGCTGAGGCCACGACGTCCTTCGGCATCGCCTCCATCAAGCGCAGAACCTGGATGAACTCGCGCTTGCCACGGTTCCCCATGCGCGCCTCCAGGAGGTGGCGCAGGTGCTGGAATGCCTCGGGCAGATCCCAGCCCTGGAGCGCGGCCGCTTGGTCGAGGGCGTTCGGTTTGGTCTCGATCAGCGCGAGGTAATGCAACGGATCGGAGACGAACACGCCGGTGCCGTAGCTGCGCTCATGCCGGGCGATCTCGATACCGCCACATAGGATCACGACCTCCTCGACGAAGCCCTTCACCAGCACGTTCCGGAAGCCGTAGGCGGTCGGCACCGAGTAGTCGTTGCTGCGGTAGCGAACCAGCGCTGTCGAGGAGACCCGCCCAGCCCGCTTCTCACACGGCTCCAGCGGGACCGCCGGCAAGGCACGCAAGACGGCACGATCGGCGACCAGTCGCGTGCCGATGCTCTCGGCATGCCGTCCGGCCCGTTCATCCTGCCGGGTCCGGCAGCGTCGTTCTAGATCCGCGTTCAGTTCTTCGAAGGACGCCGCCACGGGGGCCGGGGTCATGAAGTTGGACCGGGCGTACTTGACCAGGCCTTCGACCTTACCCTTGTCGTTGCCCTTGCCCGGACGCCCGAAGCGGTCCCGGAACAGGTAGTGGCTCACCAACTCGGTGAAGGCGCGGGTGCGATCGCGCTGGCCTCCGCCGCAGATCTTGGCGACCGCGATCTTGGTGTTGTCGTAGAGGATCGACAGCGGCACGCCGTCGAAGAACCCGACAGCAGCGACATGTCCATCGAGGAACGCCTCGGTGGTCTCCCGCGGATACGCCTTCACGAAGCAAGCGTCGGAGTGCGGCAGGTCCATGCAGAAGAAGTGGATCTTCCGGCGCACGCCGCCGATGGTGGCGATCGCTTCGCCGAAGTCGACCTGGGCGTGGCCAGGCGGGTGCGCCAACGGCACGAAGGTCTCCCGCCCGCTCGCACGTGCGATCCGGACGTGATCCTTCACCACCGTGTAGCCGCCAGCATAGCCGTGCTCGTCGCGCAGACGCTCGAAGATCCGCTTCGCCGTGTGCCGTTGCTTGACCGGTGCGATCCGGTCGGATTCCAGGATCGCATCGATCACCGGCAGCAGCGGTCCCAGCTTCGGCTTCTCGATCGGCTTCGAACGCGTGTAGCCCGGCGGCAGTGAAAACCGGCACATCTTGGTGATCGTCTCTCGGCTCAACCCGAATATCCGAGCTGCCTCTCGACGTGAATTGCCACCGTTGAATACGAACTGCCGAACCGCCGCGTAGACTTCCACGACAAACATCCTCAGCTCCTCTCGAAAGAGAAGCTTCTCCACTGGCCGGATTTTACTCCGCCCGCATCAGCACCCCGCCGACGCTCCAGTGGATGGTTTTGTCACCGCCCTACACANAAACATCCTCAGCTCCTCTCGAAAGAGAAGCTTCTCCACTGGCCGGATTTTACTCCGCCCGCATCAGCACCCCGCCGACGCTCCAGTGGATGGTTTTGTCACCGCCCTACACAGACGGTATGGTCAGGAGACCGGCGGCTCTTCTCCGGCCAGACGCTCAGACCCAAGAATGTCCGGATCTTTGCGGCCTTATGGAGCAAATGCACCAAATATGATGGCGTAGGCCATCGCATAAGGCTGCATTAAAATCTTCATTGATGGCGTGCCGTTGATCAAAGATTGAAGTCTCACTGCCCTTGCCGGCGGCGTCCAAAAAGGAGGAGGCCGACCCAGCCTACCAGCCAACCGACCCCGTACACCACTACCGCGCTCGCGACGGAAAGCGATGCGATTGTGAATGAGTTGGGCAGCTGGCTTATGGCGGGTGTAAGCCGTGCTGCCTCTATCACGATCAGAGCCGGGATGACTGGGAGCACTTCCGCTAAGAACTTTGCTTCTTCGTCTCCTCGTATTGAAGCAGCATAGAACCACGAGGCGAGCGAAATCGCTGCGTAGGCTGCGATGAGAGACAGACCTGTTTTGCTGGCCCTCATGATTGCGGGACCATGCTATCGCTTATGGGCTTGGCAAGCGATGCCATGAGTTCACGCCGCTTCTGATTAAGCCTCGCGTTGGGAGGCCATGCGGTGATGATCCGCCGCTTGACGGCCAAGACGTAAATGCGCTCGCTCGCAGTCTTGAGACGGACAGAAAAGATGGCCTTGCCTTTTGGCCTTTCGACCAACCGTAGAGCCCGCCCCTTGGTGATATCGTTGAGCATGGCGGTGAACTCGCCCGGTGCCATGACGATGCCATAGCGAGCCAAAAGCTGGCGGTGGAAGTGCCAGTGATCGGACGGGATGGACGCGCCTAGCCAGCGCTCGTCAAACGCTTCGTCGCTAGCCCTAGCCATAGAGCGGTCTTTCGCGATGCGGACTGGCCTATTCCCAATTTTCGTAACGGCCCGTTTGTGGGCCGACCGGGGGAGTTGGTTCTTCGATGTTTAACCGAAGTTGTCTAGCTGCGGGCTTATGATCAACAACCTTTTCAACCGTATACTCTGTTCGTAGAGTATCGGCAGATTGCATCTGTCGGACTCTTACGTCGCATATCAACACGTCGCCTTTAGAAAACGACACTTCATTATTATTCACTTTGCTTAAGAACTCAAGATCATTGATTGTTGCGCTGATCTGGCTGTTGCCATCATAAAGGCGCCATTTGTTATCATGCTTGAACGCAAGAGCGACAATAGAGAATGCAGATCGGCGCACGTCATCTAAAAGAACGTGCTCCTCATCCTCAGGTTTCTTAAATACGAAGGCTTCTTCATCATTGATGATGAACGGGTCGGCGTGTCCTTTGAAGGCAATGAAGGTGTCAATTCCCTCGGAAAGCAAAGGCTCATATACAACCTTTTCTGCGGCATCTCTTACAGCCAGGTCTTGATATAACTGCATAACTTTGAGGGGGACAATCAGCGTAGTGCTGCCATGAGTTATTCTGACTGTATCGGCATCAAGCCTTTCCACCTTTTCAGGCTTCTGTCCTCGCAGCTTTTTGATAAGCAAAAATAGACCAGTTGCACCTCCAGAAGCGCCACCTAGGAGCGCGAGTAGATTTGATGCTGCTGTTGCCTCATCACCTTTTAAAAATCCAACGATTTGCCGTGCAACCGTTTGTATTATATCAAGATCTATATTGAAGCACCCTGGGTGCGTTGCTCTTACCTTGACGGCGATATTTGTGTCTTTGCCATTTAATGCCGAGTTCGCGGCGTCAATAAGCTGGCCGACAGCTAGTAGCGCCGGGGCAAGCGCGCGCACGTCCATAGTGCCGTCTCTTAACGCCTCACCATCGTATGCGATCGTGAACTGTGCCTTGCTCATCTCGGCATCCGCCATCTAAGTCTCACTAATATAATGACTTTTGCCAAAATTGCGATGCCGTTAGGTATCCAATCTAACCTCTTTTGCGCCTATGGCGGTTAAAACTTGCACGAGAAAAACCGCCGTAAACTTCCCTCGTGCCAGCTTGTTGCGAATGTTCGGCTCCGTCTCCTTCACGCCGATAGCAGCCAGCTTGTCGACAAGCTGCGCGTAGGTAACGCCTTTCCGCTTCAGTTCCGCCTTTAGTATCGCCTTCACGCGCGTATCCCAGTGTTCCTCTAGGCCTTCGGTCATGCGTCTGCATCCTATCTGATTGCGGATGCCATCATACGCGATGCTTTTGCCCTTGACTACGGTGTGGTTATGCCATCATATGCGATGCATAAGCATTCGAGACGATGGCAATGGCCTCCCACTTCCTCCTTTCCGCAGCCGCCCGTACCCTTTCGCTCAAGGCGATCTACAAGGGCGGCGAGGACGCGGCCTACCAGACCTTCAAGCGCCTTCGCTGGCCTGAGACGGATGGTGAGCCCGTGTGCCCCGGCTGCGGTTGCCTCGACCACTACGACATCTCGACCCGTCGTCGCTTCAAGTGCGCGGGCTGCGGTAAGCAGTTCAGCGTCACCAGCGGGACCATCTTCGCCTCGCGCAAGCTGGCCTTCACGGACTTATGCGCCGCCGTCGCTATTTTCGTGAACGCGGTGAAGGGCCTCTCGGCCCTGCAACTCGGTCGTGACCTGTCGGTGTCGTACAAGACCGCCTTCGTCCTCGCCCACAAGCTGCGCGAGGCCCTTTCGGCTGAGACGGCGGGCCATGGCCTAGACGGCGAGGTCGAGATCGACGGCGCGTACTTCGGCGGTCACGTTCGTCCTGAGAACCGCAAGGAGGATCGCAAGGATCGCCGCCTCAAGGAGAACCAGAGCGACAAGCGCCGGGTCGTCATCGTCATGCGTCAGCGCAAGGGCCGCACCCTGACGTTCGTCGCCAAGCGCGAAGCCGAGGGCGTCGCCCTGGCCGAGCAGCACGTCGCCCACGGCTCCAAGGTCTATGCGGACGAGGCGACCCACTGGGACGAGCTAGAGGCCAAGTTCCCCGACGCTGGCCGCATCAACCATTCCGAGGCCTACTCGGCTGATGGTGCCAACACCAACCAAGCCGAGAGCTTCTTCGCCCGCCTGCGCCGCATGGTGTCGGGCCAGCACCACTTCGTCACCGCCCGCTACCTTCACCAGTACGCCGCCGAGGCCGCTTGGAAGGAGGACAACCGTCGCCTGCCGAACGGCATGGCCTTCGCTCAGACCATCCGCCTGACCATGGTGTCGCCCGTCAGCCGCGCTTGGAAGGGGTATTGGCAGCGTGCTGCGGCGAGGGCGTAAAACGCACTGCGCTACCGATAGCCCCTTCCAATACGGATCGAATGTTACATATATACCACGACATGACCTCGTACGCTCACTATGGTACTTCAACACCCAAGCCAATTTAGACTAGGAATTTAGCCGTGAAAGAGTCGTTCGGCCATAGGCCCGTCGACATTGCAAAGTGGTTCATAAACGCCACGGACCGAGAGTCCGGGGACGCGATAACTCACCTTAAGGTTCAGAAACTTGTGTATTATGCACAAGCTTGGTCGATTGCCCTCTATAATAAGCCTTTATTTGATGAAGACTTTGAGGCTTGGGCTCACGGGCCAGTCGCAGTTAGCGTATGGGATAACTATAGAGAGCACGGGTTTGCGTCTATTCCTGAGCAAAAGTTAAAAGTGAAGTTTTCTGAAAAACCATTAGCTTTACTCAATGCGGTAAATAAAAAATACGGCATCTATACAGCTAAGAAATTAGAAAACATGACACACAAAGAAACCCCATGGCTTGAGGCGCGCGGTGATCTACGCGAGCTTGATAAGTGTAATACCAAAATATCTAAAGATACGATCAAATCATATTTTAAGTCGAAAATAACGGCTTAGAAATGCAAGTGAATGGAGATCTTGTACTACCTGACATTGACGAAGAAAAAGATGAAGGCGACTCCCTTGAGGTTGCCTCAGCTAATGCAAAAAAAGTAACTATATCAATGCAGTATTGGCATTCTGGCTCGGAATGTATATCTGAGTGGCAGAGGCCCGAATTAAAGAAACTTGCCAAACTAATTAACAAAGTACAAGGCTTCACGGAAGCAAGTTTGAAGGCTGACCCTGGTTTAGGATGGAAACTTCATTCCGGCCCCGCCAAGGGAGGTGGCTTCTCACGCCCTACATATCTATCAAAAGACATTGAGCTATCCGAATTGCGCGTTGATGGAAAATCAAGGGTCCACGGAGCTTTGATTGACGATATATTTTTCTTGGTTTGGCTGGACAGGGGTCATGCTGTTTTTCCCCAGAAGAAGCAGTAATAGCCTGAAAATCCATTAGGCCGCACGTTCGATTAAAATCGAATTGTGCGGGCGCATCTTTTATCGTCCTCTTTCCCGCCAAACCTGCCCGTCCTTCGTCCGCTCCCCCTCGACCATCCGGCTCGCACGCATCCGTCTGAGCGCGCAGCCGACGCGGCGGGTTACGTCCGTCAGTAGGCGACGATCCCGCCCGTCCTTGCCCTCCGTCTGGCAAACGAGAACCGCTAGCTGGCGGGCCGTCAGAGGCCCGTCTGCCTTGCGTATCTCGGCCAGGAGGTAGTCCCGCAGTTCGTTGCGGTAGAACAGGACGATACGGGCCGCGCGGGGCGTGGAGCCTACCAGTTCGCCCCGATACCCGCAGGCGTCCAGCACCCTATCCAGGGCCTCTATTTCGTTGGAGAGGATCGCCATGCGCTCGCGCAGTTCGGCGTTCTCTCGGCTCAGTTCCTCGCGCTTGGCGAGCAATCCGTTGATAAGGGTCTGGTCCTGCATTTTGCCATCATAGGCGATGACATAAGCCTTTACATAGCGTGCTTTTTGGTGCATTTGCTCCATAAGGCCGGATCTTTTGAGCGTTTCTCGCCGAACTCCTGCTGCACCGTCGAGATCGGATGGGTAGGCCCGGCGATCGACAATTTTGCGAGATGCACCAAACCGGCATCGGTTCGGCCATGCCGCGCAGGAATACGCGCCTACAATTTCGAGATCAGGGCGCGAAGGCGCTCCTGCGCGAGTTTGAGACGACTTTCGGCCTTGGATCGAGCCTCGCCGAGGCTGGTGAATTCGTCTTCCTGCGTGCTCAACTGAGCGAGATACCTCCGGGCAAGTTCGCTGTCTTTGGGAACTGCACCGAGGTTGCTGCGAATGCGCTCCTGCTCTGTGCTCA
The DNA here is from genome assembly GCF_001422125.1 of Methylobacterium sp. Leaf85. NCBI lineage: Bacteria > Pseudomonadati > Pseudomonadota > Alphaproteobacteria > Hyphomicrobiales > Methylobacteriaceae > Methylobacterium > Methylobacterium sp. Leaf85. The sequence goes on along the minus strand of NZ_LMME01000031.1, from coordinate 321,819 downwards.
CTTTCGCGATCCGGTCATTGATCTCCGTGATCTCACGGGCAACGGCTTCGCTGTCGGAGTGGGCATTTGAAAGCGTTTTCAAGGTGTCCGCCAGCTTCGCGTCGCCGGTAAGGGAACTCCAATGCAGGAGCATCGACGCGTCGGCGTCGACGAGCGCGTAAGTCTCGACGTGGAGGCGTTCCAGCACCGCCTGAACCTCGGCCGTACCCGCGGCGGGAACCGAGACCTTCAACCGATAGGCCGTCGGGGTCTCGGTATCGAGCGCCGCGGACGTGAAGGTCCAGCCACTGCGGCGTGGATGCTCGATCACGACGGTGCGCGGTGCGTCCTGAGCGCCTTTCACCGTGTAGCTCGTCACTTCGCGCGATCGTGTCTTGGCCCGGACCGCGCCGTCGACGACCGTAATCTCCGTCAGTACCTGGTTCGGCTGCGTTTCGGCCTGGACGCGGACTTTCCGATCGACGGCGAAGGCGGCGAAACGCTGTTCGCCGACGGGAGTCGCGGGCAGCCGCGCATCGCCGACATAGCCGAGCTTGCCGTCGTAGATCGTCATGATGCCCGGCGGCAGCGTCGCCGCGGATCCGTTGCGGATCATCAGAACTGCGGTCGGGTGGACGCCCTGTCCGGGTTTCCAGAGCGCGATCCGCGCGGCCTCGATCTCGGTGTCGAGGATGGGCACGGATAATGTGCGGCCGACTCCCAGATCGACGGGGTGGGGGAGCGTGAAGTTCGCCGCCACATCCCCTTCCGTCGCGTCGGCAGCCGCCGCTGCCGGCGCGGCCTCGTAGCGCGCATCCGGTAATGACAGTCGGTCCATTCGCGAAATCGGAGCCGGGCGGGGAGGCGAGGGGGCAGCGATCCCGTCGTCCTGGAACGCGCGCGCGGCGGCCCTGGGCGCGACCGTACCGGGATCGAGGTCGGGCAAACCGACCTCGTCGATCGGAAGCGGGGCCTCCGGACGCTGGCGCCAATAGCGGCGATGCAGACGCTGCCGGAGCGCCACCGGCGATCCGGACGAGAGGGTGACGGTAACCCCCTTCCAATCCTCGCCCAGGGCGTTCTCGATGATCGCCCAGGCCTGGAGGTTCGCCCGCCCGCTTCCGCCATCGACGAGCCGATAGCTCGTCTTCCACACGGGCGCGGGAACCACATAGGTGAGACGAACCTCGCGCTTGCCGGTGCCGACGAGGGCGATCTCGACGCGGCGGGCACCGTCGGCCTTGGCCTTACCGGCCACGTCGACCACCTTCGCGATCCTGTCGACCATGGCGGGATCCCGGATCGTCACCGTGACGCCGTCCTCGACCTTCACGGATTCCAAGGTGCCGGCCTCCGTCAGGACGGAGAGCACGCGCACCGTTCCGGTGTCGGATCCGGCGTCCCGCGTGGACAGGCCGAGCACGCGCCCTTCCAGCACCCGCCCGGAACTCTCGATCCTGATCTTGACCCCTTGCAGCTTGCCCGCGAGCTGCGCGGAAGACGAGAGATCGTCTGCGGTGAAGGGCGCGGAGCGCAGGACCTCCTCGACCTGATCCTCCGCGTCCAGCCGGATGGCGCCGACCGAGCCTGCGGGGTCGCGCACCACGAGGCTCTTGAGGATGTCGTCGATCTGATCGGCCTGGACGTCGATCGCGACCGTGGTGTCGCCCTCGACGGACCGGGTCACGGTGACCTCGGCGAGTCCGCCGCTCGACAGCGTGACGTCCCGAATGCCGCCCGACGCCGCCATGAGAGGCGGTGCCGTGGCGAGCATGAGCATCAGGCTTCCGGCCAGCATCAATTGATAGGTCACCATCGCTACCTCCTTTATCCGGTCACGGGCTCCCGCAGGCCCGCCTCGTTCGAATACCGTCTTGCCGTCGGCCTTCGGCGTGACGGCGCCGGAGACGTTGCTCCAAGTTCCGGCAAGGCCGTCCTCGGGGGGATGCGCGGACTGCGCAAGACGGTCACGCGCCCTGCGATCTCGCCCAGCTGCAGCGCCGCCGGATCCTTGGCACCGAAGCCGAAGGCGGGGCGGGCGTGCGGGGGCCATCTCGCGCGGCGCGGGCGGGGTTCCACGCGGGGTGGCGGAACGTCGTCGGGGGCGGAGGCCGGCTGCTCCGTCCGAACCATGGCCTTCGGGGGCTCGGCGGCGGGCGCCCGCCGGTTCGCGGGTGCCGCTTCGCGGACCGTGTCACGAAGGAAATCCTCCGTGGTGGCGGCCCGACCTGTCGGGGCGAGGCGGGCCGTTTCGGCCGGCCGGCCGCTGCCCCTGCCGCCGTCGCGCGGGGCGGGCGCTTGCGAGACGGCGGGAGCCTGGCGGCGTTCGCCCTCCGGCACCGTGATCCGAAAGGTGTAGGGGAGCGTCCGACCGTTACTGAAGGTCACGTCGACGGACAGCGTGTCGAGACCGGAAAAGTCGGGTCGAGCCGTATAGAACTTGGCGCTCAGCATCCAACATCATCAATCTCTCTGGAAACTATTACCGCAAATTTGTGCCCATATTGATATATTTTTGCCATAATATCTGAGGGTGGATAATTCTTATTCTCAAAAGGAGTGGATTCTTTCCTGCCACTAGGCATGAGCAAACTTCTAGTCAGGCCTCGGAAATCGATCTAGTAGTGCACATGAGCTATGCCGCGCCCGGCCCGTGATGGGCATGCCGGCCATCAAACGCTTGGCACGGAACGATGGAAGGTGCTCCCAGTGACATGAGCGTACGCGAGATGACGGCTCGAGGAGCCGAGACCGTCATCGTCGCCGACGACCATCCGCTGTTCCGCGAAGGGATGAGGCACGTCGCCGAACGCCTCTTTCCGGAAGCGCTCGTTCAGGAGGCCGCCACGATGGAGCAGGTTCTGGCGCTCGCCCGCGCCGGGCGGCCGCCGAAGACCTTCATCCTCGACCTGCTGTTTCCCGGCCTCGATCCTCGCTGTTCGATCCGCAGCTTGCGTGAGGAGTTCGAAAAGGCGTCGATCGTCGTCGTCTCGATGATCGACGACGAGGAGCTGATCCGTACCGTGATGGCCGAAGGGGCGGACGGGTTCATCGGCAAGGCGCTGCCCGCCAGCGAGATCGCGCTGGCGATCACGGCGATCGACGAGGGTGAGTTCGTGATCCGGCGAGCCGCGACCTCGGAGATCGCCGTGACGCACAGCCCCCTTCCGTCCCTGACGCAGCGTCAGCGGGACGTTCTGCGCCTCGTCGCGAAGGGACGCACGAACAAGGAGATCGCCAGGGAACTGGACATCTCTCCCTTCACCGTCCGCATCCACGTCTCGGCCCTGTTGCGCGCCCTCGACGTTCCGTCTCGTTCGGCCGCTGCCGCGAAGGCGGCCCATGCCGGGATCTGGAGATGACCGGCTCCGGCCGGGCCGGAACCGGATCGTACACGTGCCCTATGTAGGCTTGGCCGGGATTGTGGCAAAGCCCGATGCCATGATGCGATCCGGTCAAATCGCTGGGCGTTCAGCGCGTCGAAGCATGGCGGCTGCCGTGGCCCTGGTGGGATCCGCCGCCGTGACATACGCCCTCGAGCCCCCTCGCTGGCAGCTGAAGGGCGTCGAAACGCTGACTTCACGGATCGGGACGGGAAACGGGAACGGGGATGCACAGGAGGTCGACGAAGCCCGCGGGTCGGTGGTCAGGACGATCAGCCGGAAGGCCTGCTGATGGGACTTCGCCTCAAGTCATACGGGACGGCAGGGTCGAACGGCTTCTCCATCCTTCTCCTTCGGTTCCGGGAGGTCCCCCTGCATTGGGCGTTCGTCGGCGAGGTTCCTGCCGGTTCCGAAGAGATGGCCAGCTGCCCGCCTGAGGACGAGGGGGCCTGCCGGTTCGGTGCGAGCAAGGGCCTCCTCGACATCCCGCCGGAGGATTCTGCGGGGCTCCTGTCCTGGCCGCCGATCCGCGTCGCGCTCACGGGCACGGGCACGGTGAGGGGACAGGATGGAAAGGTGCGCGCCGCCACGGACGCGGATGACCGCGTCTACCGGATCGACGAGGCCGTGGGCGCATACCGCTAAGATGGGCAGGAGGCCGCGGACATCGAAATGCGCCAAACGCTCGTGTCCCGTCTCCTCGAGGAGATTCCAATGCCGAATGGCGAGCCCCCGGCCGCTCATCGCTCTCGAACGACCTTCCGCATGAGCGGATCCCAGACGGGCGCCCCGACGAGGCCGGTCCACCGGTGAGGGACATGAACCGCGAGCGGGACGAGGATTCCGGTAACGAGAAGGCGCAGGCGTTCATCCGGATCGTCGTGATGGGATGCGTCGACCTGTACGTTCTGACCCGGGTCTTCGCCGGGATCGCCGGCCCCGACCTGAAGATCATCGCCGTTCTCCTGACGGTCCACTGGCTTCTCGCGGTCGCGATGTATCTTTGGATCTCGCGACATCCGGGCAGCAGTCCAAGACGGCGCGGCCTCGCCTTCGCCCTCGACATCGGTGGGATCACCTACACGATGGCCTACGGTGGCGCGCCGTTCCTCCCGCTTTACGTCATCGTCCTGCGCATGATCGTCGGGAACGGGTTGCGGTTCGGTCTGACGGCTCTGAAGATCTCGACGGTCGCCGGGCTCGTCTCGATCGCGGTGACGACCTCCGTCAACGCGTACTGGCGCGACAACCCCTTCCTCGTTCTCACGTTTGTCCTCACCACCATCTTGGTGCCGACCTACATCTATGATCTGCTGAAACGCCTGCGCGGCGCCTACGAACGCGAGCAGGAGGCGAGCCTGTCCAAGTCGCGCTTCCTGGCTCAGGCGAGCCACGATCTGCGTCAGCCGATCCACGCCATCAGTCTGTTCACCGCCTGTCTGCGCAGCGCGAAGCTTGGCGCCGGGGAACTGCAGATGGTCGACAACATCGAGCGGTCTCTGCAAAGCGTATCCCGGCTGTTCAAATCGCTCCTGGACATCTCGACGCTCGACAGCGGCAAGGTGCAGCCTCGCCTCGAACCGGTCGAGATCAACGAGATCATTGACGAGGTTCTGCGCCAGAATTCGCAGGCCGCTCAGATCAACGGGATCGAACTCCGCAGCGTGCCCTGCAACGTCGTCGTCGGGACCGATCGGGCGCTGTTCACGACGATGCTTCAGAACATCGTCAACAACGCGATCAAGTACGCGCCGGGCGGCGCGGTTCTCGTCGCCTGCCGGCGGCGCCGGAATGGCCGGCTCGCCGTCCAGGTCTACGATCGCGGGCCCGGCATCCCCGTCGAACATCAGGCCAAGGTCTTCGAAGAATTCTATCAGGTTCGCCGACGGGGCGATTCTGACATCGAGGGCGTCGGCCTGGGGTTGCCGATCGTCCAGCGCCTCGGCCGACTCCTGGGCGTGGAGGTCGAGCTCCGCTCGATACCGGGGCGCGGAACCTGCGTGACCTTCGACAATCTCCCGATCATCCCCGAGCCGGTTGCCGCGAAGGCTTGGCACGCGCTCGATCCGCCCGCGACGCTGCGGGGCTTGCGGGTGCTGCTGGTGGAAGATGACGAGGCCGTCTTGATCGCGACGGCGAGCCTCCTGCGTAGATGGGGGTGCCAGGTGCGAGCCGAACTCGCGATCCCGGGCGCCGTCGCCGATCTGGATCTCCTGATCACCGATTTCGATCTCGGACATGGCGTGACGGGAACGGACTGCATCGCGGCGATCCGGACTCTCTCAGGCCGCGACGTACCGGCCCTGGTGATGACCGGCCACGACCAGGCGTGCGTACGCGAGGATCTGGGGGCGCCGGACATTCCGATCCTGTCGAAGCCGGTGCGGCCCGCCGAATTACGGTCGGTCATCGTTTCGCAACGGATCAGGATGCGTGCGTGAAGGGGCCGGCTGTTCCAGCCAAATGTGAGAAGGAATAGGATATGATCGATAGAGGGTATCTGATCGCCGCGGCGTTTGCCTTCGGCTTCGTTCTTTCCGCTCCGGCGTGGGCTCAGAATGCGCCGAAAGGCTATTACGAAGCCATGGCCGAGGCGGGCGGTCAGCTCGATGCCTTCGGAGTGGCATGTGGCAAAATCGATCGGATCACAGCAACGACACATCGCTCCAAACTGCAGCAGGATTTCGCCACCAAGGGGCTGTCGGCGGTGGAATTTGCCCGGATCTATGACAAGGCGTTCGACGCGATGACCGTAGAGACACAATCGAATCCCGCTTCACTGAAGGCGAGTTGCGACAAGATTTCTAAGATCGTCACCCCCCCGAAGTGATCGCGGTTCGTCTGATGTCATGGCGTCCGGCGGTCGTGCGCTTCCAACGGTGCGGCCGTGCCTATCGGATCTGATCCATGTCGATTGCCGGAGGTCGGCAGGAACGCTCCCAGATCGGAGACCATCGTCGGCAAGAGCAGTGCCACGGCAGGTTCCTTGAGGTCGCGTACAAAATTCTGCGCCGTGCACGTGGTCGCAATCGCCCTGCTCAGCCCGGTTTCGTCGCCGGCCTCAGAAGTGGATCGGCCTTGAAGCGTGACCCCGCCTCGACGTGTGATTCTATGTATAAATCAATGCTTTAAGCTATTTCGCGAGAAGCGAGATCTTTCAGCGCTTATTCTCGCCGGGCGTCCTCGTTGGACAGCCTGCGCCGGTGGGCCACTTCTCAAACCCGCAGGTTCGTCTTCGACGGAACCCGCCCCTGGCGCAGGTCGATGCGGGATCGTTGGGCCGCTGCGACTGGAAGGTCCATGCCCTCCGAGGCGGACCGTCCGGGTCTCCGTCTTGAGGTACCAGGCCCCCCTTGCTTGCCCACGCGCAGCACCAGGCCGCGCTCCTGCTCGTCGGCCCGCTCGTGAGCGCGCCCCTCCAACCGGCCTGACGCCACAAGTTTCCGTGCGGCCTCGACGTGGCGTGCGGTGAGTTTGGCGCGCTCGCGTGTCCGGGCGTTCGGGGGCGGCATGCGGGCTCCGGGGTCTGATACCAGTCACGCCAAAGCACCCGCGGCAAGGCTCTATACCTACCTAGTTCAGGGATTTTCCCAGCTCACACAGGGGTTTGGCGAACGGCGGAGAGGATCAGGGAAGGGGGTCGAAAAGGCGCGTCTCAGCTTCCCAAGCTGAATGTCGTCGGTTCGATCCCGATCGCCCGCTCCAGTCCGACGATGTGAAGCCTCGGGCTTTTCTCCGGTACGCTCGACCTTTCGTTCTCCTCTCGGGCCAGCGACCGATCCGTGATCGGCCCCGACTCGGGTCTGTTCCCGAGGATCGAAGGCGACTACACCCGGCTTCCGGCACCGTCACGCACGTGTGGCGGACCAACCCCGACGTCGCGGATTTGGGGGCGGGGCCTTCGACAGGAATCATCGCATGCGGTCCAGCCGAAGATTGTCCGAACGCTGGTTGACGCTCGGGCTCTGGCTCATCGCCTTCCTCTTTGCCTGGTTCCTCATCGGCCTCGGCTCCCTCGTCGTCGGCGACCTGCCGCAGGTGGAGCACCGCCAGACCCTCGAACAGTTCCTCGACGGGCCGACGGACGAGGCGGCGGCCGAGTCCCTGAAGCGGATCCGGCGGGAGCAGGACGACAACCGACGCCGGACCGAGCAGGAGCAACTCGCCCTCGATGCCGCGCGCTCGGCCTCGGAGGCGGCCCGCGAGACCTTCGCCAATTGGCTGAGGACCCGCGACGCGACGCAGCGCGTCGATCAGGATCCCGACCTGATCGCGCGCACGCAGGCGCTCGATGCCTTGAAGGGGGCCGAGCGGACCATCGAGGAGCGGCTGGAAGCGTTGGCCAAGGCCCGGCTCGATCTCTCCGAGGAGGAGGAGCCGCTCACGCGGGCGGAGAGCGAACGGCGTAGGGCGGCCGAGGTCAAGCTCGGCGCTGCGGAGCGGGAGCAGGAGTTGCGCGTCTTCGGATACCGCCTCGCCCTGACGCTGCCGCTTCTGGCGCTGGCCGGTTGGCTGCTGCTCAAGCGACGGCGGAGCCGCAACTGGCCCTTCGTCTGGGGCTTCGCCTTCGCGGCGACCTTCGCGTTCTTCGTGGAGCTCGTCCCCTATCTGCCGAGCTATGGCGGCTACGTTCAATACGGTGTCGGCGTCCTCGTGACCCTCATCGCCGGCCGCGCCGCGATCGGTGCCCTACAATCCTACAACGAGCGGCAGAAACTCGCGGAAACGCGCCCGACAGAGGAGCGCCGGGGCGAGATCGCCACGGACCAGGCGCTGGAGCGGCTTGCCAAGAAATCCTGCCCGGGCTGCGAGCGGCCCATCGCCCTCGACGATCCGGGCCTGAATTTCTGCCCGCATTGCGGCCTCGGCGCCTTCGAGCGCTGCCCCGCCTGCGACCACCGCAAGAGCACCTTCGAGCGTTTCTGCCGGGCCTGCGGAACACCCTCGGCCCCCGTGGCGCATCCGGTCGCCACGTGACGACAGAGGGCCACCCGCGGTTCTCCCGGCCTCGGGAAAGGCCGGGGCGCACCGGCGAAAAAATCCCGCTCGGTTCGAAACCCCTCAACGATTGCAACCCACTAACCGTCGAGCTTAAAGGATTTTTTAACGCTGATCGGTATGTTTGATCTCGGCCCGACAGTCTGGAACGCTCTCTCGGCGTGATGTCGAGAACCATCAGCGTGAGATGAGATGAAGAAGTCCGGCTTGAGCCTGATGTCGCTGAAGTCGCTTTATGCCCTGGTGGCGGGAGGCTCCGCGCTCGTCGGCATCGCCGTCGTCGTGGGCAGCATGACGATCTTCGGCCCGGGCCGGACCGACGCGCGCAAGCCCCTCGATGCCGCGCAGACCTCCCAGCGCTTCGCCGCCGCGGTCGATCGCGGGGTCTATGACGTCGTCCAGGATCTCAAGACCCTCGCGATCACCCTGAAGCAGGCGTCCCCGCGCCTCGATGCGGATGAACTGCAGCCGGTGATGAGCGCATGGCTCAGGTTGCGCCCCGATTATGCCGAACTCAACCTCGTGGGCTCGAATGGCCGCGTGAAGGTCGCCGGCAACGATCTCGGATTCGGCCGGGACGTGTCCGGCCGGTCCTGGTTCCTGCGAGCCAGGACCTCCCAGGCCATCGTCGCCGTCCCGTCCCCGGGGGGCAGCGGCCAGACTGTCTTCGACATCGCGCTCCCGGTTTCGGCGACGGTGTCCGGAGGCGACGATGTTCTCGTCGCGCGCCTCAACGAGGCGTGGCTCGGCGATATCGGGGACAAGGTGCTCGGGCCGTCTCGCGGCGCGGGCGGTGCCATGAGCCTGTTCGTCCTCGGCGCCGACGCGCGGCCCGGTTCGGGCCTCATGGCGCAACAGGCGGCCGGTGCACGGGAGGTGGTGGAACAGGCCACGCCGAGTGCTGGATTCCGCGACCTCGGCCCATCGGGCTGGCTCGCCGTGGCGCGGGTGCCGAATGCCGGGCTGCCGCGGAGCCTCGAGGCGGCCCTGCCCGACAACGGCAGCCTGGCGCTGTGGCTGGCGGCGTGCGTTCTCACGGCCTGCGCCGGCTGGGTCGTCGGCGATCGCATCGTGCGGCGGCTGAAGCTGATCGGGGAAAGTGAGCAGGGCGTCTCGTCGCCCTCGCGCATCGCCGAACTGGTGGAACACGAGGAGCGTCTCGTCGCGCGGGAGCGCAGCGGCGTCCGCGCCCTGCAGGAGACGCGCTCGGCCCTCTCGCGCATCCGGGAGCGCTTCCGCACCTTCGAGGCCATGTCGGGCTGGACCTACTGGGAGATCGACATCGATGCCGGCAGCGTCACCTGGTCCGATCCCGCCACGCGTTCGGCCCATGCGGTCCCGGACCGCGCCGTCGCCCTCACCGACCTGAAGAGCGGCATTGCCCCGGACGACCGCGACCTCATGGATTTCACGATGCAGGCGGCGCTGGATCAGCCCGGCCCGCACGACGTCGTTCTGCGCACCACCGGGAACCTGGCGGAGAATGGCCAGCGTCGCCTCTTCGTTCGCTTCATCCGCGCCGAGGGCGACACGCAGACGGCCAAGCCCACGATCCTGCATGCGCTGAGCCGCGAATTCGTCGGCGAGGCCGTGAAGGACGTGGATCGCGTCGGCGGTTCACCGGCGGAGGGCAGCACCTCTCCGATCGATCGCCGTCGCCGGGAGAGCGACGCTCCCGCGGAATCCCGCACCGGTACCGTCCTGCGCAAGGTGGTGGACGGGGTGATCCACGACTTCAACAACGTCCTCACCATCGTCATCGCCAATCTCGCGACCCTTCAACGGCGTCATGACCTTCCCTCGGATCAGGGGCGCCTGATCGATGCCGCCCTGTCGGGCGCGCAACGCGGATCGAGCCTGACCCGGCGGCTCGTCAACTTCGTGCGCCGTGACGATACCGGCCTTCAGGAGACCGATGTCGGTGTGACGCTGGCCGCCTTCGGCCCGTTCCTCGGCGCCAACGTGCTGCACCAGACCACGGTCGAGACCCGCGTCCGCCCGGGGCTGGCCAAGGTGCTGTGCAGCGAGAAGGTCCTGGAGGCCGTCCTCCTCAATCTCGCCTTCCATGTCCGCGACATCGGGTCGGAAGGGTTCGCCATCGGCGCCGACGAGAAGGTGTTGACGGACGACGAGGGCATCGCCCTCGCCTCCGGCCGCTACGTGCGGATCGTCCTGGCCAGCGGAACGCCGGGCCGCCATGCCGCCGAGATGCCCTCGAGCGACAGCGAGGCGACCAAGGCGGTGTCGGCCCTCCTCACCCAGGTCGGCGGCGGCTTCCGGCTCCTCTCGGATGGGAGCGGCGGCACGGGCTTCCTCGCGGAGCTCTGGCTCCGGGCCGGAGAGGCGTCCTCGGAAACCGAGGCGTCCGAGGCCGGTGCGCGGATGCCCGCCCTTCGGGTCCTCCTCGTCGACAGCGACAGCCTCGTGCGCCAGAGCTTCGCCGATGCCCTCGTCGATCTCGGTCACGTCGTCGTCCAGGCCGGCTCGGCCGAGCACGCCCTGGCGCTCATCGACGAGGCGAAGGATTACGACGTGATGATCGCCGACTGGGCCATGCCCGTGGTGAGCGGCCTCCAGCTCGCGGTGACCATGACCAACCGTCATCCCCAGATCCGCGTCATTCTCGCGAGCCCGGGGGGCCAGTTGCCGGCGAGCGCCCGCGCCTTCCTGCATATCGAGAAGCCGTTCCGCTATCCCGCACTCGCGGCCGTCATGCGCGAGGCTGCCCGGAAGGCCCCCTCGGCCGCTGCCTGAGACGGGCCGGCGCCCGCATCGTCCCGTGAGCGCCGGTCGGAGACATCGGCCGGCGTCGACCCGAGGGTCGCTTGCCGAGGAAGAGATGGGCCGATGGTCGCCCCCGTCCGGAGCGCGTCGAGCGGATCGCCCGCGTCGAACAACCGGTCCCCCGCCTGCCACCATGTCGACCGGCCGTTCCTGGTGACGCGCGCCATTCGGGGCTGCCGTGAGGCGACGGCGCCCGGTTCAGGGATCGGCCGCCCTGCAACGGATATGTCCGAGTCCGATTGCGGCACGAAATGAAGTCAAGCCGCGCAAGATTTCGGTAAGGTTTCGAGAGGCCGTAAATTCTCGGATGCTGTTAGGTTCCAGTTAACGTTGACGCAACATAAAGGAACCAGCGTCGATGGTAACGGTACCCGCTGAGGGATGCATCCGGGCGCGTCGGGACAACAGGGTCGTGCCGCCATGAACCGCTTTGCAGGTCTTACCGCTGTCCTCATCCCCGCCTTCCTCGGTGGGATGCAGGCGCAGGCTGCGGATTGGTACACGGGTGCCGAGCCGGTCGCCCGCGACGATGCCTGGACGACGGCCGTGGATGCCTCGGCGGCGGTGACCTCGAACAGTTCGGCCTTCGGCTCGGTCACCGGCACCTTCGCGACGGAAGGCACCCTGCTTCAGAGCGGCCCGCGCGTCCGGGTCGAGGCCGTGGCCGGAACCTACAGCTATCCCGGTCAGGGGGTGGGACAGCGGGTCGACGGCTACCAGCAGGAAGCCGCTCTCAGCGCCGGCTACGAGTGGATCTGGCGCGATGCCGCCCTGGCCGGCTTCGTCGGCTTCAACGTGCGGAGCAACCAGCTCTCGATCCTCGATCCGGGCAACCCGGTGGTCGGAACCGGCGTCGGTGCCAAGCTCGCCGCGAATTTCTATGCCAGACCCTCGGAAAACACGATGGTCTCGGCCTACGGCTCCTACTCGACGCAGTTCAGCGCCTATTACACGCGCTTCCGCGCCGGATACATGGTCGCGGACGGGGTGTATATCGGCCCCGAGGTGATGTTCCTGGGCGACAATTTCTTCACCCAGTATCGCATCGGCGCCCATGTCACCGGCTTCTCCATCGGCCCGATCAAGATGGCCGTGGGCGTCGGCTACGTGAAGGACCGGATCCAGGGCGCCGGCTATTATTCCAGCGTGGAGGCCCGGGCTGCGTTCTGACGTCGCACAGGCGGTGTTCCGTTTTGGTGCACCGCACTCTCGTGCATGGCCGCGGCGTCGCAGCTGGCCGGTCCTGTCCAAAACGACACATTAAAAACGCGATTTCTCTATTTCGAGCCTGGCAAGATAATCGCAACCGGTTGGCCGCACTCTGTGCGCGCGGCCCGCCGGGCTCTGTCGTGTTTCGGGATTTGCGAAGTTAAGCATCCTTCCTCACGACAGCTTCATCCAGCCGCGCGATACTTGCCTACGTCGACCCATTGCCCGCCCCCAGAGGGATACTCGTTTTGAGATCTGCATTGCGCTGGACCGTGTGGCTGGTGTCCACGGTCGCCGTACTCGCTCTGCTGAGTCAGCCGATCAGCACGCAGGATCAGCTCGCCATGAGCCTGTGCGCCATGGCGGCGATGATCGTGCTGTGGATCTTCTTCGACAACCCGCCGGCGCGGTTCGTCTTCCTGGCCCTCGGGAGCCTGGTGGTCCTGCGCTACATGTTCTGGCGCGTCACGAACACGCTGCCGTCCCCGTCCGATCCGGTGAGTTTCGGGTTCGGCCTCGTCCTGCTGCTGGGCGAACTCTACTGCGTCTTCATCCTCTTCATCAGCCTCATCATCAACGCCGATCCGCTGCGCCGCAGCACACCGCCCATGGGCGCGCCCGAGGACCTGCCCACCGTCGACATCTTCGTGCCGAGCTACAACGAGGATGCGGGGATCCTCTCGACCACCCTGTCGGCGGCCAAGCTCATCGACTACCCGGCCGACAAGCTCCACGTCTGGCTGCTCGACGACGGCGGCACCGACCAGAAATGCGCCGATCCCGACCCGGCCAAGGCGCAGGAGGCGATCCAGCGGCGGAGCGAGCTTCAGGCCCTGTGCATGGCGCTCGGCGTCACCTACCTGACCCGCTCGCGCAACCAGCACGCCAAGGCGGGCAACCTCAACAACGGCCTCAAGCATTCCCAAGGCGAGATCATCGTCGTCCTCGATGCGGACCACGTTCCGTTCCGCTCCTTCCTCCGGGAGACGATCGGGCATTTCGCCGCCGATCCGCGCCTGTTCCTCGTCCAGACCCCGCACGCCTTCCTCAATCCGGACCCGATCGAGCGGAACCTGCGCACCTTCGACCGCATGCCGTCCGAGAACGAGATGTTCTACTCGGTGACGCAGCGCGGCCTCGACAAGTGGAACGGGTCGTTCTTCTGCGGCTCGGCCGCCCTCCTGCGCCGGCGCGCCCTGGACGAGGCCGGCGGATTCTCCGGCGTGACGATCACCGAGGATTGCGAGACCGCCTTCGAGCTGCATTCCCGCGGCTGGAACAGCATCTACGTGGACACGCCCCTCATCGCCGGCCTGCAGCCCGACACGTTGGTGGCCTTCATCGGCCAGCGCTCGCGCTGGTGCCAGGGCATGTTCCAGATCCTGATGCTCAAGAACCCGCTGTTCAAGCGCGGGCTCCACCCGATCCAGAAGCTCGCCTACCTGTCGAGCATGACGTTCTGGTTCTTCCCGGTGCCGCGCATGATCTTCATGTTCGCGCCCATGCTGCACATCTTCTTCGACCTGAAGATCTTCGTGGCCAGCGTCGATGAGTCGATCGCCTACACGGCGACCTACATCGTCATCAACCTGATGATGCAGAACTACGTCTACGGCAAGTTCCGCTGGCCGTTCGTCTCGGAGCTCTACGAATACGTCCAGGGCCTCTATCTCTTCCGCGCGATCATTTCGGTGATCGTGTCGCCGCGCAAGCCGACCTTCAACGTCACGGCCAAGGGCGCCGCCCTCGACCAGGACCATCTCTCGCCCATGGCCTGGCCCTATTTCGCGGTCTACTTCATCCTGCTCATCGGCTGCGGCACGGCCCTCTACCGCTACCTGTTCGAGCCCGGCGTCACCAACCTGATGCTGGTCGTGGGCCTGTGGAACTTCTTCAACCTTCTCACCGCCGGCGTGGCCCTCGGCGTGGCGGCCGAGCGCCGGACCACCGAGGCGAGCCCTTCGCTGGCGATCGACCGGCAAGGACGCCTCGTCTTCGGGGGCCGCGCACTCGATGTGGCCATCGAGCGCGCCTCGGCGCTCGGCTGCACCATCCGTTTCGGAGCCGAGGGCCTGCCGCCGGGGGCCGGGAGCACCCACCGCATGGGCCAGCTCTCCGTGGTTCCCATCGACGGCGCGCCCGTGCAGGTCCCGCTTCCGGTGGAGATCGGCGAGATCACGCAATCGGGCGATGAGGTGGTGGTCACCCTGCAGTTCCAGCCCCTCGATCCCAAGGGTTACGGGGCGCTGGCGAGCCTGATGTACGGCGATGCCGGTGCTCTCCTGCGCTTCCAGCAGAGCCGCCGCAGGCACAAGAACATCCTTTCCGGCACGCTGCAGCTGATCTGGTGGGGCCTGGTCGAGCCGTTCCGCGCGGCGAGCTATGCCTTCAAGGCCGGGCATGCCTCGACTGAGGAGGCCGCAACCAAGGCCGCCAAAGCGCCCGCCGTCCTGCCGAAACCGGAGGCGAAGGCCCCCCTCCTGGCCCAGCGCCCGGCGCCCTTCACCGCTCCCGGAGACACGCCTCCCACCCCCCCGCCCGGCCCGTCCGACAATCCCCTCGTCGTCCGCCAGGGATCGAGCCGCATTCCCGGCAGCGAGGCCGCGACGGACTGGGTCCGGCTGATGCTGGAATTCGAGAACGACCGCCTTCTCGAAGGAGCAGGAAAGCAGGCGAACCGCGGGTCCAGCGACCCACTCGTGCGGACGTGAGGGAGATCGCCATGCAGTCCGTTCGCATTCTCGCCTGCCTCACCGCCCTCGGCCTCGTCGTGTCGACGCCTGAGAGCCGGGCCCAGAGTTTTCTCGGATCGGGGCCGACCGAGCGCTTCTCGGTCCCCCCCGTGGGTGATGCCATGCGTCGCCCGGAGGCCCCGCCGCCGCCCCGCACCAGTCCCCCGCCGGAGGAGGCCCGGCGCGACACGCCCGCCGCCAGGATCGCGCCGGCGCGGCGCTTGGCGGCCACCACCGACGGGTTCCGGATGGAAGGCGAGGAGGCGATGCTGCGCTTTCCCGTCTATCTGACGGAAGCTCAGACGCGGGGCCGCCCGCGCCTGCGCATCTCCTACCTTTCGGCCATCTCGGTGGCGCCGGAAGCCTCGGAACTGACCGTGAGCGTCAACGGCGCCGTGGTCGGCCGCACCAGCATCCAGGCGCCGGGCGCGGTGAAGGTGGTGGAGTTCGAGATACCCGAGGGAAGCCTCAAGCTCGGATACAATTCCGTCTCCCTGCAGGCGAGCCAGCGCCACCGGGTCGATTGCTCGCTCAACGCCACATACGAGCTCTGGACGCAGATCGACCCGTCGCGCTCAGGCCTCGTGATCGCGCCGGTCGCCGCCGCCAGCCTCGAACTCAAGGATCTCCCCGCCCTCGAACCCGACGACAGCGGTGCCCTGCCGGTCCGGGTGGTGGCGAACGACAAGCCGAACCTGCCCCGGCTCGAACGCATGATCCACGCCGTGGAAGCGGTGGGCCTCATCGGCCGCATCGCTCGCCCCGTGGTCGAGTTCGGCCCGCCCATGACGGGTCGGGCCGGCCTCAACCTCATCGTCGGGACGGCGGCGGAACTGCGGGAGATGCCCGATCTCGAATCGATCGGCGCCACCGGCGGGCCGAGGCTGGTGGTCCTGCCGCCGCGCCCGGACCGGGCGCCGACCCTGGTCGTCAGCGGCACCAGCTATGCCGAGATCGAAGAGGCCATCGCGTCCCTGGCGCGGGGAGGCGAGGTCTACGGCACCCCGGCCGGCCTGAAGGCCGCGTCCCTGGCGCGCGGCACCGTCATGGAGGGGGACGAGACGGTCTCGCTGCAGAGCCTCGGCGTCTCGACCCGCGAATTCTCGGGGCGGCTCCTGCGCACGGCCTTCGATGTCTACCTGCCGGCCGACTTCCTGCCGGCCGACTACGGCAAGGTCATGCTGAACCTGGCGGGCGCCTACGCGTCCGGCCTGACCTCGGAAGCCCGCATCCTCGTGGATCTCAACGGCAGCAATGCCGCCAGCGTGCCCCTGGCCCAGACCCGCGGCGAGGTCTTCGAGAACAATACGATCCCGCTGCCCCTCGCCCGGTGGCGTCCGGGCCTCAACCGGGTCGCGATCATGGCCCAGGTTCCCACCCCGGCGGACGAGACCTGCGGCCTCAACGCCACGGATTCGAAGCGGGAGCGGTTCCTGATCCTCGACCGCGCCAGCCTGTCGATCCCCACCCTTGCACGCGCGGCCAGGATCCCGGACCTCGCCGCGACGACGAGCGGAGCCCTGGCCTTCGTCAAGTCGGAGCGCCGGCCGCGGCTCGTCCTGCCGACCCTCGACAAGGATACGGTGGCCGCCGCCGCGACCCTCGCCGCCAGATTGGCGGGGGCCGCCGGGCGGATGATCGATTTCGAACTCGCCGGCGACCTGCAGGGCGGCTCGTCCGGTCCGACCCTGGTC
This sequence comes from Methylobacterium sp. Leaf85, assembly GCF_001422125.1. Lineage (NCBI taxonomy): Bacteria > Pseudomonadati > Pseudomonadota > Alphaproteobacteria > Hyphomicrobiales > Methylobacteriaceae > Methylobacterium > Methylobacterium sp. Leaf85. Next base: position 305,040 of record NZ_LMME01000031.1, on the reverse strand, counting down.
GTCGGCCCGGTGCGCTCCCTGTCACCCGCGACCCTGTCGGGGCTGGGCCTCGACCCGGACCAGATCAAGTCGATCTGGCAGGCGCGGGCGGAAACGGCGCGGGCTCCCGGTCAGTCGGGCTCGGTGCCGGCGCCGACCCTGGACCGGCTTCGCCGCAACCTGCCGCCGCGCTGCAGTCTTCCCGAACTGATCCTGCGCCCGGCGCCGGTATCGACCCCTCCCGTGGCCTCGGCCGGAGAGACGCGGCGTGCGCCCCAGGCCAGGCTGTCGGACGGGGATCTCGTGACCAAATGGGACGAGACTCTGCGCGCGCGCCATCCCCTCCTCGAGGCGGCGGACGGCGTCGTCGAGCGGGCGGGGGCCTTGGTCAATTCCCTCGTCGGCGATCCCCGCGCGTTGTTCAGCGCGGCACCGTCGACGCCCGCCACCGTCACCGTCCCCCCCGGCGCCAGCCTGCTCATGGCCCAGGGCTTTCCCTCGAAGGCGGCGGTGCAGAGCGGCTTCGACGGGTCGGTCACCGTGGTCACCGCCCCCAACGCCCTGCTGCTCAAGGCCTCGACGGCCTGCCTCGTGGATCCCGAGGTCTGGTCGCGGATCGACGGGCGCTTCGCGTTCCTCGATGCGTCCGACGGCTCCCTGGAGACGGTGGGAGCCCGGAACGTGGACCTCATCGAGACGAAGACCCGCTCCCTCTCCAACATCCGCCTCGTCACCGCCGGGTGGCTGTCGATGAACCCGGCGATCTACGTGGCCCTCACCCTCGGTCTCGCCCTGCTCCTCGGCCTGACGACGACATCGCTGGTGCGCAATATCGGCCGGAAGAACGGATGACCCGCACCATGCGTCCCCTCCCAGGCCTGGCGCTCTGCGCCGCGCTGGCCGTCGTGAGTTCCCGGATCGGTCCCGCGAGGGCGCAGGACGGCGCCTCGCCGGTCCCGCCCGCCACCGCGATCCCCGGCGCCCCCAGCGCGAAAGGCGATGCCATGCCCGGAGCCGCCAAGGCGACGGTTCTCGTCGACTCGCTCAAGAACCCCGATCTCTGGCGCTCCTACCGGTCCCGCTTCGTCACCGAGGCGGGCCGCGTCGTGGACACCGCCAACGGCCTGATCAGCCACAGCGAAGGGCAGGGCTACGGCATGCTCCTCGCCGTGGCCGCCAATGACCGGGTCACCTTCGAACGGCTGTGGGGATGGACCCGCGCCAACCTGATGGTCCGCTCCGACGAGCTGATGGCCTGGCGCTGGGAGCCCGGCAAACGGCCGGCCGTGGCCGATCTCAACAATGCCTCCGACGGCGATGTCCTCGTCGCCTGGGCCCTCACGGAAGCGGCCGAGGCCTGGGACGAGCCCTCGTACCGGGTGGCCGCGCGGCGCATGGCCGTGGAGGTCGCGCGCAAGACCATCCTGTTCAAGGACAAGAACGGGGCGCTGCTGCTGCCGGCGGTCTCCGGCTTCTCCGCCGCGGAGCGCGCGGACGGCCCGCTGATCAACCTCTCCTACTGGGTGTTCCCGGCCTTCGCCCGTCTCCCCATCGTGGCCCCCGAATTCGACTGGGCGGCCCTGACCGCCAGCGGCCTCAACCTGATCCGCCGCTCCCGCTTCGGCACGGCGAAGCTGCCGACCGAATGGATCTCCCTGAAGGGCGACGAGCCGCGTCCGGCGGACGGCTTCCCGCCGCTGTTTTCCTACAACGCCATCCGTATCCCGCTCTACATGGTCTGGGCGGGGGTCGGGCGCCCCAGCGATTACGAACCCTTCGTCGCCCTCTGGTCGGGTCCCGACCGCGAACGTCTGCCCATCGTCGATACCGCCGACGGCCGGACGGTCGAGTCCTTGAGCGAGAGTGGCTACACTGCCCTGTCGGCGCTGCTCTTGTGCGACAGGAAGGGCACGCCGCTGCCCGACGGGTTCGGACGGCCGCAGGGGAACGAGAACTATTACCCGACGACGCTGCACCTCCTGTCGATGGTGGCGCTGCAGATGAGGAACCTGTCATGTCCGGCACGGTGATCCGCGTGAGGGAAAGGCCGGTCACCGCTTCCTCGACGTCGCGCGCGCGCCGGCTTGCGCTGCTGTGCGGCGCCGGTCTCTTCCTCGTCACCCCGGCGGCGGCGCAGACCGAGAACCCGGACGAGGCGGCGCGCGCGCCCGCGATCATCGCCCCGCCCGGCAGTTCCGGCGCCGCCGGCATGGTCGACGAGAGCGCCCTGCGCTATTATGCGTCGCAGAAGCAGACGGCACGGATGAAGGCCGAGGCCGCCCGGCTGAAGCAGCTCTATCCCGGCTGGGTCGAGCCCACCGACCTCGACACCCTTCAGCCGAGCCCGCCGGAAGAGGCCCCGCTCTGGGACCTGTTCACCGCCGGGCGTTTCGACGACCTCGACGCGGCGATCGCGGCAAGGCGCGCGGTGGACCCGAACTGGCGCCCGTCCGACGAGCTGTCGCGCAAGCTCCTGCGCGCCAGCTTTCGCAGCCGCCTGAAGGCCCTGACCTCCGCGCGCAAGACGGCGGACATCGTGGCCCTCTACCGGGCCGACCCCTCCGCCCTCGATCCCAGCGACGTGGAGAGTTACTGGACGACCGCCGAGGCCCTGGCCTCCGAGGGGGGCACCGCCGAGGCTCTGGCTCTCTACAAGTCCGTGCTCGACACCAGCAACGACACCGGCGTGCGGTTGGCCACGATCCAGAAGGCGATGGCCACCCTGCCGATGACCATGGCGGAGAAGCTCATCGCCATGGGGCGCGGCGATGCCGAGGGAGGTTCCGAGTTCAAGGCGATCGCCAACGACATCACCCGCGCCCGCATCGTCGCCGATCTCCACGGTGCACCGGCACAGGAGCCGAGCCCGGCGGACATGGCCGCGTTCCAGGCCTATGCCCGCGCCTCCGGCGATTCGAGCCAGACCGGGCTGCTCGGCTGGTACACCTACAACCACCGCCAGTTCCGGGCGGCCCTCGACTGGTTCAAGCTCGCCATCAGCCGTGGCGGCGATGCCATGATCGCCCACGGCCTCGCTCATACCCTGCGCGAACTCGGGATGCTGCGGGAGGCCGAGGAGGTCGCCTATGCCTGGCGGGACAAATATGTCGGCAACAGCATTCTGTTCATCGACCTCATGGGCCGCAAGCTCACACAGGCCAATCCGAGCTTCATCGATCTCGACCGGATCAACCGCTACGCCAAGGTGACCCTGGCCACGGCGTCGGGGGAGGGGGCCGAGGCGCTGGGCTGGTACGCCTACAATTCCTGCCAGTTCGAGGCTGCGCTCGAGTGGTTCCAGCACGCGGTGGCCTGGCTTCCGAGCGAATCCGCCGTGACCGGCTATGCCCTGTCGCTGCAGCGCCTCAAGCGCAAGCAGGACTACCTCACGATCGTCAACCGCTATGACGGCCTGTTCCCGAAGGTGGTGGATCTGCTGTTCCGCGAGGGACCGGCCGGACCGCCCCTGGCCTGCGCGGCCACGGCGGACGCATCCCCGCCCCAGGGCGGGCGCCCGGCACCGGGGGCGCCCGCCCCCGCCTCCGCCCCGGCCGCGCCTGCGCGGAACACCGCCGCCTATGGCCGGGTGCCCAAACCGGATTCGTCGGGGGACGGCCAGGCCAAGCCCCTGCCGGTCCAGCGCAGCGAGTTCCCCCTCGCGGTGCCGGCGGAGAACCCCCTGCGCTACGCTCCCCCGTCCCTGGCGCGGGTGGTGGCGGATCGGCAGGACGGGGCCTTCCTCGCCGAGCCGCCCGTATCGAAGACCATGCCGCTGGTGGCGCGCCGGGTATCCGGAGCGGGGCCGATGCCCTACGAGAGCTATGGCTTCAACCTGATGCCGGGCTATGATGGCTCGGAACGGTCCTCCACCCTGTCGGAGCCGGGCGAGGGCACGATGTGGCGAGCCCAGCAGGCCGCGCGAACCCGTGCCCCGCAGGAACGGGCGGCGTCGGAGACGGACCGCTTCACCTTGCCCAACTCTCCGGCCGCCAACCGCGGCTACGATAACCCCGACACCGCGCCGAGCTCGATGCAACGTCCATGATCCGCTCCAATCGGTCCGCAGCCGCCCCGCGATCCGGCGTTTTCGCCGCCCTGATCCTCCTGCCGTTGGTGCTCACGACACGGGCGGCGCTGGCGGAATCCGTGGTCGAGATCCCCGGCGCGGGCCGCATCGCGGATGTGGCGCAGACCGCGTTTCGCGATGGCTACGCCCAGCGCGTCACCTATGCCGGGGGGGCGCGCAACTACGCCGAGATCAGCGTTCGCAACGGCACCGATACCGGCTCGCGCTTCGGCCCGGCCCTGTCCATGGGAAAGCCGACCCGCCTCGGGATCGCCGCGGAGCTTCTGGCGCGGTTTCCCGGTGAAGTGATGCGCGTCTCCACCGTGCCCAAGCGGAACGCCTACGGCCCCGTAGGCCTCGCGGTGGGCAGCAATTGCCTCTACGCGTGGCAATGGATCGACCTCGCCCCGCGATCGGGCGGGCGATCGGCTCCCGAGAGCCTCTTCGGAGGCAGCACCGAGCGCGCGGCGTCCCTCCGGGTCAGCCTGTGCCGGACGGCCACCGCGACCCTGGCGGATCTCGTCTCCGGCGTCGAACGCATGCACCTCTCCATCGGCGCCGGACGCGATGGCGGCGGAGCGCGCGTGTCGACCCGTCCAGCACCAAAGACACGACGCGAGCGTCCCTCCGCCCAGGCCGCGAAAGCGGTCGAGAAACCCTCAAAGGCGGATCCGCAGCCTCCTGGAGCCATGGAGCGGCCGAACGCGCGGGCTCAGAAGGCCGAGGACAACCGGCGGGTGCCCCTGTCGCCCGCCGTGGAGCGCAGCGTCCCAACCGTTCCACAGCCTGCCGTCGGCACCGCCACCGTGCCCCTTCCGGCCGGTCCCGCCGCCGGGGCACCGCGGTACATTACTGATACCGCGCCCGCCCTCGCGCCCACGGTTCCCGTCGCCGCACCCAAACCCGCGCCCAGAAGCGTGGAAACGGAAGACCGCCTGTCTCCCGACCTACCCCTGCGAGCCTATCGTCCGCCGCCGTAACGATATTCACACGGATAGATCTCGCCCCGATAGCCCTATCCGCAGTCGATGCCGGACCGGCAGCCTCTTGCCGCATCGTATCGGCGAGCCTGAACCGATCTTTCTTCGCTCGTGGGGTGCGCGCATGCATCGCTGCCGAATCGTTCCGACCTGATGATGTACTTTGACCGGCCGCTTGCTGTGCGGGTCGTGGGTATGGTGATAAACAGAGGGTCGATTAGCCATTCTATCTATCGTTTTATGAATGAGTGACCGCCTGCATCCAGTGTTGGTCTGGTCATATTCGTGGTGGTCCGACGATACGAGCAGTGAAATAGCCTCGTCATGAGGTGTCGCCATACACCAATACGATTTATTATCAATATATTCAACGTTGGCGTGCATCGGCGCCGGGTCTTTAAAAGGTTACGGAATGGTTTATGGATTGTTGAAATTTAGTCGGTAATTTTGCGTCGGGGCAATATTGGCAATGCAGCATTTCGACAAGGGGCATTTGCCCGAGCCGAGTCGGCATTTTGCCGATCACTTGGCCATCCAAGCCATCTTGGTCTGTCGCGTTGCGATGGAAGTCGTTCTGATCGGGGCAGTGGTGTTTGGGGTCATGTCCTTGGTTTAAGCCTAGGATATGACCTCCCGTATATCTTGATTTTTCTATTAATTGGCTATTCATATGAATTCAATATTTGTTTTCTATAGCATAGGGTCTGCAGGCGCATGTTAAAATGACGATCAATCGATAGTAATTATTCATCGAGGCTGCGGCAGCCGAGCGTCATCCGACCGGTCGACCTGAGGCTGGGCGACCGTTCTACACCTCTCGACGACGGCAAGCGTCGCCGGCTTGTCGGCAAGAACCTGGAAAACATTCGTCCGCAAAAGCACTGAAATTCAAAAAACCATTTTCTTGCGAACGGCTAACTCATCTCGCTAAGACATGGCACGTCAACGTGGATCCTCATCGGACGGGTTGACGATCCGCAGTCGAGACCAAGCTTTCGTCGTGGCTTGAGCTGGGTCTCGTTTCGCGCCGGACCGCTTTTTCCGTTCTGGAGACGATGATGACCGACGACACGCCGCGCGTCAGGTTGGACGCCGATTGGCCGCCGCGGGTCCACGCCTTCGTCCGTCGGAGCGACCGGCGTTGTACGATTCCGCCCGTCGAGCGGGTGAGGCGAGGCCCATGAGTGACGCACCCCGTTTCGGGATCTGGGCGGCCGTCCACGGCTCGCGCGCGTCCCACCACGATCCGGACGAGCCGGACGATGCCAGCTGGACGCGCAACCGGGCTCTGGTGCTGGAAGCCGAGGCACTGGGCTTCGACTCGGTCCTGGTGGCCCAGCACACGGCGAACCCTTACGACGACGAGCGCGACCAGCTGGAAGCCTGGACGGCCTCCGCTGCGCTCGCCGCCCTGACCCGTCGCATCGAGATCATCGCGGCGATCAAGCCCGGGCTCTACCATCCGGTCGTGCTCGCCAAGATGGCCCTGCAGATCGAGCATGTGAGCGAGGGTCGCTTCGCCCTCAACCTCGTGAATGCCTGGAACAAGGCCGAGTTCGAGCGGGCGGGCCTGCCCTTCCCGCCCCATGACGACCGCTACGCCTATGGCCAGGAATGGATCGGCCTCGTGGACCGCCTGATGCGGGGCGAGCGCGTGACCCACGCAGGCCGGCATTTCCAGGTCGAGGATTACCAGTTGCGCCCGGCCGGCACCTTCCGGCCTAGGCCGACGATCTATCTCGGCGGTGAATCCGAGCCGGCCCGCGCCCTGGCGGCGGAGCGGGCGGATGTCTGGTTCATCAACGGACAGCCTCTCGACGTCGTCAAAGCGCTGATCGCGGACGTGGCGCGCCGGCCCGCCGCCAACGCGCCCCTGCGCTACGGCCTCTCCGCCTTCGTGATCGCCCGGGAGACGGATGCCGAGGCGCAGGCCGAGCATGCCCGGCTCCTCGCCCTGGCCCGGCGCGACGAGGGGTTGCGGAATGCCACGAGAGCCCGGACCGACGCCGCGAGCGTGATGTTCGCCAAGACCGACGCGGCAGCGACCCAGCATGTCGGCACCAATGGCGGCACGGCGGCCGGGCTCGTGGGCAGCTACGAGACCGTCGCCGCGCGCATCCGCGCCTTTCATGACGCCGGCATCGACCTGTTCATGCTGCAGTTCCAGCCGTTCGAGGCCGAGATGCGGCGCTTTGCGAAGGAGATCCTGCCGCGCGTGCGGTGAGCCCGTGGGACGGCGGATGAGGTGCGACTTTCATCCTCCGCCCCGGGGCTGCATCGTGATGTCCCTTTTGCATGAGGCCGAACATCTATATGTCGGAGGGTCAAGCAGGAGGATCTGACGATGCCGAAGGTGTCACAGGCGCAGGCCAAGCTGAACCGGCAACGGGTCGTCGAGGTCGCCGCCGCCCTGTTCCGCGAGCGTGGGCTGCACGGCGTCGGCGTCGCCGACATCATGGCCTCGGCGGGCCTGACGCATGGCGGCTTCTACGGCCAATTCGCCAGCAAGGAGGCGCTGGCGGTCGAGGCGTTCGACCTGGCCGCCAATCAGAACTGGCGCCCCGACGATCTCGACGGATGGATGGCGAGTTACCTGACCCTCGGTCACGTTCGAAATCCGGGCGTCGGCTGTCCGCTGGCGGCCATGGTCAACGACGTGTCGCGCGAGGCGCCCGGTTCTCCGTTGCGGGCGCGGTTCCTCCACGGTGCCCGCGACCTGATCGAGCGCATGACGGGCCTCCTTCCCGCGGCCCTGGCGAAACGGCGGCGGCAGCGGGCCCTGGCGAGCCTGTCGCTCATGATCGGAGCCGTCGCCCTGGCCCGCGCCATCGACGACGACGCGCTCAGCGAGGAGGTGCTGGCGGCGGCCCGCGGCGTCCTCACCACGGGCAAGGTCGGCTGAAGAGGCGCGGGCTCAGCCCTTCCAGGCCTTGAGCGCCGCGAAGGGGCTGGAGGCCGGATCGGGCTGGGGCGGGTTGAGCACCGGCTCCACCTGGGAGACGGCATCGGCCAGGGAGAAGGCCGATCCGGCATTCAGCTTGCCGCCGGCCGCATCCTTGTGGCCGCCGCCACGGAACTTGCGCGCGCCGTCCAGCGCCGTTTCGTTGTTCGAGCGGAACGACAGCGAACCCGTGCGCTGGACATTGACCACGCGGGTCGCCCTGCCGCCCTCCATCACGAGGTCGGACACGCGCTGGAACATGCCGGAATCGAGGCCGAAGGAGAGCAGCGTCCCATCCGAGAGCCGCTGGAACAGGGCATCCGACCGGGCCAGCGCCCGGGCCATCCGCATGCGGGTGGTGAGGGTCGGGTCGTCCTGGGGCTCGTCGGCCAGGAGCGCATCCACGAGGCGACGCCGGGTCGCGGCGATCTCGGCCTCGACGCGGGCCGGCGATGCCCCTTCGCGCAACAGGGCGGAGACCGCCCGCAGCAGCGCGCTGATGAAGCGGTCATGCCAGGGATGGCCCACCGGGATCAGCGTCGCGACGTTGTCCCAGAAGATCTCGTCCAGGGCGAGGCCGCCCCGGAAGGTCGGGCGCTCCTTCTTCCACAGGTCGAGGGCATCGACGGCGGCGACAAGCGTCTCGAGTTCCTCGGTCGTCTCGCCCTCGACGTCGCGCGAGGCGTAGAGTTCCCGATGCTCGTAGGCGAGGCGGGTGGCGCAGCGGTCCTCGTCGATGAGGACGACCACGTTCGGGTCGGGGAGTTCGACCCGCGTCAGGCCGGGTCTTTCCGGCACGGGCGCAAGGGTGAGGCCCTGCTCGCGCAGCTGGTCGAGGGAGGAGGCATGGTGGTCGAGCACGATCAGCCGGTGCCGCGCGGCCTCGTCGCGACGCAGGTTCATGGAAGTGAACCGGGTGATGAAGGTGACGGCGACGGCCTCCAGGCCGAGATCCGTCATGATCAGGCATTCGGGCGCCTGGGCGCGGGAGAGCCGCTTCAGTTCCGCATCGACCACCGGGCCGACATCGGCATAGCGCGGGATATGGACGATCCGCGACACGTCGAGGAAGGCACCGACGATGGTCGAGGCTCCGTAGCCGTCGAGGTCGTGGTGGGTCAGCTGGGTGACGGTCAAGGTTCGTCCTCGTGGCTCGGGTCTTCCGCTCGCCTTATGGGGCAGACGGACGGCCTCGGCGAGCCATACCACCGGGGATCGGGTGAAATTCCCCGGCGGCGGCGCGTTACGCCGCGCGACGCGGCCTCTCCGGTTCCTGCTGCGTGAGCGAGTGTTTGGCATGGCAAGCGGCTGGAGCATGCGTCCGCAGACGTCGCGGGTTTTTGCGCTCACGCTTCGAGACAACACGATCGACCCAGCTTTTCTCCTCACGGTACACGCAGGAGTCACCGTCTTCGTTCAGCCCCTGTCCAGCTTCGCAAATATAATGTCACTCAACGGCTCAGCTTGTCGGTGCATGACATTTCAAAGAAACTTCTATTGACGATGTGATTCCGAGGGGAGACGTTGCTTGTGCAAGCTTAAAGGTTTCTGAATACATTTTTCAGAACGCGTTAAAGCGCTCGTCACTAGGACCGACACCGACATAACGGTGGAGAACCATGACGATCGACGCCAGCGATATCCACGGCCCTTTCGAGGTGCTGGACGCGGGGAAGCGGGCCTCCGGCTCCCACGCCACCGGCGGCGAAGCGTCGTCTTCCGAAGCGGCGGCCTTGGCCTGCCCCGCCGCGGCCGGAGCGCGAGCCGGCATGGATACGGAATCCCGGCGCCGGATCGGACGAAATCTCCGCCTTCTCTACGGCGACGTCCTGAATCTGCCGCTGCCCGACCGGTTCGAGGCCCTCCTCACCGAACTCTCGGCCAAGCCTGCTTCGCGGGAGACCTCATGATGACCAGCCTCCTTCATCCCGTCGGAACGCCCGCCGGCGCCGATTCCGAGATGCGCGATCTCCTGCTCGGCGCGATCCCGGCCCTCAGGGCCTTCGCCTATTCGCTGACCTACGATCTCGACCGCAGCGACGACCTGGTTCAGGACACGCTGGTGCGCGCCTGGACCAAGGCGGACAGCTTCGCTCGCGGCACGAACCTGACGGCGTGGCTGTTCACCATCCTGCGCAACCTGTTCTATTCCGAGCAGCGCAAGCGCAAGCGCGAGGTCGAGGATGCCGACGGTGCCCATGCCGGCCGACTGACCAGCCTGCCCGAGCAGGAGATCCGGGTGGAGATGCGGGAGTTCCAGGCCGCCCTCGACCTGCTGCCCCTGAGCCAGCGCGAGGCCCTCGTCCTCGTGGGCGCGCAGAGCTTCACCTACGAGGAGGCCGCCGAGATCTGCGGCGTCGCCGTGGGCACGATGAAGAGCCGCGTGAGCCGCGCCCGTGGCCGGCTGATCGAGACTTTGGGCATGAACGGCACCGAGGATATCGGGGCCGACGCGCTCACGCGGGCGGCGCTGGGCGGCGCCTGACGCCGCCGCGCCGGCCTCCTGGGACGGCGGCTCGGCGTATCGCGGAAGGGGCCCTTACTTGCACTCCTCGCGGGCGCGCTTCATCGCGTCACCGAATCCCGCCAGCGCGTATTCGTCGCTGGTGGAGGTGCCGCGCATGGACACCGTCTTAACCTGGACCTTGGCCAGTTTGGCCATCTCGCCGACGAGGCGGGCTTCCTCGGACGGGTTCTGCAGCCAGGCGTTCTCGTCCTTCACCACCAAGCCGTACTGCGAGGTGCCGAGGCTCAGGGTCGGATCGGAGGCTGAGGTGGCGTTGGCCTTTGCCTGGCTGGCGGCGGGCTTGGGCGGGAAGCCGAACATCACCGCGACCTCGTTCTGGACGTTGTCACCCTTGCGGATGGTCACGAACAGGTAGGCGGTGTCGCGCTTGAGGGTCTTCGGCGAGCGGGCCTGGGGCTGGGCGATGGCGTAGCAGGTGCGCGACTTGCCCTGGCCGTTGGCAAAGACGTTCCAGTCGCCGAAGATGGCCACCGGCGTCGCCTGCTGCATGCCCGGCGCGCTGACCGCCTTCTTCCTCTCCCGCCCGCGTCCCCGGGATTTCGCCGGGGCCTCGGTCTCGGCGGCGGCCTCCTGCTGCGCCATGGCCGGCGACGGACCGGTGAGATGGGCTGGGCCGAGGATCGGCAGGACAGCCGCCGTGGCGCTGACGACGAGGAGGCGGCGGAGAGGATGCGGCATCGTGTTCAGGTTCTCGAATACGAAAGAAAGGCCGCCGGCAGCGCGCGCGGCGGACCTGCGTCATCGGCGGCGTTCGTCGTGGTGTCGACACATGCTGCCAAATTGTCCGGAATTGCGGCGGGACGGCATCCCGTCGGACCGGATCGAGCATCGGGTTCGCGCAAGAGCCCCGCAGTCCCGGAGGATTCAGGCCGGGTGTGCCTCCGGTCCGAAGGTCGATCCCGCGAGGATGGCACCCATCGCCATCTCCACCCGAGGCGGCTCGGCGACCGCCACGCCGACCGTCGTCAGATCGGCGATGGAGCCCGCCAGATGCGGTGCGGTGGCCGTCGCTTCCATCACGTCGCGGACGGGCAGGGCGCGGGGCTTCGGGTCGTTGTAGGGCGTGTTGTAGCATTTGCGGATCGATGCCCAGAAGGCAGAGCTGTCCGCCTCGGGCAGGCGGGCCAGAACGGCATCGATCAGCGTGGTGGCTTCCGCCGCGAGGGCGGCGGTGTCTTCGGGATTCATCCAACTCTCGACGGGCATCGACATCTCCGGCGTGCTTGGTCCGAGCTTTAGGCAGGATCACATAGCTCGACCGTGAACGCATCCGCTCCGGCCGAGCTTTTTTGTCGCCCTGTGAATCACGCTGTCGCGGCTGGCGCGTCGAGGAGCGCCAGCCAGCGTGTGGCCTGCGCCCTCACGTTGTCCGGCGCGGTGCCGCCATAGCTGGTGCGGCTGGTGACGGAATTCTCCACGCCCAGCACCGCATAGACCGCATCGGTGATCCTGGGCTCCGCTTCCTGCATCTCGGAGAGGGACAGTTCCTCCAGCCCGATCCCCTTGGCGGAGGCGGCGCCGACGAGGCGGCCCGTGACGTGGTGCGCCTCGCGGAACGGCAGGCCGAGCTCGCGCACGAGCCAGTCGGCGAGGTCCGTGGCGGTGGCGTAGCCGGAGCCGGCGGCGCGGGCGAGCACCTCGGCATTGGGCTCCAGATCGCGGACCATGCCGGTCATGGCGGCCAGACACAGGGAGAGCGCCTGGAGCGCGTCGAACGTGCCCTCCTTGTCCTCCTGCATGTCCTTCGAATAGGCCAGCGGCAGGCCCTTCATCACGATGAGCAGGCTGGTCAGCGCGCCGATGACGCGGCCGGACTTGGCGCGAACGAGCTCGGCCGCATCCGGGTTGCGCTTCTGCGGCATGATCGACGAGCCGGTGGTGTAGCCGTCCGACAGTTTCACGAAGTTGAACTGGGCCGAGGTCCAGACCACCAGTTCCTCGGCGAAGCGCGACAGGTGCACGGCGCAGATCGAGGCGGCGGAGAGCGACTCCAGGGCGAAGTCGCGGTCGGCCACGGAATCGAGGGAGTTGGCGGTGGGCCGGTCGAACCCGAGCGCCGCCGCCGTGGCGTGACGGTCGATGGGGAAGGACGTGCCGGCCAGCGCCGCGGCCCCGAGCGGACATTCGTTGAGCCGCGCGCGGGCATCGCGGAACCGGCCACGGTCGCGGGCCAGCATCTCCACATAGGCGAGGCAATGGTGCCCGAACGTCACGGGCTGGGCCGATTGCAGATGGGTGAAGCCCGGCATCACGGTCGACGCATGGGCAAGGGCCTTCTCGGCCAGGGCCCGCTGCAGGCCGGCGGCCTGCTCGTCGAGGCTGTCCAGGGTGTCGCGCACCCAGAGCTTCATGTCGGTGGCGACCTGGTCGTTGCGCGAGCGGGCCGTATGCAGGCGCCCGGCGGTGGGGCCGACGATCTCGGTGAGACGGCTCTCGACGGACATGTGGATGTCCTCGAGCTCACGCTTGAACACGAAGCCGCCGCCCTCGATTTCCGCGCGCACGGCCTTGAGACCGTCCTCGATCGCTGCCACATCGGCCGATGGCAGGATGCCCGCCTTGCCCAGCATCGCCACATGCGCCAGCGAGCCGCGGATATCCTGGGGTGCGAGGCGCTTGTCGAATCCGATGGAGGCGTTGATCTCCTCCATGATCTCGGCGGGGCCGCTCGCGAAGCGCCCGCCCCACATCCGGTTGCTCATGTCGACACTGTTCCTCTCGGCCGCCCCATCCACCCGTCGGGCGACGCAACGATGATGCCCGGAGCCAAGGCGACCCTGGCTGCGGGAGCCGTCGTCGCCGTCCTGATCGCGGGCGGTCTCGCCGTATACGGGACGCGTCCGACCGGCGGCAACAGCGAGGCGGTGGCCGAGCCGTGCCGCGGCGCCGTCGAGACGATCGCGCGCCTCGCGCCCCACGCCCGTGGCGAGGTGGCGGCCATGGAGGTCTCCAAGATTCCGCGCCCCGCGCCGGACCTCGTGTTCAAGGGGCCGGACGGTGCCGACCGGAGCCTCGCCCAGCTACAGGGGCGGCTCGCGCTGGTGAACCTGTGGGCGACCTGGTGCGCGCCCTGCAAGGCCGAGATGCCGGCCCTCGACCGGCTCGAGCAGACGCTGGGGGGGACGGACTTCACCGTCGCGGCGATCAATGTGGACACCCGCAATCTCGAGAAGCCGCCGCAATGGCTGAAGGAGAATGGGATCACGAACCTCGCCTACTATGCCGATCCCGGCGGGCGGGTGCTGCCGGCCATGCAGAAGGCGACAGGTTCGCTCGGCCTGCCCACGACGATGCTCGTGGACGCCAAGGGCTGTATCCTCGGCGTGATGAAGGGACCGGCCGATTGGGGCAGCGAGGATGCCAAGCGGCTGATCCGAGGGGCGCTCGGCCGCGCGCCGGATTGAATCCAAGCCGAGGTGAGACCGGACCTCGCGCTTGATCATGGCGGCGGCCGATGCTCGCTCTTATCAGTGTTCGCGCCATTCAGCCTCGGTTGTGTTCAGTCTAGGGATGGGCGCGACACGACTTTGTGTTTGCCGCTCAGGGCGTGGCAAGTGACGGTCTGCGACGTTACGGGATCTTAAGACGATCGGTGTTCCATCCGAAATTCGGATTTCGAGGTCGCCGCTTCCATGTTTCCTAAGTCTTTCTCTGTTCGAGCAAAGCTCGTCGTCAGCTTCGGAATCATGTTCTTGTTGTCAGCTGCACTTGCAGGGGCATCGCTGTATTTCCTTCGGGCGGTCAATGACATCGCGCGGGAAATGCGGGACGATCACCTGCCGAACACCGAGATGCTCGGCAGGATCCAGGTTCTCGCCCTGCGGCAGCGGGTGAGTGGCGGGCGCCTGATCAACGCGGATACGCCGGAGTTGCGCGCCAGCGCCGCCGCCACGATCAAATTGCGGGCCGATGAGATGCGCGACGTCCAGGCCGCCTACACGCCTCGCCTGGACACGGCCGAGGAGAAGGCACTGTACAAGGCGTTCGAGACCCAATGGGTCGCCTATCTGGCGTTGCAGGACGGCATCGTCATGGAGGCGCAGGCCGGGAATCTCGCCCAGGCCCAGCGCACTTACAACACGACCATGTCGACGGGGATCAGTGCGGTGCTGACCGAGCTTCAGAAGCTCGTCACCTACGAAGCACGCGTGGCGCGCGAAAGCGGCGCCCAAGCGCAGGCGACCTATGACGGTGCCGTGATCGCGACCATGGTCCTCGTCGCCATCGCCGCGCTCATGGCTTCAGGCGCCGCCATCATGCTGGCACTCACCGTGAGCCGCCCCTTGCGCCGGATGACCTCGGCGATGGAGCTTCTGGCTGGGGGAGACACGGATATCGACGTCCCCGGCGTCGATCGCATGGACGAAGTGGGCGCCATGGCGAAATCCGTCGTGGTGTTCAGGGACAACATCATCCGCACTCGTGCCCTGGAGGCGGAGACCGAAGCCGCGCGCGCCGGCTCCGAGGCCCAGCGCAGGGCGGTCATGCTCGACATGGCCGATCGGTTCGAGGCCGCCGTCGGCGGCATCGCCACTCAGGTCAGCGCCGCCGCCACGGAGTTGCAGGCCACGGCGGGCAGCATGAGCGCCACCGCTACGATGACCGCCCGACGCTCCGGCAATGCCGCGGCCGCTGCGGACACCGCCGCCGCCAACGTCACCACGGTGGCCTCTGCCGCCGAGGAGCTCGGCTCGTCGGTCCAGGAGATCGGCCGCCAGATGCAAGGCTCGGCCAGCCTGTCCCAGCGTGCCGTCATAGAGGCGGCCGAGACCGCCGCGCTCGTTCGCGATCTCAGCGAGTCCACCGCCCGCATCGGCGATGTGGTGTCCCTGATCTCGACGATCGCGGGCCAGACCAACCTGCTGGCGCTGAATGCCACCATCGAGGCTGCGCGAGCGGGCGAGGCGGGGAGGGGCTTTGCCGTGGTCGCCTCCGAAGTGAAGGCACTGGCGAGCCAGACCGCCAAGGCGACCGAGGAGATCACCGGCCAGATCGCGCGCGTCCAGGCTTCCACCGGCATGGCGGTCTCGGCGATTGCCGGCATCACCCAGCGCATCCGTGAGATCGACGACGTGTCCGCTTCCATCGCCGCGGCCGTGGAGGAGCAGGGCGCGGCGACTCAGGAGATCGTCCGCAACGTCACCGAAGCCTCGGCCGGGACCAGGGAGGTCAACCACAACGTCAGTGCCGTGGCCTCGGCCGCCGAGGAGACGGGGGCCGCCTCGGCCCAGGTTCTCGCCTCGGCCTCGGAATTGTCACTGCAGTTCAACCAACTCGATGCCGCGATGTCGCAGTTCCTCTCCACGGTCCGGGCCGCATGACAGCGGGCGCCTGATCCGCCGTAAACCTTTCCGGTCCTGGATCATTATGCCTTCGTCGCATCGGGATCGGCAGGTGCGATGGCACGGCGGCTCTCGTCCGCGACGGCTGGGAGTGAGAACGATGCGCCTCGTGGGAATCTTGATGGCGGGGCTCCTCGGCCTCGCGCCCGCCTGCGCCGTCGAGGCGCCGGCCTATCTCCTCGTCGGGCTCGACGGAAAGACCTTCTTCCTGCCCGAGGGCGGCCGGAACGGCCCCAACGGCCGCGATGCGCTGGCCATCGTCGATGTGAGCGACGAGGCCCGCCCCCGCCTCGCTCATGTCCTGCCCCTCGACAATTCCGTCTACGGGCCGCCCACCAACCTGCAGATCACCCCGGACGGACGGCTCGGGCTGGTGGCGAGTTCGGTGCTCATGCGGCAGGAGGGCGAGGCCTGGTACGCGCAGGCGGACGACCGGCTCCACGTGATCGACCTCCTCGCGGACCCGCCGCGTCTGGTGGAGACCATCCGCGTCGGGCGCCAGCCCTCGGGCCTCGCCATCGCGCGGACAGGCGATGTCGCCCTCGTGGCCAACCGCGAGGGCCGCAGCGTCACAATCCTGTCGATCGCGGGGACGAGCGTGCGCGCCGTGTCCACCGTGGATGTCGGCGACGAGGCGGCGGCTTTGGCCATCGCCCCGGACGGGCGCCGCGCGTTCGTGGCCAAGAACAAGGCCGCCAAGGTGGGTGTCCTCGCCCTCGACGGCGCCAAAGCCACCTACGATCCCGCCCTCGACCTTCCCGTCGGCCCCGGCATCTATGGCCTCGAGGTCACGCCCGACGGGCGTTTGGCACTCGCCGCCAATACCGGCCCCGAGCCCAGCGACGGGCACGCCGACAGCGTCAGCGTGATCCGGGCCGATGCGCCGCGCCCGGTGGTGACCGATCACCTCGGCATCGGCGATACGCCCGAGACCCTGGCGATCTCGCCCGATGGCCGGCACGCGGCGGTGGCCGTGGTGCGCGGATCGAGCGCTCCGGCGAGCGGCCCCGGCTACATCCCGACCGGGGCGGTGGCGCTGCTCACCATCGATCCGTCGCGGCTCGTCCGCCGCACGGGAGAGGCCGAAGCCGGAAGCGTGACACAGGGCATCGCCTTCAGTCCCTCGGGCACGCATGTCTATGTCGGCAATTACGTGGACCGGACCATCGGCGTCTACCGCGTCGAGGGAGACGCGGTGCGCGATACGGGGTTCAGGCTGAGCCTGCCCGGCCAGCCGGCCTCGATGCGGGGGCGAGCCGGACAGTAACGCCGAGGCTGCCGCGACCGGATTACCTTTGACTGCCCGACCCGATCCGGAAAGCCGCTCGGTCCGACGAGACTACTTCCTGTATCGCCAGCAATTTAATTCTGGAACCTGCGCCATTTATCGCCGGTTTTTCGCGTTCCATACCGAAAGAGGCGCGCAAGCCCGAAACATGGGCCAGCCCGAGGCTCGGGCCGCCGTCACCGGAACGGGGGGCGGACCGGAAACCACCGTCACGGCGCCTCATACGTCGACCACGGGCCAGACCGTTCCGCCGGGTGCGGCCGGCGCCCCATCGGAGCCGAACGAGCGGACCGACCGGCAGAAGCGGCTGGACCGCGTCCTGAACGGGATCTGCCAGGGCCGCTGATCCCGAGAGGATCAGGCCCGGCGCAGGCGCAGGCCGAAGGCCCGCAGGGTTCCGAGCAGCAGGGTGCCGTAGACGAGGGCGCCGACGAGCCCGAGAAGCCCAAGCACCACGATCTCGCGGAAATGCGGCAGAGCCGGCACCGACCGTTCCACGATCGGGAGGCCGTAGATCGCCGTGGCGGCGAGGGCGGCGCAGGCGACGACCACGCCGATGATCGTGATGCCGAGGCCCCGGCTCGGCGCTGTCCATCCCCGGCGCCAGGCGAGCCCCACGAGGAGTGCGAGGTTGAGCCATTGGCCGATGGCGGTGGCCAGCGCCAGGCCGGTCACGCCGTAAGGCCCGGTGAGCACGATCTTGAGCGCGACGTTGAGGGCGATGGAGGCGAGCGAAGCGATGAGCGGCGTCATCGTGTCCTGGCGTGCGTAGAAGCTCGCCACCGCGCTGCGCACCAGCACCACGGCGGGGAGCGCGAGGCCGTAGGCGGCGAGCACGGAAGCCGCCCGCGCGGCATCCTCGGCCTGGAAGGCTCCGCGCTGGAACAGGGCCGTCATCATCAGGCCCGGCAGGGTGAGGAAGGCGATGGTGAAGGGGGCCGACAGGGCGAGCGAGAAGCCCGCCGCCCGGTTCTGCGCCGCATGCGCGCCAGCGACGTCGCCCTTGGCGATCCGCCGGCTCATCTCCGGAAGCAGCACCGTCCCCGCCGCGATGGCGATGACGCCGAAGGGCAATTGGTACAGCCGGTCGGCGTAGTAGAGGGCCGAGACCGCGCCGGTGGGCAGGAAACTCGCGATGATCGTGTCGGCGAAGGAGGCGATCTGAAATCCGGCCGAGCCGATCACCGCTGGTCCGAGGACCTTGAAGAACCGCGTCATCGCCGGATCGCGCAGGCTCGGCTTGCCCATCCCCGGCGCGATGTCCGCGCGCCGGCAGGCGAGCCAGACGAGGCCGAACTGCAAGATGCCGGATACCGAGACGCCCCAGGCGGCGGCGTAGGCGGCGTTCGGGAAGAATCCCGCCAGGGCCAGGGCCGCCAGCATCGAGAGGTTGAGGAGGACCGGTGCGCCCGCCGCCACGGCGAAACGCCGATGGGCATTGAGGATGCCCGACAGCAGCGTCACCAGGGTCATGAACAGGAGATAGGGGAAGGTGATCCGCGTCAGCGAAACGGCCAGATCGAAGCGGAGGGGATCGTCCGAGAAACCCGGTGCCAGCGCGCGCACCACCCACGGCATCGCCGGCAGGGCGACGGCCAGGAGAACGATCTGCGTGAGCAGCATCAGGGTGAAGATGCGGGTGGCGAAACGCTTGGCCGCGCCGTCCTCGCCGGTCTCGGAGAGGCCGGCATAGGCCGGGACGAAAGCGGTGTTGAACGCCCCCTCGCCGAAGATGGCGCGGAAATGGTTCGGCAGCCGGAAGGCGACCACGAAGGCGTCTGCCACCGGACCGGCACCGAGCACGGCCGCCATCACCACGTCGCGGGCAAAGCCGGTGACGCGGGACACCAGCGTCCAGCCGCCGACGGAGAGGATGCTGCGGATCATGCGAATCGACCGGAGAGAGGGAAACGGAACGCCTCGTCGATGCGCGTTCTTCCCTCCCCCTTGTGGGGAGGGAGCGAGGGTGGGGTTGGTTCCGCCGGGCTCCGCAGCGGGTCGCACAGCCACCCCCACCTCCAACTCCTCCCCACAAGGGGGAGGAGTGCCGCGCTTCGACTGCCTCGTCAGGCTCGATGGATGCGGGCAGTTCCGTAAGACAACGCCGCGGGCCGGAAG
Organism: Methylobacterium sp. Leaf85; assembly: GCF_001422125.1. NCBI lineage: Bacteria > Pseudomonadati > Pseudomonadota > Alphaproteobacteria > Hyphomicrobiales > Methylobacteriaceae > Methylobacterium > Methylobacterium sp. Leaf85. The sequence goes on along the minus strand of NZ_LMME01000031.1, from coordinate 285,799 downwards.
ACCCGCGGCGCGACCGTGAGAGCGGAGCTTACTTGGACGCTTCGCCGTAGAGCTTCTCGACGTATTCCCAGTTCACCAGGTTCTCGATGAACGCCTTGAGGTAGTCGGGGCGGCGGTTGCGGTAGTCGATATAGTAGGAGTGCTCCCACACGTCGACGCCGAGGATCGGCTTGGCGCCATGCACCAGCGGGTTCTCGCCGTTGGGGGTCTTGAGGATCGCGAGCTTGCCGTCCTTGACCGCGAGCCACGCCCAGCCCGAGCCGAACTGGCTGACGCCAGCCTGGATGAAGTCCGCCTTGAACTTGTCGAAGCCGCCGAGATCCTCATCGATCTTCGCGGCCAGGGCCGCCGGGGCCGCGCCGCCGCCATTGGGCTTCATCCAGTTCCAGAAGTGGAGGTGGTTGAAGTGCTGGCCGGCATTGTTGAACAGCGGCTGGTTGGTGCCGTAGGACGCCGTGACGATCTCCTCGACGGTCTTGCCTTCGAGACCCGTGCCTTCGAGCAGCTTGTTGCCGGTATCGACATAGGCCTTGTGGTGCTTGTCGTGGTGGAACTCGAGGGTCTCCTTCGACATGTAGGGGCCGAGCGCGTCGTAGGCGTAGGGCAGTTCGGGCAGGGTGAAGGTCATCGGCAGGTCTCCCGGGTCTGGTGGCACAGGATGGCGGGTCTCGCTCCGAGGGATGCGAGGGTCGCGCCGTCATCCGGCCAACGCGCTCGTACCTAAGTCGCTCCTCCGCCAAGGGCAACGGGCGTCCGGTATCGAACGGTGAACGGGGATTTCCTTGCCGATCGATTTTGCAAAACCCGGGCCGGGCCTTACTGTGCGCGCCGCACTTCCTACGTGCAGGCGTCATCTAGAGAGTTCCATGATCCTCGCGCTGTTCGCGCTCGCCGTCGTCATGATCGTCGGCGGCATTGCCTCCGTCGTCCAGGGCTTTCCCTATGTCAGGCTGGAAAGCGGATGGACGATGACCATCGCGGGGGCCGCCACGGCCTCGTCCGGCGCGCTCCTCCTCGGCCTTGCCGTGGTCGCCACCTACCTGAAGCGCCTGGAGCGGGTCCTGTTGGAGCAGGGGGCCGGGCTCGGCGTCGATCCTTCGGTGTTCGAGGCACGGGGCCGGATCGAGCCGCCGGAGCTCGGCGCGGCCGATGGGGCGGAGGAGGCGGTTTCCCCCGGGCGGCAGCGCCCGAGCGCGGTGGGGCTCGCCGAGCCGAGGCTCCCGTCGCCGCCCCGTTTCGCCGACGAGGCCGCGCCCGCATTGCCCCTCGGCAGTGACCCGGCATCGCCCCTCCTGCCGGATCTCCTGCCCGATCCGCCGCCGCCGCCCGTCGAGGACGCCCGGCAGAGCCCGATCCGCGCGGTCGAGCCCGATTCTGAAGCGGCACCGGCGCGCCGGATCAAGCCGAACAAGCCGCCGCGGGCGGTCAAGCCGACGGCCATGGTCGATACGGTCATTCCGGCACCGGAGCCCGCGCCCATTGTCGCGGACGCCCCCCCGGCGCCAGTCGCGGTGCCTCCATCGCCGCCCCGCGAGGCCGATCGGGAGGAGCCCCTGGGCCTGCGATCGTCCGTCGTGGATGAGCCGGAGACTGCGCCGGAGCCCGTGCCCGCCCCGCCGCCGCCGCCCGAGGAAGCCGATCCAGCCGCGAGCCCCGCCAAGGGCGGTCTTGCGGTGGTGGGCACTTATGCCTCCGGTGGCAACACGTACGTGATGTACTCGAACGGCTCCATCGAGGCGGATACGCCGCGCGGCCAGTTCACCTTCGATTCTCTCGACGAGCTCAAGGCCTTCGTCGAGGCGGGCGGCGAAGAGGGGGCCGCCCGCGGCGCGGCGTGACGCTCCCGTCAGGCCAGCGGGTTCAGCCCCTCGGTCCGGGCGGGCAGCGGCGCCGTCATGGTCAGGCGAAACCCTTCGGGCGGATAGCTCGTGGCGATGTCGGCACGGACCTGGGCCGTGAGCACGCGCTGCAGCAGGCGTGAGCCGAAACCCTGGCGGGTCGGCGGTCGCACCGGGGGCCCATCGGATTCCGACCATTCGAGATGCAGCGTCTTGCCGTCCGCATCCTCCGTGACGTTCCAGGTGATGGTGACCCGTCCCTCCTGCGTCGAGAGCGCGCCGTGTTTCGCCGCGTTGGTGGTCAGTTCGTGGATCGCCATGCCGATCGGGACCGCGATCTCGGAGGCGAGGTCCACCGGTGGCCCGTCGAGGACGATCCGCCTCGCGCCCGGACCGTCCGAGGCACCGTCGCCATAGGGTCTGAGCTCGTTCTCCAGGAGGTTGCGCAGGGAGGCGGTCTGCCAGGTATCCTCGGTGAGGACCGAATGGGTATGGGCGAGCGACATGATCCGCCCGACGAAAGCCTCGTAGAAACTCTCGATGCTCGACGCCGTGCGGGCGGTGGAGCCGACGATGGCCTGGACGGTCGCCAGAGTGTTCTTCACCCGGTGGTGCAATTCGCGGATCAGCAGGGCCTGCCGCTCTTCGGCGATCCTGCGTTCGGTCACGTCGGCGACGACGCCGATGAGCCTGCGGGGGAGGCGGTCGGGGGCGTCGCTCTCGAAACGCCCGGCCATGTCGATGATGCGCCACGCGCCGTCATGCGCGCGTTGGATGCGGCCGCTGGCCTGAAGGGTGGAATCCTCGCGCAGAGCCGTCGAGATCGCCCGGCGGAACGCGGGGCGGTCGTCGGGATGGAGGACGGTACTCAGGAATTCGCGCTTGCCGAGTGCCCCCTCCTCGGGGCGACGCCCGAAGATCGCGAACATGCGCTCGTTCTCCCAGACGGCCTGATCGTCCAGCATGTGCCATTCGAAGATGCCGAGTTCGGCCAGCGACGTGGCGATGCGCAGGCGCTCCTCGCTCTCGCGGAGGGCGTCGCGCGCGCCCACCCGCGTCGTCACGTCCTGCAGCACGCCCACCACGATTCCGGACCGGTCGCCCACGGCACCGATCGCCTGCCCCCTGGCACTGACCCGGATCTCGATGTCGTCGCCCGCGCGTCGCAGGCGGGCCTCGATGGCGAAGGGGGTGCCGGCGCGCATCGCCGCACGGGCGGTCGCCTTCACCCTCTCCACCTCGGGTGCCTCCATCAGGCCAGCGACCTGCGGCCAGGTCAGTGACGTACCGGGAGGGAAGCCGAGGATATGGGCCGCCCGCCGCGACACTCTGAGGAGCCCGTCCGCGAGATCGATCCGCCATTCTCCGAGCCCGGCGGCGGTGAGGGCGGCGCGGTTCTCCTCCGAGCGCACGATGTCGTCGGCGTCGACCCGTTCCACTACGAAGGTTCGAAGGTGGCCCTCATCCGTGGCCGCCGAAGGTCGGATGCGGACGTCCAGGGGCGTGCCGCTCGTGGTGGTCCAGCGCCGGATGCCGGCGGAGAGCAAGTCGGGATCGTCTCCGAACACGGTGACGGGTTGGCCCGGTAGGCTTCCGGCTTCGTATCCGAGCAGGGTCGTCAGGAACCGGTTGGCATCGTAGATGCGATTCGTGGCGGGATCGACGATCACCAGGCCGATCCCGGCCTCGTCGAAGCCGCGCCGATAGGGGTCGGCCGGGGAGCGCGCATCCCCTGGCACTGGCGATCCTCGATCAGATCCGCTGCCCACTCCGCACCCTCACTCGGCGGCGCCCCGGACTCGTATGGGGCATCATCGCTCGATCCGGTAACCCCGGATGCTCGTTGCCTCGGCATCTGAGGTCGCAACGCTCTGCGCCGCAAGGGCTTACGACGAAAAAGCAGTGCTGGACCGCACCCGCTCAGCCGAGGCGGCGGAACTCCAGGTAGGTCGGACCACGGCCGGCCGCGATCGCCTTGGCCTCGTAGCGGGTACCCGGCCATTCCGGGAAGGGTCGCGTCCAATCGGCCGCCGCTTCGGCGGTCCAGTCGAGGGCGTCGCACCGGGCCGCCCGCACCAGGGTCCAGCCCGCATAATCGTCGATGTCGCTGGCAAAGCGGAAGACGCCGCCGGGCTTCAGGACCCGGGCGATCTCGGCCAGTGTCTCGTCCGAGACGAACCGCCGCTTGCGCTGGCGGCGCTTGGGCCAGGGATCGGGATAGAGCAGGTAGACGCGGGCGAGGCTCGCATCCGGAATGGCGGCGAGGAGCTGCGTGGCGTCCTCGTCCCAGATCCGGACATTGGCGAGGTCGCCGTCATCCACGGCCCGCAGCAGCTTGACGACGCCGTTGACGAAAGGCTCGGCGCCGATGATGCCGACCTGCGGGTGGCGCGTAGCCTGGGCGGCCAGATGCTCGCCGCCGCCGAACCCGATCTCGAGCCAGACCTCGTCCACCGGATGCGGGAAAAGCGCGGGCAGGTCGAGCCGTGCACCTTCCGCCGGCAGGGCTACGCGCAGGCGCGGCAGCAGATCGGCCAGACGTTGCTCCTGTCCGGCCCGCAGGCGCTTGCCCTTGCGCCGGCCGTAGAAGGCGCGGTCCGCGCCCTCGATTGCCGTCCCGCCCTCGTCGGGCGGGAGTTCATCCCGCCCGTACGCCACGGGTCAGGACAGGGCCGACTTGAGCTTGTCGGCGAGGTCGGTGCGCTCCCACGAGAAGCCGCCGTCATCCTCGGGCTTGCGGCCGAAATGGCCGTAGGCGGAGGTGCGGGCGTAGATCGGCTTGTTCAGGCCGAGGGCGAGGCGGATGCCGCGGGGAGAGAGGTCGAGGGCATCCATCAGCACGGTCTCGAGCTTGGCCTCGTCGACGGTCCCGGTGCCGTGCAGGTCCACGTAGATCGAGAGCGGCTTGGCGACGCCGATGGCGTAGGCGAGCTGGATCGTGGCGCGGGTGGCGAGGCCGGCGGCAACCACGTTCTTGGCGAGGTAGCGCGCGGCGTAGGCCGCCGAACGGTCGACCTTGGTCGGATCCTTGCCCGAGAAGGCGCCGCCGCCATGCGGTGCCGCGCCGCCATAGGTGTCGACGATGATCTTGCGGCCGGTGAGGCCGGCATCCCCGTCCGGGCCGCCGATGACGAACTTGCCGGTGGGATTGACGTGCCAGACGGTCTCCTCGCCGACCCAGCCCTGGGGCAGGGCCGCCAGGATGTAGGGCTCGACGATGGCGCGCACGTCGGCGGAATCGAGGGTTTCGTCGATGTGCTGGGTGGACAGCACGATCTGGGTGACGCCGACCGGACGGCCGTTCTCGTAGCGGACGGTGACCTGGCTCTTGGCATCGGGGCCGAGCTTGGCCGCATCGCCCTGCTTGCCCTTGCGGGCGTCGGCCAGATCCTTGAGGATCTTGTGGGCGTAGTAGATCGGCGCCGGCATCAGCTCGGGCGTCTCGTCCGAGGCGTAGCCGAACATGATGCCCTGGTCGCCGGCACCCTCGTCCTTGTTGCCGGACGAATCCACGCCCTGCGCGATATCGGCGGACTGGGCGTGGAGGTGGATGGCGATGTCGTTGTTCTTCCAGTGGAAGCCCGACTGCTCGTAGCCGATGTCCTTCACCGCTTCACGGGTGAGGTGCTCCAGATGCTCGAAGGTCACGGAATCCGGGCCGCGCACCTCGCCCGCGATGACGATGCGGTTGGTGGTGGCCAGGGTCTCGACCCCGAGGCGAGCTTCCGGCATCGCAGAAATATAGGCATCCACGATGGTGTCCGAGATCCGGTCGCAGACCTTGTCCGGATGGCCTTCGGAGACCGACTCGCTGGTGAACAGGTAGTTGGAACGCGGCATCTGAGGCCCCCCGGTTTCGGGTTCGCCTCGGCAGCGTTCGACCCGGTCTTCGGAACGGAGAGCTTCTGGCACTCCCTCCTCAGGCGGTCAAGATGACAAACCGAACGTATCCGCTAAAACGAACGAATCATACTGTAGATCAGCCGTTCAGCTTCTCGTCGAGGGCATGGATGGCGGCGGCGAATTCGCGGCGGTTGGCGTCCGAGAAATGCTCCGTCACGTGCTTGGCCACGACATCGACAAGGCCGCTCCAGGGGGCCTGTGCTCCATCCCGGGGTACGAAGGCCTGCTGGGGTGCCTCGCTCAGTCCACGGGGCGGGGCGTCGTCGCTACGGTTCATGCCATCGAAGAAGTAATCGATCGGCATGCCGGTCATGCGGCTTAGAATCTCGAGATGGATCGCGCTGATGCGGTTGATGCCCTTCTCGTACTTCTGGAGTTGTGCCGCAGACATGCCGAAGCTCTGGGCGACACGTTTCTGGGTCAGGGCCGATTTCTTCCTTTGCTCGGCGATGCGCATGCCGACATGGACATCGCGTGCATCGGTCTTTTGCCCAGCCATGTCAGATCCCGTCCAGTCTCATGAGCTTTGCCGCGCACCTTGCCCTCGGGCGGATCCTCGACGCTCATGCTTCTTATGGTCGCTGTTTCTTCCACGTTCCCTTGTTCAACCCAACCCGAAAAAGACGGCACGGCCGCACTATTCCACGCCCTTGCCCGGCATTCAGCCGGGAGACGGGCGATCGGTCGAGGATGGGGTGATGGTGGCGTCCCCGGCAGGTCTCGAACCTGCGACCCCAGGTTTCATCCCACTTCGGCTTCCGCCGCCGCCCCTTGCCGGAGCGTTCGTGGTCTGGACTATCCCTTCGCCATGGATCGATCAGGAATAACCCTTCGCGATCTTTAGGCGCCGCCCGTCTAGTCTCTACACCTTCCCCGGATGGCTCCGGGGCTTGGCTCGGGATCGGCCGGACCAGCAAGCGTGCGGGCCGTGGGCGTTCCCCGAATTTGAGCGGATCCGCCGCGTGGTTTCCCCTCGCGACGCCCAATTGAAGTTTAGGAAACCTGTGCTCTGTCCAGCTGAGCTACGGAGACTCACCAAGCGTTTCCCTAGCATCATCGGACGGGGAGGCCAACCGGCGCTTGGAGCGGCAGTTTCAGGCCACCTTGCGCCGCAGCCACCGGCGCGCCTTCTGCGCGCGGGCGAACCATTCCGGATGGCTGCGCAGCCAGACCTTCGAGGCCTCGGCTCCCGCGATCGCGTGTTTCACCAGGCGGCCGCGCAGGGTCACGACCTCGTAGAGCTCGCTCAGGTCACGGGTCTGGACGCCGAAATCGGATTTGTAGGGCATCACGCCGACGGTGAAATCGAAATAGCCGAGTCCCTCGGCGCGGGCCCAGCGCAGGGTTTCGGCGACGATGTGGAGGCCCGGCGAGGTGTTGCGCCAGGCCTCTCCCGCCATGGTCAGCAGGATGCCATGGAAGGTCCCGCCATGGACGAGGCCGTAGGCGCAGGCGATCCATTCCCCATCGACCGCCAGTCCGAACAGGCGGACCGGTCCGCCGACGAGGCCCCGATGGGCGCCCTCACGGTAGAACGCCTCCACATCGGGCCGCGAGAGCAGGTTGAACCGGCCGATCTCGGCGAAGCGCGAGCGGCGCTGCTCCACCAGCGCATCGAAGATCCGGTCGATCTCCTCGGCGCTTCGCGCCTCCACGAAGGTGACGGTGCCCGCCCGCTCCAGTCGCCGGCGCAGCTTGGCCATGTCCTTCAGGGTGCTGGGACGGCACAGGCGCGCGAGCAGCGTCTCGGCGTCGCCCTCGATGGCGACGCCCGAGGCCTGCATGTCCATCCGGCTGCAGCCGGGCAGGGTGGCGAAGGGATTCGGCCGGCCGGTCACGTCGTCGGGAATCCGGCTGATCTGGATCAGGTCGGCCCTGGGGAGCACGTCGCGGATCGCCCTCCAGGCCTGGGCCATCTCGTCGGCGGAGAGGTCGATGCCGGGGGCGAGGATCGGTGCCGCATAGTCGCAGACGCCGAGATCGAGCCAGGTGATCGTCCGGTAGCCGCGAAGGCGCAGACGTGCCAGCGGCACCAGCATGACCGAACGCCCGTTGGCGTCGGTCACCTCGACGATGACCGGCTCGGCCTTGGAGGCGGTGCCCAGGCGCTCGACGACGGCCGTCGCCCAGTCGAGGCGCTGATAGGCCGTGGCGGTGCCATCGGATTCGAGCCTGCTCCAGAGATGGGCGACCGTCGCCATCGTCGTGTGGAGGCGCGCCTGGTAACCGCCGAGGGAGGTGGGGCGCGTCGGTGCGGGGACGTCTTGGATCACGCTCATGACTGGGATGTCCTGGCTGTCGCAGCGCGGCGAGACACACCCGCGCGCGCATCCGACGTGTCGGGATGGATGGTGCGAGGAGCCTCGCGGAAGGGGAGGCGGGTCATCGGCCGGCCCCCGCCTCGGTATCGCGGCCGAGGTCGGACCGCATCCGAGGCAGGACGGAGCGCCAGGGCTTCAGCATCCACAGGCAACCCGCCAGGACCACGACTTCCGAACACAGGACGCCGAAGAGCGACCAGGCCGGCTGAGCCACCAGCAGCAGGCCGATCACGGCGACGGCGCCGATTCCCACGCTCACGCCCGCGATGACCGAGAGGGGACGGAAGTCCTGCATCGTCTCCATCAGCACCCGCATCGGCGCGTGGATGAGCGAGACCGTGACGATGGCCCAGGCCGCCACCGCGATCAGCGTCATCGGCGCCGCCGTGAACTGGCCGGCGAACAGCTTGTGCTCGATGAGTTCGAGCGCCCAGAGGATGATGGCGCCGTAGGCGATGCAGCCGAGCCCGAGGAGGCCGGAGCAGATGAAGGCGAAGCGGCGGGCGAGGGTGAATTCGCCCCGGGCGAGATGGCCCGCCACCTCGGGCTGGACCATGTTGATGAGGGCGGATGCCGAGAGCCGCAGGGGGGAGAACAGCACGAAGGTGGCGGCCATCGGCGCATAGGCGGCCGGCCCCGCGATGGCGGCCACGAGAAGGCTCTGCCCCTGGCCCTGGACGTTGGCGGTGGTGACGTTGACCAGCGACCACGACAGGGTCGGGATCATGGCCCCGTAGCGGCGGCGCACCGAGCGGCCGAGGCTGAGCCGGATCGGTTCCCGCAGCAGGGCCAGCGATGCGACGATGCCGAGGCCGTTGGCGCAGGCCAGGGCGAACAGGGTCTCGTCGAGGCCGGGCGCGCCCTGGAAATGGATCATCGCCACGGTGAAGGCGGTGCCCGAGAGGGCGAAGACCACGTCTCCCAGCCCCGAGATCGCCGGCCGGTGCTTGGCGAAGAGCGCGAGGCGGAGATAGCTGCGGAGCGACCAGAGGCCGACGAAAAGGCTCCCCGCGAGGGCGTTGATGTCCGAGGTCGCCATCAGCGCCGCGCAGACCCCGGCCCCGATCGTCGCGGAGAGGATGACCGCCACCGTACCGAAGGTCACGTCGAACCCGCGCGCCGCGCGTCGTCCGGCGCGCGGCGGAATCGCGATGGTGGCCGGTACCCCGGCCAGCGACCGGATGTAGGTGAGCGCCAGCCCTCCCACGAGGAAGAGGATGGCGAAGCGCCCGTAATCGTGCGGGCTCAGGCTTCGCGCGAGGACGATGTTGATCCCGAAATGGAAGGCGCTCTGGGTGACTTCGCCCCCCAGCATGAGGATGAAGCGGCGCGCGAGGCGGTTCAGACCGTGCATGACGATTCAACTCGCCGCGACGGCGCTGGCATCGACGCCCGCGCGACCGCCGATGCGGGCACGGATCATCGCCACCAGCCCTTCCGCTGCGGCGGCTTCTCCGAACAGAGCCGCGTAGCGAGCGCGGGCGGCCGCTGGAAACTCCTGCCAGGAAACCGGATCGATCACGATCCGCTCCAGGGCGGAGGCGAGGCTCGGCGCATCGTCGGGCGTGACGACCCAGCCGCTCGACCCATCCTCGACCACCTCCGTCAGCCCGCCGATGCGGGACACGACGGGGGGGCGGCCATAGGCCATGGCCTCGATCGCCACGCGGCCGAGGGATTCCGGCAGGCGCGACGGCACCGTGACCACGTCGGCCCAGCGGTAGAGATCGGATGGATCGTCGACGAAGGGAGACAGGCGGATGATCGAGCCGAGCCCCGCATCGGCGATCTGGCGGCCGAGCGCCTCTTCGCGCGCCGTATCCTCGAAGGCGCTGCCGACGATCCGGACCTCGAGCCGCGCGCGCACCTCCGGCGGCAGCTGGCGGATCGCCTCGACCAGGATCTCCTGTCCCTTGATGCGGCTGATCCGGCCCAGCATCAGCAGGCGCAGGGGACGCGAGCCGTCATAGGTCGAGGCCGGTGGCGTCTCGGGACCCGCAATGCCGTTATAGACCACCCGCATGGCGACCTTGGAGGTCAGCGAGAAGGCCTTCGCGGTGGCGCGGGAGTTGAACACGATGTCGGCCCCGCTCCAGCGGATCAGCCCGCGCAGCAGCTTCAGGGTGGCGCCCTGAGGGATCTCGTGGACATGCACGATGGCACGGCCGGGGCAGAGCCGGGCGGCCAGGAGATAATCCGCCACCACCGAGGTGTTGATGTAGACGAGGTCGCTCGCGCGCAGCCGCCGCCAGGCGCGCAGCATCGCCACCGGCAGCGTGAGCAGGCCGAGGGTGGCGAGGCGCGGCAGGTCGCGGCGCCGGAGAATCCAGAGCGGCTCGAAGACGATCCGCGAAGCAACGCCTTCGAGGGCGCCCACGATGGGGCCGGTGCGGGGCAGGACGACGTCGATGACGGCGGCGGGATAGGCCGCGCGAAAGATCCGCACGCTCTCAACGAAGCTGCGGTCGGACCCGTAGAGTTCGTATCCCTGGTGGACGCAGGTGATGCGCATGCCGACTCGACCCTAATCCCAACCTGAACTGCCCCAAGATGACATGCCACGATGTTTCCAATCGTTACCGGGCAAGAACCTCACCCAGTGTAATCATGGGGCATGGTTGCCTGGAGATGTTTCTCGTGTCCCGTCGCGGGACGGTTGGGGGCTAAAGGAGACTCGGATGCCGTCGCACAAGCCCTCTCTGCTGATCCTGGGGACGCGTGGCATTCCCGCATCCCATGGCGGCTTTGAAACCTTCGCCGAGAAGCTCGCGCTCTTTCTCGTGAAGCGCGGCTGGCATGTGGCGGTCTATTGCCAGGACGAGGTCGAGGCGGTGAGCGAGCGTTTCCGCACGACCACCTGGCAAGGCGTCGAGCTCATCCATGTGGCCGTTTCCACCAGCGGCCCGCGGGCGACCCTGGATTTCGACTGGCATTGCGTGCGCGATGCCGCCAGGCGGGGCGGCGTCAGCCTCGTCCTCGGCTATAACGGGGCGGTCTTCCTGCCGTATCTGCGCCTCTCCGGCGCGAAGATCATCACCAATATGGACGGCATCGAGTGGAAGCGGCCGAAATGGTCCATGGCGGTGCGCGCTTGGTTTTGGACCAATGAGTGGATCGCCGCCTGGTCTTCGCACCGCCTCGTGGCCGACCATCCCGCCATCGCCGACCATGTGGCCACGCGCCGTCCGCGATCCGCCATCGCCACCATCCCGTATGGCGGCGATCCGATCTCGGCGGCGCCGACCGGGCCCATCGAGGCCATGGGCCTGAAGCCGGGGCGGTACATGACCTCGATCGCCCGGATCGAGCCCGACAACAACATCCTCACCATGGTCGACGCCTTCTCGCGCAAGGTGCGGGGCATGCGGCTCGTGGTCCTCGGCACGCTCTCCGACAACAATCCCTATCATCGCGCCGTGAGGGAGGCGGCCAGCGACGAGGTGCTCTTTCCCGGCGCCATCTATGAATCCGAGACGATCAGATCCCTGCGCTTCCATGCGCGGGCCTATCTGCACGGGCATACGGTGGGCGGCACCAACCCGTCCCTTGTGGAGGCTCTGTGGGCCGGCAACGCGGTGATCGCCCACGACAATCCGTTCAACCGGGGGACGGCGGGCGAGGAGCAGTTCTACTTCGCCGATGCGGATGCCTGCGAGCGGCACATCGAAACCCTGATCGCGGACGATGGCGCGGCGAGACGGGCGGGTGTCGCCTCGCTCGCCCGTGCCGCCGACCGCTTCGAATGGTCGGAGATCCTGAAGCAGTACGAGGCGGAGGCGACGGCGCTCGGGGGCTTCGCCGCGCCGGCGGGCCAGGAGTCGAAGCACTCCGGCACCTCGTCCGCCCATCTCCCCCCGGCCCCGATGGCGATGGGAGGCCAGAGCCGAGATCGCGCTTCGTGAGGCCAGTCCCCACGCGCAGGGCGATCCTCGCGGCCGCGGCTTTGACGGCGGTACGGATCCCGGCCGCCGCCGCCACGCCGCCGCTCCGCCTGAGGCGCGGCGTCAATACCTGGCCGTGGTTTTCCCTGACGCGGGAATTCCCGGCGCCGCGCACGGATTATGGGACGCCGCCGTTCCAGGAGGGCCGGCCCGTCCCGACCGGCCGCGACTTCGCCCGTCTGCGAGCGGCCGGGTTCGACTTCCTGCGCCTGCCCGTCGATCCCGGCCCCTTCGCCGCCGCCGTGCCGGAGGAGCGCGAGCGTCTCATGGCCGACCTCAGGGCCGCGGTGGAGGCGGCGTTGCGCGCGGATCTCGCGGTCCTCGTCAACGTGCAGGCCAATGGCGCGACCCATCACTGGAACCCGCAGAATTTCTACGGCGATCCCGGCGCGCCGCTGTTTCCCGCCTATCGCCGCTTCGTCTCCGACCTCGCCCGACTGCTGGAGGGGATCGCCCCGGAGCGGCTGGCGCTGGAGCCCGTCAACGAGCCGCCGCAGGGATGCGGCGCGGCATCGTGGCTGACGATCCAGGACGACCTCCTCGGCGAGGCCCGCCGGGTCGCCCCGCGCCTGACCCTCGTGGCCTGCGGCGCCTGCGGCAGCATGATCACCGGGCTCACCGCCCTCGACCCCGCGCCGCTGGCCCGCTTCGCGCCGCTGCTGTTCACCTTCCACTATTACGAGCCCTACCTGTTCAGCCATCAGGGGGCGCCCTGGATGCGGGAGCCGGTCTACCGCGCGCTCAACGCGGTGCCCTGGCCCGCCTCCGCCGGCAGCCTCGAGTCGACGCTCACCGCCGTGCGGACCCGGATGGCCGGTGATGCCGGTCTGTCGGCGGAGGCGAAGCGCGACGCCTACGCCCTGACCGAGGCCAAGCTCGGCGAGTATTTCGCCGCCCGGCCCGATAAGGGCTACCTCGCCCGCCACCTCGCCATGGTTGGGGAATGGGCCCGCCGCCACGGCATAGCGCCGGCGAATATCGTCCTCGGAGAGTTCGGGGCCCTGCGCAGCGATGCGCGCTACGTCGCCTCCCATGCGGAGGACCGGGCGCGCTACGTCCGCGACGTGCGGGAGGCGGCCGAGGCCGAGGGCTTCCCCTGGGCCTTCTGGAACCTGTTCGACGGGATGGGGCTGATGGACGATGCAACCAAGCGCTTCGATCCCGCCATCGTCACCGCCCTCGGTCTGCGCCTCCCGGCGGACGATCGCTGACCGCGTGGAACAGGCCGAGGAGGAGGATGGCGAATTTGGCGAGCAGCGTGGTCTTGCCGCCGATCCCCTCGAACGTGTTCACCAGGATGACGAAGGCGATGACGGGCAGGAACGTGCCGGGGCGGCAGTGGCGGACCAGCTCGATCATGTAGAGCGTCACCGCGACGGTGAGCAGCACCGTCATGAAGATGCCCTGGTAGACGAGGGTCCGGACGATGGGGTTCTCGATGCCCCATTCGAGCCCGCTCACGCGCCGTAGCGAATCCACGAGGCTCATATCCGGGCCGACCAGCAATTCGCGGAAGGGGATGCTGGCGACGAGGTCGAGCATTTCCACGCGGGCATTGGCGCTGCCGCCATCGGCCATGAACCGGCTGAGCAGCGCGTCGAAGAACCCGCCGGCCGCGAGGCCGCCGATGCCGAGGGGCACGAGGGTGAACAGGAAGATCCCCGCCGCCGCCGCCAGGAGCGGGATCCGGCCCGCGCTCAGCACCTTGTGCAGGGCGAAGAGACCGTAGCCGCCGCCGAAGATCAGCGTCACCACCATGGCCGAGCGCCCGCCGAAGGCCACGAGGGCGGCGAGCTGCAGCCCGATCATCGCGAGCCGTTGCGGAGCGGTCATGCGTCCGCCGCCACCGATGAGGGCGAGGACGTAGCAGGCCGTGAGGGTGGCGTTGCCGAGGGGGTGTCCCTGAAGTGCGGCCGAGCGCGTATCGGTTGCGAAGACCTGACCGTCGAGCCGGTATGGGAAGAACAGGGTCTTCGTCGCGAATTCCGTGAGGCCGAGCAGGGCGTTGACCAGCAGCACCGCATGAACCGTCAGTTCAAGGCGCCTCCAGGTGAGCGCGTCGCGGTCGGCCAGCAGGACGACGAAGAGGCCCGGCAGCAGGAACGTGTCCAGCGCCCCCGCCATGCCGGGGCCGCTGCGCAGGACGATGTGCAGGAACAGCCCGATGCTGCAAGCGGCCAGCAGCATTCCTGCCGGCCGCACCTGCACGGCATAGACGAGGTAGCCCGCCGGGTTGCCCGACTTCAGCGCGGCCCAGCCGAACAGGACGATGACCAGATAGGTCGAGGGATGGATCTTCTGCGGCGCCGCGCCGGTGAGCCCGTCGTAATTGATCCCGACATTCCACAACATGCCGCCCGACACGCCGAGGATCAGCACGGTGAGGGCGATCAGGCCGAACGGCATCGGGCTGCGCGACGCCGCTCCGGCTTCCTTCCGTCCTCGGGCCGGGGAATGAACCGCGCTCCTCATGGTCCGCCCGTCACGCCGCCGCCGCGTAGCGATCGACGAACAGGCTGCCCGAGACCGGCCGGCCGAGCACTTCCGAGATGTCGAGGATATCGAGGAGGTCGCGCTGGCGCGTGGCGCCGTTTTTCGCCACGATCAGCAGCCGGTCGCTGGCCGCGGCGAGGGGTCCGATCCGCAGGTTGCCGGTCAGCACGCCGCCATCGATGAGGATGAGGTCGAAGCTCGATTTGGCGGCTGCGAGGAACTGCTCGATATTGGCCCGGCTCAGGGCCTCGCGCGAGGCCTTGGCGAGATCGCCGATGCCGATCCGCGCGGCACCGCTCTCGGCATCCGCCTTGGCCGCCGCCGCCATCCCGACCTCGCCGCGCAGGACCTCGATGAGGCCGGGGCCGGAGGCGTTCTCCTCCGGCGTCGCTTCGAGGTCCGCCTCGACCACGAGCACGCGCTCGCCGCGCGCCGTCGCCACCGCCGCGAGGAGATGGATCGTCGAGCGCCGGTCCGCCGTATCCGAGGCCGCCGAGGTGACGAGCACGCTCAACGCCTGGCCCGGCGGGTGGATCTGGCCGCGCACGCTGGCCAGCCGGTCGAGGGTCAGGCTCGCGGCGACGCTGGCCGGACGCTCGCTTCCCGCCTTGAACTCCGGATAGGTGGCGACCACGGAGGTGTGGGAGAGCCGCTCCATCTGGCGCCGGGACAGGACGGTGGGATCGAGATATTCGCGCACGAAGGCGAGGCCGGCCCCGAGGCCGAGGCCGCTGACGAGGCCGCCGACGAACAGCAGGAGGCGCAGGGGCCAGCTCCGCTCGGCGGGCGGACGGGCCCAGCTGATGACGCGGGCATTGGTGGTGTCGATGCCGGTCTGTTCCTGGATCTCGCGCGAGCGGTTGAGGAAGTTGCTGTAGACGGCCCGGCTGGTATCCACCTCACGTTCGAGCTCACGCAGGCGCACGGAGGCTTCGCCGGTGACGATGGAGCCCCGCTTCAGCTCGTCGAGATTCGCGGTCAGCGCTTTCTCGTTGGCGACGGCGCGCTGGTAATCCGTCTCGGCGGAGCGGGCGATGCGGGTCAGCTCCGTCTCGGTCAGGCGTTTGACGTCCTGCATCTGGGTCCGCACCGCCTCGATGAAGGGGTGGCGGTTGCCGAGCTGGGTGCGCAGATCCGCTTCCTTGCTCGCGAGTTCCGCATACTGGCTGCGCAAGCGCTCGATCACCGCGGACTGGATCGCCTCCGGGGCCGTGTCCGGTCCGAACGCAGTACTCCCGCGCGCGTCCTTGATCTGCTGCAGCCGGGTGCGCGCCTCCGCCGTGCGGGCGCGGGCGGCCACGATGCGGTTGTTGCTCTCGGCCAGTTGCTGCTCGCTGATGAGCTGGCCGCTCGCCGTGATCAACCCGTTCTCGGCCTTGAACGTCTCGACCTTGTTCTCGGCGACGTTGACGCGCTTGCGCAGGTCGTCGAGGCGCGACGCCATCTCGGACGAGGCCCGCGAGGCCGCGTCGGCGCGGGCGGAGGTCTGGTCCTTGAGGTAGGCGGCGGCGATGGCGTTGACGATCCTGGCCGCCTTGTCCGGGTTGCCCGCGGTGACCACGACATCCACCACGAAGACCTTGTCGGCGCGCTTCACCGCGAGCCTGCGCCGCAGGGCGCGGACGGCCCGGGCCTCGGCGGCGGCATCGGTGGCGGGTGCGGCGCCTTCGCCCTGGAGGGTGCGCAGGGTCCAGCTGAGGAAGCCGGTGCCGACGCCGCCGAAATCCGGGTCGTCGAGCAGTCCGGCATCGCGGGCGGCGCGGGTCAGGACCGAATCCGATTCGATCACCCGCGCCTGGCTCTCCACCTGCATCACACCGCCATCCGGCGCCATGGCGACGGGATTGACGTCGTTGGTGACGATCTGCTTGTCGCGCGGGTCGATCAGGATCTGGGCCGTGGCCGCGTAGAGCGGCGGTGCGAGGAAGCCGTAGGCCACCGCGATGAAGGTGAGCAGCGCGGCGGTTCCGAGCACCCAGGCCCGGCGCACGGTGAGGATGCGCCAGAGATCGCCGATCTCGGCGCTCTTGTCGGGCTCGGAGGAGGGCGGCCGGTCGATGCTGGATCGACCGATCCAATCCGCCGCCGCGATATGTCTGTCGATCTGTGCCATCGGATGCTCGGGCCGTGGCCGGGATACAGCCCGTCCTTCGGATACAGGCATGATCCGACTTTACTGACGATTCACCAACACCCGGAGATTTCCCCGGTCTCGGCCCTCTTCGTGCGGGGCATGGTTAGCGAACCATTAAAGTAATCCCGCCGCCGGTGCTTATTCCGAGGGCAGTGAAGGGTTTCTCAATCGCGATGGTGTAACGGGAAGACATGAGGGGGCGTCCCGCGTCGGACCGATCCCGCCATCCGGTGGCTTTCGGCCTCGGCTTTCGACTGTCCGGGGACCGACGACGATGCGCCTGCGACTGAGGTTGGATGGATGCGCCCCCCGCCGCTGGCATCTCCGCCTTCTGGAACGGCTCGCAGCACTTCCCGGGCTCGAAGTGGAAGTCGACCGCTCGCCGGGACCGGGGGGGCTGCCGGACAATGCCGCGCTGCTGTTCCGCCTCGAAGCTCTGCTGAACCGGCTGTCCCTCGGCGGTCTGTCCGCCCCCGTCCCGGGAAGCGCATTCGCTGCTTATCCCGAGCCCACGGCGGGCGCGTCCTGCATCCTCGATCTTTGCGGCGATGCGGAGGGCGGCCCGGACCTTCCGGTCTGGCGCCTCGGCTTCGACGGCGTGGCGGGAGAGGGCGCGCTTCTCGCGGCGCTTCTCGCCGGCCGCTCCCCCGTGGCGGCCCTTTCCACGGATGGCAGGATCATCGCCTCCGGGCGCTTCGGCGCCGAGGATCGCGGCACCATGCTCACCGCGTTCGAGGACGGGCTGATCCGCAGTATCACGCTCATCGTTGGCGCGCTTTCGGGCGCCCGGCCGCTTCTCCGGGACGGCGTCCCGGTGGCGCCGGAGGCGCCCGCCCTGACCGTGAAGACGATCGGCACCCGCGCCGCGAAGATGGCGGCGCGGCTCGTCGTCCGCCGCCTCTATTACCTCTGCTATCGCGCCCCCCATTGGCGCATCGGCTGGCGTCGGTTGGCCGGCCCGGATCTCGTGGACCTGCGTGCGCATCCTTCGTCCGGCTGGCACGACCTGGCGGATGACGGCCTGCGCTTCTACGCCGATCCGTTCGGGATCGAGCACGAGGGCCGTACCATCCTCTTCGTCGAGGATTTCCCGCACGCGACGGGCAAGGCGCTGATCTCGGCTGTGGCCTTCGATGGGAACGGACCCATCGGAACGCCGGTCCCCGTGCTGGAGGAGCCGTATCACCTGTCCTATCCGTTCGTGTTCGAGCGCGACGGGTCGTTCTGGATGATCCCGGAGAGCTGCGCCAACGGCACGGTCGACCTCTACCGGGCCACGGCCTTTCCGGGCGGCTGGGTCAAGGAAGCGACGCTGCTCAGCGGCATCACCGCCAGCGATCCGACCCTGCTGGAGCGGGACGGCCGCTGGTGGATGTTCGCGACGGTGCGCGATCAGGCCGCCGATGTCGGCGGAGGGACGGTGCTCGGCTCCTACCACGACAGCCTGCATCTCTGGTCGGCGCCGGACTTCCGAGGTCCCTGGACGCCGCACGCCCGCAATCCGGTCCTCATCGACATCGCCTCGGCGCGGCCGGCGGGACGCATCGTCGAACGGGACGGCGCCCTGATCCGCCCGGTCCAGGATTGCCGCCTGGGTTATGGCGAGGCCCTGGCGCTGGCGCGGATCGACCGCCTCGACGACGAGGGTTACGCGCAGACCGTGGAGACGATCCTGCGCTCGGGCCCGCTCTTTCCCGGCACCCGTCTCCACACCCTCAACCGGACTTCGACCTTCGAGTTCATCGACGGCTCGGCCCGCTCCCCCCGTTGGCGCAGGGGGCGATAGCCCGGCTCAGACGGTCTTGGTGCGCCCGATCGCCGGTCCGCGCGGCTTGGCGAAGGCCGTGCGCAGCAGGTGGAGGGCGTGCAGGCCGTAGCGGCCCACGCGGTTGCGCAGGCGCCGCAGGGTCCATACCGCACCGCTGCCGACCGTGATCTGGCGGGCATAGAGGCTCGCCTGAAGGCATTGCCGGTCGGAGGTCTGCTTGATCGGGTCGGCGTAGAATTCGGCGATCTTGTCCTTGCCCATTCCCGGGGTGGCGAACCAGCGCGGCAGATGCTCGGAGCAGAGCCGGTCGACATCGGTCAGCACCTTTCCGATCCCGGTCCCGGGGATCGGACAGGGGGTCAGGAAGGCGTCGCCGAGGAGCACGACCCCGTCGCGTTCCGCATCGGCCGCCTGGACGACGTCGATGGGGCGCATCTCCACGGGGCCCGTGACCGTGAGGTCCGGGCAGAGGCGGGCGAGGCCGGGCATGGCCTGCCGCATCAGCGCCTCGGGCGATTTGCGGAACTCCTTCACCCAGGGATCGGAGAGTGCGCGGTAGACGAAGAGATTGGCCCGCATTGTCGCGCCGATGGGAAAGAGCGTGACATAGGCCACCGCATTGTCCGCGCTCTCGCCGTAATAGGTGAGGGATTCGAAGCCGAAGGACGAGGGCGGGGCCGCCATGTCGAAGCCGAAGCACAGGGAGTGCTTCTCGCTGATCATGGTCCTGCCGATACCGACCTTGCGCCGGAGCACGTCGCCGAGGCCGGTGGCCAGGAGAACCAGCCGCGCGGTGCGCACGCTGCCATCGGCGAGGGTGACCGTCTGCCGTTCCGGGCCGGTCTCGATCTCCGCCACGCGCCCGATGACCAGGGGCGAGGAGGCGGGCAGGGCGCCGCGCAGGTCGTTGATGAGGGGCGTGTAATGGACGCCGTATTCGCGCACGGCATGGCGCGAGACCAGATGGCCGAAGCGCGTGACGCAGACCTCGTCCACCGGCGTCGTCACGGCCCGCGCCAGTTCGCCGAAGCCGAGCTTCTCGAACAGGTCCATCTGCGGCACGCCGAGCTTTTCCGCCCGGAAGTCGGGGGGATAGACCGCGTGAGTGTCGATGATCGCCGCGTCGTAACCGGCCCTGGTGAGCGCAATGGTCGCGGTAGTCCCGGCGAGGCCTGCTCCGATGACGATGACGTCGTGGTGGATCTCAGACATCCAGAACCTCCCGCCCGAGCCCGAATGGGCCGCCTCTCCTCCGCCCCGTGCGTCTGCCGTGCCATTTTGGCACCCATTCGCGGCGCAGGCGGGTCGGGACAACCCCTCGCAGCAGGGCATATGCCGCCCGCTCCGTCCCGATCAAGGTGCGCCGTCAGCCTAAAGAATCCGTGCGGTTAACACTGCCGCTTCGAGCCGGGCCGGCAAGTTACGTCGGCGAGTTACCTCGGCGAGTTACCTCGGCAAGTCGAGCCGCGCGCGAAGACCATGGAAGCTTCCGCGGTCGAGACGAAGCGTGCCGCCATAGAGTTCGGCCAGTTCCGTGGTGATCGACAGGCCGAACCCGTGGCCGGGCACGGTCTCGTCCAGGCGTTTGCCGCGCCCGAGAACCCCGGCGGCTGCGTCCGCGTCGAGGCCCGGCCCGTCATCCTCGACCGTGATGGTGATGCCCCGTTGGTTGAGCGCGGCAGCGATCCGGACCCGCGCCCGGCACCAGCGGCAGGCATTGTCGATGAGGTTGCCGAGCATCTCGTCGACGTCCTGTCCGTCGCAGGCCACCGCGATGCCGTCCGCCACCTCCACCGAAAAGGCGATGCCCTTCTCGGCATAGAGCCGCGCGAAGGTGGAGCGGAGGTCGGCCACGGGCGCCTCCAGCGCCGTCCTCTCGCGGGTGGCCCCGCCCAGGGCCGCCGAGCGGGCGCGGCGCAGATGATGGCGGATCTGCCCGTCCATGCCCGAAACCAGAGTCGTGAGCCGGCCGTCGGGATCGCGCTCCCCGTCCCGCAGCGCCATGGTCAGGGTCGCGAGCGGCGTCTTCAATCCGTGGGCGAGGTTGGCCACATGGGTGCGTGCCCGTTCGAGATTCGCCGCGTTTTCGCCGAGCAGCGCGTTCACCTCGCGGACCAGGGGGCGGATCTCCGCCGGCTGCGTCTCCGGCACCTGTGCGCGCTTGCCCGCGCGAATCTCGGCGAGGTCCCGGCGCAGGCGTTCCAGCGGTCGGAGGCCCAGGCGCACCTGCGCGACGAGGCCGGCGAGAAGACAGAGGCCGAGCACGGCGAGGATCAGCACCAGGGTGAGACTCGCCTCACGGACGGGGCCGCGCAGGGCCGCCATGGGCGCGGAAGCGACGATCGTCGCCGGGCCGATCCCCGCCGCATCCGGCAGGGCGAGGATGCGCAGGATCACCGGGTTGCCCCAGGGGTCGACGGCGTCCGCAGGGCGGGGACGGTCGCGGTGCCGACCCCCGCCGTCCGGGCGGTCGTCTTCGGGGACGGTGAGGTCGCGGCCTTCCAAGGAGCCGGAGCGGAGGATCGTGTCGCCCTGCCGGACCTGCCAGGACCAGCCCGACCGGTCGCGGTCGAACGGCGGGCCGTCGAGGTTGCGCCCGAGGGCGAGGCGGCCGTCGCGGCCCCGCTCGAGGCTCGATGCGATGGCGACGATCTGGCTGTCGAGGCGGCTGTCGAGCTGGCCGCGCACGAAGCGGTGCAGGATGAAGCCGATGGCGATTCCCGCCACCACGAGGGCCACGGTGACGAGGACGAGGGCGGCGAGGATCAGCCGCCGCTGCAGGGAGCCGCGATGCGCATGAGGCGGCCCGTGGGGAGCCGGTCCGTGGGGAGGTCGCGGCCGGGTCACGCCGCCTCCCCCGGCACCAGCTGGTAGCCGTGGCCGCGCACGCCCTCGATCCGGGCCGGCGCGATCTTGCGGCGCAGGCGCGTGATGATGACCTCTACCGAATTGGAATCGACCTCCGCGTCGCCGTCATAGACCCGCTCGATCAACTGGCCACGGGGCACCACCCCGTCCTTGCGCAGGATCAGGCAGGAGAGCACCCGCCATTCGAGCCCGGTCAGCTTCAGGGGCAGGCCATCCCGCTCGAACGTGCCGAGGCCGGCATCGTAGGTGAGAGGTCCGCACACGATCCGGTTGGCCCCGTGCGCCGAGGCGCGGCGCACCAGAGCGCGCAGGCGGATGACGAGCTCTTCCACCCGGAACGGCTTCACGAGGTAATCGTCCGCCCCCGCCTTGAAGCCCGCGACCTTGTCGCTCCAGCCGTCCCGCGCGGTGAGGATCAGCACAGGCACGGTCCGCCCGGCGGCCCGCCAGGCTTGGAGCACCGAGACGCCGTCGCGCTTGGGCAGGCCGAGATCGAGCACCACGGCGTCGTAGGTCTCCGTTTCGCCGAGATGCTGGCCGTCCTCGCCGTTGACCGCGTGGTCGAGGGCGAAGTTCTCGGCGCGGAGAGCCTTGGCGATCTCGGCGGCGAGGGCCGCATCGTCCTCCACCAGAAGGAGCTTCATCGGAATCCGTATCCTTGGGGATGCAGGGGCAGCCCCGGCGCCTACGCGCCGCGCTTTAACCGGGGCTGAACCGCGCGGTTCAGATCGGGTTGGAGGGGCGAGCCTAGAACGGCGTCAACCCGAGAGGGGATCCGCTTTTCCAGGACATCGACACCATGACGACCGAGACAACCATCGGCGGAACCGCCACCGAGATGCCGAGCCCCGCCGCCGCCCCACGCCGCTCGCGCCGCGGCTGGATCGTCGGCGCCATCGCCGCTCCCCTGGCCTTCGGGGCCGTCGGCCTTTCCCTGGCGCAGAATTCCGGCGTGACCCTCACTCCCGTCGCGCCGGTCACCGTCGCACAGCTCGCTCCTTCCGCCGCCATCGCGGCCAAGGGCGAGGTCGCGGAAATCTTCGGCAACAAGTTCATCCTGCAGGACGGCTCCGGCCGTGCCCTGGTCGAGACCGGCAAGCAGGGCGAGGGCGGCACGCTCGTCACCAAGGGAGAGGCAATCACGGTGCAGGGCCGCTTCGAGAACGGCTTCCTCCACGCCACCCTCCTCACCCGGGCCGATGGCAAGACGGTGGTGCTCGGTCCGGCGCGCGGCCCGAAGCCCGGTGGCCTCGACTGGGCGAAGGACAAGGTCGGCCTCGGCCCCGAGATCGATGCACCCGCGCTCACCGCGAAGGTCGAGGCGGCCGGCTATTCCGACATCCGCGTCACCGGGCGCGGTCCGCGTCATCTCGACATGGCGGCCAAGGGCCAGGACGGGCGCGAGCGCCTGCTCCATGTCGGGTTCGACGGCGACATCCGCGAGAAGCGCAGCTTCTGACGATGACATTTCCCTCCTGCGGACCTCCGGGGGAGGGCTTGAGGCCTTCTCCATCATCGGGATCGACGACAATGCCAAAGACCGCGACCGCCACTGGAATCGTCTGGGCCGTCTTCGGCCATCGCCTCGCGCTGGAGGGGAACGGCACGAGGAGTCTCGCCGATCTCGGTCCCAAAGCGGTGTCGGAAGGGATGCCGAGGGTTGGCGACACCGTCACCGTCGAGGGCGAGGTCACGCCCTGCGAAATCAAGGTGTCCCGCCTCGTCCTCGCCGACGGCGCGGTGCGCATCATCGCGCGGCCGGAAAAGGGGCACGGCAAGGGCGATCCGGACACGGCGCTGCGTCTCGTCCGCGATGCCGGCTACCGCGTCGAAGGACCGCTGGTTCGCAAGCCGAGGCATTTCGAGATTCGCGGCATCCGGGACGGAGAGACCTTCGACGTCCATGTCCATGACGACCACGGGATCCGGAAAGAAAAGCGTATCGCGGTCTAGAGGTCGAGTATTCCACATACCGAATACACTGCTGATCTTGTCTGCCGTGCCGGGGCTTCGACGCTCACGCAGAATTCAATCCCCGCCGAGGAACCTTCATTTCGGGCTGGGGTTTGCCGCTCCGATCGACCCGAGGCCTTGGCTCCCGAGCCAGTGACACGCGCCGATCGGTCCCCTTCATGACCTGCTTCGAAAGATCGATCGGATGACGAGCGTGCCCGCCGCCGACCAGGATCGGGGTCGCGCCCCGTCGCAGCGGACGCTGCGCGGGCTCGATGCCCTCAACTTCTTCCTCGCCGACGTCCGTGACGGGCTCGGCCCCTATCTTGCCATCTATCTCATCGCCGTGCGCGGTCCCGACCAGGGCTGGAACGAGGCGACGACCGGAATGATCATGACGATCGCCGGCATTGCCGGGCTGATCGCGCAGACGCCGGCCGGGGCGCTGATCGACCGGACCAACCACAAGCGCGCCATCGTCATCGCCGGGGCGCTGGCTGTCACGGCAAGCTGCCTGCTCCTTCCCTTCGTCACGAATTTCTATCTGGTGGCCGCGACCCAGTCCGTCGCCGGCATCGCCGGGGCGGTGTTCCCGCCGGCGCTCGCCGCGATCACTCTCGGCGTGGTGGGGCCGAAGATGTTCTCCAAGCGCATCGGCCGCAACGAGGGCTTCAACCATGCGGGCAACGCAGTCTCGGCGGCCATCGCCGGATCGACGGCCTATTTCTTCGGGCCCATCGTGGTGTTCTGGCTGATGGCCGTGCTGGCGGTGCTGAGCGTCGGGGCCATGCTGATGGTGCCGGCCAAGGACATCGACGACGACCTCGCCCGCGGCCTCGACGAGACGGCGGGGGAGGGCGGCGAACAGGCATCCGGGATCAAGGCCCTGCTGCAGAACCGCACCCTGATGCTGTTCGCCCTGCTGGCCGCGATCTTCCACCTCTCCAATGCCGCAATGCTGACCTCGGTGGGCCAGTTACTGACCAAGCTTTCGGGTAAGGAGAGCGCGACCTCGCTCATCTCGGTCTGCATCGTGGCCGCACAGTTCGTCATGGTGCCGGTGGCGGTCTTCGTCGGCGCCAAGGCCGATGCGATCGGGCGCAAGCCGATCTTCCTCGTGGCCTTCGGCGTGCTCGCCGTCCGGGGCGTGCTCTACACCTTCTCGGACAACCCGTTCTACCTCGTCGCCGTACAACTCCTCGACGGGATCGGTGCCGGCATCTACGGCGCGCTCTTCCCCATCGTCGTCGCCGACCTCACCCGAGGCACCGGACGGTTCAACGTCTCGCAGGGGGCCGTCGCGACGACGCAGGGGCTCGGCGCCTCGTTCTCGGCGACGCTGGCCGGTCTCATCATCGTGTCGGCGGGCTATTCGACGGCGTTCCTGGTCCTGGCGGCAATCGCGGCGGCGGGGTTCGTCCTCTACCTCGTCGCCATGCCGGAGACCTACGGGTTCGAGCCACCGACCTCGGCCTCGAAGCCCCCGGGCGCCAATGGGCCGGAGCCGATGGCGGCCTCCCCCGCCTGACGGCGAGTCCGGCAGGACCGAAGCCGTCCAAACCCTCCGAGTTTTCAGACGACGCGCCCCCCTTTTTTCATCACCCCGCCGGCTCAAGCCGTGGCCGGGCGCGTCACATGACGGGCCGTGAAGCGAGACATGCCATGACCCATTCCGCCATGACCCATCCCGCCATGACCCATCCCGCGAGCGCACGGGACGATATCCTCGCCTTCGCCCATCTCGGCGATCTGCACCTCACCGAGGGGCATCTCGAGAACGCCCGCGATTTCCTCGCCATCGTCGCACAACTCGGCGCGGTCGAGGGGCTCGATTTCGCGTACCTGCCCGGCGACAACGCCGAGAACGGGCTGCCCGAGCAATATGCCCTCGTCCGCCAGGGCCTCCTGGGATTCTCGCTCCCCGTCCATGTCATCACGGGAGATCACGACATGGAGGGCGGCAGCCTCGATGCCTTCCATGCCGGCCTCGGCGCACGGCCACTTCCCTACGCCACCGACATCTCCGGCATCCGCTGTCTCTTCCTCGACATGTGCGGGCCGGGAACCGGCGGTCCGGATTTCCGCCTGGGCGACGCACAGCTCGCCTGGCTCGAAGGCGAGATCCAGCTGGCCGAGCGCGACGGTCTCGACTGCGCCCTGTTCATGCACAGCTACCCCGCAGACCTGAAAGGCGAGGGCGAGGCCGTCCGCGTCGGCCATCTCGTCTCGCAGTCGCGCGTGCGCCTCGTGGAAATGGGCCACACCCATTACAACGAGCTCGCCAATGACGGTCGCACCATCTTCGCGGCCACGCGCTCCACCGGGCAGGTCGAGGAAGGGCCGGTCGGCTATGCCATCGCGGCGATCGATGGCGGCGTCGTCAGCTGGCGCTTCAAGGAACTGGCCGAGCCCTGGCCCTTCGTCCTCGTCACCGCCCCCGCCGACCGGCGCCTCGCCCATGACGACGGGCACCGGGTGCGCGACACGGTGGAGGTGCGCGCGCTCGTCCTCGGTGCCTCCGCCGTCACCGCTTGCGAGGTCAGCGTCGATGGCGGGCCGTGGCAGGCGATGACCCGCGCCGACGGCGACCGGCGTTACCGTGCGTCGATCCCCTGGGACGCGGCGGCGCGCCGCCTCACCGTGCGGGCCTCGGATGCGGCCGGGGGCACGGGACAGGACGTCGTGGAGCCCGCCACCGACCGGTCCCGCTTGCCGGTCTCGAAGGGGATCGGCAGCGACGCGGATTCCATCGGCGCCTGGCCCGAGAAGGGCCTCCTCGGTACCCAGCTCGGACCCAATCGGAACGGCCGACACTGGTAGTCGTCACGCCGCTCCCTCGACCCTGACAGGATTTCGCCCGCCCATGTTCGCACTCCCCGTGACGCCGCATCTGGCGACCTGGATCATCGCCGGACTGGCGACAATCGGGGTCATCACCCGGCCCTTCGCCTGGCCGGAGGCTGTCTGGGCCGTGCTCGGAGCCGGGGCGCTGCTGGTGCTGGGCCTGATCTCGCCGGAAGCGGCCTG
This sequence comes from Methylobacterium sp. Leaf85, assembly GCF_001422125.1. Classification (NCBI taxonomy): domain Bacteria; kingdom Pseudomonadati; phylum Pseudomonadota; class Alphaproteobacteria; order Hyphomicrobiales; family Methylobacteriaceae; genus Methylobacterium; species Methylobacterium sp. Leaf85. The sequence continues at coordinate 259,553 of NZ_LMME01000031.1, read as the reverse complement.
GGACGGCGTGCGCAAGGGGACGGATGTCTACCTGTTCCTCGTCGGCATGATGCTGCTCGCAGAGATCGCCAGGAAGGAGGGCCTGTTCGATTGGCTCGCCGGCATCGCCGTGCGCCAGGCCAGGGGGTCGGCGACGCGCCTGTTCCTGCTGGTCTACCTCGTCGGCACCGTGGTCACGGTGTTCCTCTCCAACGATGCGTGCGCCGTCGTGCTGACCCCGGCGGTCTATGCCGCGGCCAAGGCGGCGGAGGCCGAGCCGCTGCCCTACCTCTTCATCTGCGCCTTCATCGCCAATGCGGCGAGCTTCGTGCTGCCGATCTCGAACCCGGCCAACCTCGTCGTCTATGCTGCGCACATGCCGCCGCTCAGCGAATGGCTGGCGCGGTTCGCGCTGCCCTCAATCCTGGCCATCGTCGCCACCTACATCGTCCTGCGCCTGACCCAGAACTCCGTCCTGCGGCAGCAATTGCTCGCCCGGGACGTCGAGGCGACGCCCCTCTCGGGCACCGGCAAGGTCGCCGGTCTCGGCATCGTCGCCACCGCCGGGGCCCTCATCGCCGCCTCGGCCTACGATCTCGAACTCGGCCTGCCGACCTTCGTCGCCGGCCTCGCCACCACGCTCCTCGTCCTCGCGATCAAGCGGGGCGGAGCGGTGGAGGTCGTCAAGGACGTGTCCTGGGGCGTGCTGCCCCTGGTGGCCGGGCTGTTCGTGCTGGTCGAGGCCCTGGAGAAGACCGGTGTCCTGACCCTGCTCGCCGATCACCTCAAGCGGGCGGCACAAGCCTCGCCCGATGCCGCGGCCTGGGGCGGCGGAACCCTGGTGGCGGTGCTCTCCAACCTCGTCAACAACCTGCCGGCCGGCCTGATCGCGGGGGCGGCCGTGCAGCAGGCAGACGTCTCCGAGAAGGTCGCCGGGGCGATCCTCATCGGCATCGATCTCGGCCCCAACCTGTCGGTGACCGGATCCCTCGCCACCATCCTGTGGCTCACCGCCATCCGCCGCGAAGGGGAGGATGTCGGCTTCTGGCGCTTCCTCAAGCTCGGCCTGCTGGTGATGCCACCGGCCCTCATCCTCGCCCTGGCCGGCCTGCTCCTCCTGCACTGATCCCCATTCCGAGGACGACCCGACATGAACGCGGCCCTGCTCTATCCCTTCATACTGGTCGCCGGCGCGCTTCAGGCGGCGGGCAATTCCATGAACGCGCGCCTGCGCGTGGCCCTCGTCAATCCGTGGCTCGCGGCCTCCGTTTCGTTCTCGCTCATCGTCTTCGTCTTCGTCACGCTGTTCGTGGTGATGCCGACGCCGCTGCCCAGCCTGGAACAGCTCGGCGGCATGCCGTGGTGGGCACCGTTGGGCGGGCTTGCCGGAGCGGTGGCGGTGTTCGGCGGCCTCGCCTTCGTCGACAAGGTCGGAGCCGGGCCGTTCAACGGGTTGCTCATCACCGCCAACATCCTGACATCGCTGGCCATCGATCATTTCGGCTGGCTCGGCATGCAGGCGAACCCGCAGGGGCTGCTGCACCTCCTCGGCGGCGGCCTGATGGTGGGCGGCATCGTCCTCATCGCCCGGTTCTGAGGCCTCCCGTCCGCACCGATGGAGATCCCACGCACATGACCGGCCCCCTGTTCTATCCCTTCATCCTCGTCGCCGGCGCCCTTCAGGCCATCGGCGTCACCATGAACGCGGCGCTTCGCGGCGCGCTCGTCAATCCGTGGCTCGCGGCGGCGGTCTCGTTCCTGCCCATCGTCTTCGTCTTCGTCGCGATGCTGGCGATCCGTCCGGTCCCGCTCCCGACCCGCGACGACCTCGCGGGAATGCCGTGGTGGGCGCCGCTCGGCGGCATCGCCGGGGCGGTGGCGGTGTTCGGCGGCCTTCTCTTCGTCGACAAGGTGGGGGCCGGCGCCTTCAACGGGCTGCTCATCACCGCCAACCTGCTGACGTCGCTGGCCATCGACCATTTCGGCTGGCTCGGGATGCCGAAGCACCGCGCCGTCAAGGCACGGATCGCGGGCGCAGCGTTGATGGTGGCCGGAATCGTCCTCATCGCGGCGTTTTGACGGGGACATCCACCGGGATTTACCTCCGCGACCCCCGCGAGTCCTTGCCAGGGTTCGCTTTTTGGTGCCCGGACGTGCTATGTCCCGGCGATCCCGCCTGAAGCCGGTCCCGTGCGAAGGGTGTGTGGATCACCCTTCCTCGCTGCCGATCGCGGAATTTCACGTCCGCCGGCACTCGTCTCGATCGTCGACATGATGCGCCGCGCGAGCGGGCACGAGCGGTTCATCCGCCGCTGCCGCCTCCGCCCTGGCGAATGATGCGGTCGTTGCGCGGGCGGCGGGGCGAGGGGAGCCAGGAAGGACGACGATGAGCGACGAAACCGACGCCAGGACCCGGTCCGAAGAGCGCGCCGAGCGCGCGGAGCGGATGGCCAAGGAAGGCGCGCAGGCCATGGCGGAGCATCTGCAATCGGTGAAGGAGATCGACGAGCGCACCGTGAAGCTGCGCGCCCTTCGCCTTGCCAAGGAAGCCGCCGAGGCCGCGGAGAAGGCTGCCGCTCCCGCGCCGGCCCCCAAACGCAAGCGCTCCGCGAGCTGAGCCAGACAGCCTTACCAGGAAACCGACCCATGGCATTCGATCGGACCCGTCGCGCCAGCGACCCCCGCCAGGCGGCGGAAGCCGCCTTCAAGGCCGCCACCACCAAGGCGCCCGACACTCCCAAACCCGTCGAACGCGCCCCCGCCGCGCCGCTCAGCCCGCCCGGTGCCCGCGAGATGGTGTCCCTGCGCCTCGACCGCGCCGTGCTGGAGCATTTCCAGAAGGACGGCCCAGGCTGGCAGGACCGGATTAACGCGGCGCTGAAGGGCATCGCCGGACTGTAGAGACCGGCCCGGTTCCGACAGCTCGCGGCTGCCGGAAAGCGCTTCCCTCCCGCGCCTATTCTCCCACGCCGAACAGCTTCTCTAGGAAATTCCGGTCGTCCTGGCTCGGCCCGCGGGCGCGCTGGTTGGCGGCAACGCGGGGCGGCGGGGCGGCGGATTGCGGCTCTCCGAGGAGGGCGCCGATGAGGCCTCCCGGTGCGGTCCCGGTGGTGGCGGGAACCTCCGCCGGGGCGCGGTTGCGCCAATGGTTGGCGCCCGGCAGCATCGTCGGAGTCTGGCCCTTGAGGGCCACGGTCATGTAGGTCTTCCAGATCTCGCCGGGCAGGTTGCCGCCGGAGACCTTCTTGGTGGATTCGCCGTCGTCGTTGCCGAGCCAGACGCCGGTGACGAGGGTCGACGAGTAGCCGATGAACCAGGCATCGCGGAAATCCTGGCTCGTGCCGGTCTTGCCGGCGAGGTCCCATCCCGGAACCTCGGCCTTCTTCGCGGTGCCCGAGACGAAGGTCTCGTGCATCATCGCGTTCATCATCGAGACGGTCTCGGCATTCATCACCCGGCCGAGATTGGTGTCCTTGCGCTGGTAGAGCGCCTTGCCCGTCGTGCTCTTCACGTTGGCGATGACGTAGGGGTTCACGCCCGTGCCGCCATTGGCGAAGGCGGCGTAGGCGCCCACCATTTCCAGCGGGGTCACTTCCGAGGTGCCGAGCGCCAGTGAGCCGTTGGCCTGCAGCGGCGAGGAGATGCCCAGGCGCTGGGCCGCCTGCACCACCGCCTTCGGGCCGACTTCCTGGCCGAGGCGCACGGCCACGGTGTTGAGCGACAGCGCCAGCGCCTCGCGCAAGGGGACCGGCCCGCGATAGTCGCGCGAATAGTTCTCCGGGTTCCAGCCCTTGATGCTGATCGGCGCGTCGTCGCGCACGGTGTCCGGGGTCAGGCCCCGCTCCACGGCGGCGAGATAGACGAAGGGCTTGAACGAGGAGCCCGGCTGGCGCTTGGCGGTGGTGGCCCGGTTGAACTGGCTCTGGGAATAATCGCGCCCGCCGATGAGCGCCCGGATCGCGCCGTCCGGCCTCATCGAGACCACGGCCCCCTGGGCGACGTTGTAGCGCGAGCCCTTCTGGTTCAGCTCGTCCACCAGTGCCTTCTCGGCCGCGCCCTGAAGGCGGGTGTCGACGGTGGTGGTGACGACGATGTCGGTGTCGAATTTCGGCAGGAAGTCGTCGAGGACGTCCATGACGAGATCGGCCACGTAATTGGCCGAGCCGCCGCCACGGCTGCTCGCCGGCCGTGCCGGTGTCGCCAGCGCCAGCTTCACCTCGGCGGGCTTGGCGAAACCGAGTTCCTCCATGGCCGCGAGCACCTGGGCCGCCCGCGCCTGGGCGGCGGGCAGGTTGCGGTTGGGCGCGAGACGCGAGGGCGCCTGGACGAGGCCGCCGAGCATGGCGGCTTCCGCCAGCGTCACCGCCTTGGCGGGCTTGCCGAAATAGCGCTGGGCGGCGGCCTCGATGCCATAGGCGCCGGCGCCGAAATAGACCCGGTTCAGGTAGAGTTCGAGGATCTCGTCCTTGGTGTAGCGGTGCTCCAGCCACAGGGCGAGGATCGCCTCCTGGATTTTTCGCGAGGCCGAGCGTTCCGGCGTCAGGAACAGGTTCTTGGCGAGCTGCTGGGTCAGGGTCGATCCGCCCTGCGAGACGCCGCGGCGGGTGACGTTCTGGGCCACGGCGCGGGCGATGCCCACCGGGTCGACGCCGAAATGGCTGTAGAAGCGCCGGTCCTCGATCGCCACGAAGGCACGCGGCAGATAGGGCGGCAGCTCGGCGATGCTCACCACCCGTCCGCCGGTCTCGCCGCGATTGGCCAGGAGCGAGCCGTCGCTGGCCAGGATCGCGATGTTGGGCGGGCGCTTCGGAACGGCGAGCTGGTCGATCGGCGGCAGTTGCGAGGCGTGGTAGGCCACCAGCCCCGCGATGGCGATGACGCCCCACAGGCCGAGAACGAGGGTGCCATAGAAGAGACCGCCCAGGAACGAGCGCCGGCGCGGCTTGCGGGCCGGTGCCTTGGCCCGCGCCGAGGGGCGCCGGGGGCCTTCGCCCTGGCCGTTGCTGCTCGTCGCGCGTCTGCCCACACCGCCTCCGGCGCGATCGTCGCCGCTGAGCCGCAGGTCGAGGTCGCCGCGCCCACCGATGCGCCCTCCGGGCACGTCGAAGTTCGGCTCCTCCCGCCCGCGTCCCTTGCGTCCGTTCGCCATGCGTTTCGTCTGAACCTGTGAGCGCCCCGTGATCCGAGAGGCTCAGGTACCGCACGGTAAATACGGCGGGTTTAAGGGTTCTTAACCCGGATCGTTTTCGGGTTTTGAGATCATAGCGGAATGTTAACCGCTCGGCCGTGGCGGCTTGAATCGTTATTGCCGCTCTCTGAACCTCACCCGCAGTCTCCACGACCAGGACCGGAAAATGCGTTTCTGGAAACGATCGGTTTCCATCGTTTCTATTTCATTCCGCTCGAATGGGCCAGATAACGATGCCGGTGCGGACATGCCGGCTTTCTTCAAGACCTGGTGCCCCATGCGAGCGTATTTCCCGGCCCGATCGTGAGGGCCGATGGAGACGGTCGTGTGGATCCAGGCCGAGCTTGCCCTGTGAGCCGCGATACATTTCAGTCGGACCGAGCAGAAGGGAAACGGGCGATGAGCTGGCACAGTGCGGACGACCCGGCTCCGGGCGATCACTTTTCCTGCGACGCGATCAAGACCCTGATCGTTCCCCGCTCGCGGGATCTCGGCTCGTTCTCCGTGCGGCGGGCCCTGCCGTCGACGCAGTGCCGGATGGTCGGTCCCTTCATCTTCTTCGACCAGATGGGGCCGTCCGAGTTCCTGCTCGGCCAGGGCATGGACGTGCGGCCGCATCCGCATATCGGCCTCTCCACCGTCACCTACCTGTTCGACGGCGAGATCATGCACCGGGACAGCCTGGGCACCGAACTGCCGATCCGTCCGGGCGAGCTCAACTGGATGACGGCCGGTCGCGGCATCACCCATTCGGAGCGGACCGGCGCCGGGCTGCGCCGGACCGGCTCGAAGTTGTTCGGCATTCAGGCCTGGGTCGCGCTCAGCGGCAAGGACGAGGAGACCGCCCCCGCCTTCGAACATTACGACGCGGATGCGCTGCCGGTCCTCACCGGCGAGGGCAAAATCGTCCGGCTGATCGCCGGCGAGGCCTTCGGCGCCAGATCGCCGGTGCGGACGTCGAGCCCGATGGTCTATGCCGACGTGATGCTCGAGGCCGGCGCTGTGCTGCCCTTCGACCCGACCTATGACGAGCGCGCGATCTACACCGTCTCCGGCGCCATCGACATCGCTGGCGACGGGTTCGGCCCCGGCCAGCTCCTCGTTTTCAATCCCGGCGACCGCATCAGCGTGCGGGCCACCGAGGCCGCGCGCTTCATGGTCCTGGGCGGTGAGCCCATGGACGGGCCGCGCCATCTCTGGTGGAACTTCGTCTCCTCGCGGCCGGAGCGGATCGAGCAGGCCAAGGAGGATTGGCGCCAGGCCCGGTTCGACACCGTGCCCGGCGAATCCGAGTTCATCCCCTTGCCCGAATCGCCTCCGCCCGTGCGCTACCCCTGATGCGTGAAAACGGGGCGGGGCCGATGGGGCCTCGCCCGCGAATCCCCTCCGAGAGGACATGTCGACATCATGGCTGTTGAAGCATCCGGTGCCGCGAGTGAACTCGTCCAGGTCGTGGCGCTGCTCGCCGCCGGCGTCGTCGCGGTGCCTGTGTTCAAGCGGATCGGCCTCGGCTCCGTCCTCCGCTACCTCGTGGCGGGGCTCGCCATCGGCCCGTTCGGCCTCGGCCTGTTCTCGGATGCCCAAGCCATCCTGCATGTGGCGGAACTCGGCGTGGTGATGTTCCTGTTCATCATCGGGCTGGAGATGGAGCCGTCGCGGCTCTGGGGCATGCGGCGCGAGATCTTCGGCCTCGGCCTCGCCCAGGTCGGCGTCTGCATCGCCGCGCTCATGCTCGTCGGCATCGCCATGGGGTTCTCGCCTGCCATCGCGTTCGTGGCCGGCACCGGCTTCGTCCTCACCTCCACCGCCATCGTCATGCAGCTTCTCGAAGAGCGCGGGTCGCTCTCGACGCCGAAGGGCCAGCGCATCGTGGCGATCCTCCTGCTGGAGGACCTCGCCATCGTGCCGCTCCTCGCCATCGTCGCGCTGCTGGCCCCCGGCGGGCAGGCGACCGGCACGATGGACCGCGTCTATGGCATCGGCGTCGCCCTCGGGTCGGTGGCCGCCCTGGTGGCGGCGGGGCGCTGGCTGCTCAACCCGCTGTTCCGCCTGCTGGCCGCTTCCAAGGCCCGCGAGGTGATGACGGCGGCGGCCCTCCTCGTCGTGCTCGGCTCGGCCCTGGCCATGCAGCTCGGCGGGCTGTCCATGGCCATGGGTGCATTCCTGGCGGGCGTCCTCCTCTCGGAATCGAGCTTCCGGCACCAGCTGGAGGCCGATATCGAGCCGTTCCGGGGCATCCTGCTCGGCCTGTTCTTCCTCGGCGTGGGCATGTCCCTCGACCTCACGGTCATCGCCGCGAACTGGGCGCTCATCCTCACGAGCGTCGCCGCCTACATGGTGGTGAAGAGCGTCGTCATCTACGCCGTCGCCCGCCTCCTGCGCGCTTCGCATCCCGAGGCGATGGAGCGTGCGGCCCTGATGGCTCAGGGCGGCGAGTTCGCCTTCGTGCTCTATGCCGCCGCCGCGAGCGCCGGCATCATCGACGGCACCACCAACGCCATCCTGACGGCGACGATCATCCTCTCCATGGCCCTCACGCCGCTGATGGTGATCGCCTTCGACCGCTTCGGCCCCAAGGCCTCGGTCTCCACGGAGGGTGTCGAGGTGCCGGAGAACCTCGTGGGCAGCGCCCTCATCATCGGCTTCGGCCGTTTCGGGCAGGTGGTGAGCCAGCCGCTGATCTCGCGCGGCTGCTCGGTCTCGATCATAGACACCAACCCCGCCTATATCCGTGTCGCCGAACAATTCGGCTTCAAGGTCTATTACGGCGATGGCACGCGTCTCGACATCCTGCACGCGGCCGGGGCCGCCACAGCACGGGCGATCCTGATCTGCATCGACGACCGCGAGGCCGCTCGGCGCATCGCCGAACTGGCGAAGGCCGAGTTCCCCCTCGTGCCCGTCCTCGCCCGCGCCCGCGACCGCGAGCACGCGATCGAGCTCATCCATGCCGGCGTCGCCTACCAGCTTCGCGAGACGCTGGAATCCGCCCTGGCCTTCGGCGAGCAGGCGCTCCTGGCCATCGGTGACGAGCCGGATTCCGCCAGCGCAGTCATGGCCGAAGTCCGCCGCCGCGACGCCGAGCGTCTCGAGATGGAGACCGTGGGCGGGATCTATGCCGGGCGCGACCTGATCCGGGGGAATGCGGTGGAGGCCTGAGGCGTGGGGTCTCACACCTCCGGCGGAGCGTCGGGATTGCGCTCTTGGCGGTCGCGCTGCGCCGCCGCGCGGGCGAGGAGCAGCAACGTCACCGGGGTCGTCACGGTGAGGAACACGCCAATTAGCGCGTCACGCAGGACGAGGCGGCCCTCGATCAGGGACAGGAGCAGCATCGAGCTCATGAGGATCAGCGCCATGCCCAGTGTCGCGCCCAGGGTGGGGGCATGGACGCGCTCGTAGAACGTCCGGAGGCGGATGAGGCCGAAGGCGCCGGTGAGCGAGAACCCCGCGCCGACGATCGCCAGCGCCACCACCAGCCACGCGGCCCAGACGGGCAGTTCGGCGCCGTTCACTGGATCACCTCGCCCTGCATCAGGAACTTCGCCAGCGCCACTGTGGCGGTGAAGCCGATCATGCCGAGGATCAGGGCGGCCTCGAAATAGAGGCCGCTGCCGGTGCGCATGCCGTGGACCACCACCGCCAGCATGCCGTTGAGGTAGAGGGTGTCGAGACCGAGGATGCGATCCTGCGCGCGGGGGCCGCGCAGCATCCGCCATGCGGCGAGCGCCATGGCGAGAACCAGCATCCCCTGGGCGAAGCCGAGCCCCCAGTCGAGAACGGTGTTGGCGCTCATGCGAAGTACCTCATGGGGCGAAAATCTGCATCAGGGGGCGCTCGTAGCGGTCCTTCACCCGCCGCACCCATTCCTCGCCATCCGTGTAGTCGAGCACGTGGATGAGTAGGCAGCCCGTGTCGGAATCGTACTGGACCCAGAGGGTGCCGGGCGTGCCGGTGAGGATGATCGACAGGATTGCGAGACCGAACGGCGCGCGCATGTCGAGGGGGATCGTGACGAAGCCGGTCCGCCGCTCGCCCCCGCGAAGCCCGAGGATGATGCGGGCGACATCGATGTTCGAGCGCACCATGTCGTAGAGCACGATCACGGCGAGCCGCGCGAGGATGCCGGGCGCGCGCACCCGCACCGAGGGAGGCCGTAGCGCCAGCATGACGGCGGGAACCATGAGGCCGACCAGCAGCGCCAGAAGGACGTTGCCCGGGGAGAGCGGCGCGTTCAGCAAGAGCCAGGTCGCGGCGAGGCAGGCCGACAGGATGGGGTAGGGCAGGAGGCGGCTCACGATCCACCGCCTTCCCGCGTCGGCCCGAGGACGGCGCGAACGTAATCCTGCGGCTGGGCCAGCCAGCGCACGGTGTCGTCGGCATAGGCGAGGGCCGGGCCGCCCCAGACGGCGAGGGCCACACAGGCGGCGAGCAGGCCGGCGAGAGCGGTGAATTCCGAGAGGCGCAGGACCGGCGGCGGGTCGTCGCTCGGAACCCAGAGGTTCTTGATCCCAAGCCGCACCATCGGCATCAGCGTGGCGAAGCTCGACAGGGTCAGCGCGGTGATGAGCCACCAGGCGGACGCGGTCATCGTGCCCGTGGTGAGCCCCGTGAAGATCGCGAGCTTGCCGACGAAACCGGAGAGCGGGGGAACCCCCGCCAACATCAGCGTGCAGACGAGGAAGCCGCTCCCGAGGAGCGCCACGGCCGCCGGGATCGCCCGGCCGATCTCGGTGGCGTCGGCATCATCGAACGGGTCGCGGTACTCGTCGGCGAAGACGGCCTGGGCGGCCTCCAGCGGGTCGCGGCCGCGCTGGAGGATCTCGGCCAGCAGGAACAGGGCGCCCGCCGCGAGGGTGGAGCCGAGGAGGTAGTACAGGGCGCCCGAGAGCGCCCCGTCATTGCCGCTCCCTAAAGCCGCCAGCACCGTGCCCGACGAGATCATCACCGCATAGCCCGCCGCCCGCGTGAGGTCGCGCGCGGCCAGGATGCCGATGGCGCCATAGGCCATCGTCGCGAGCCCGGCGGCGAGAATCCAGGTCTGTCCGAACCCCTCCGACAGGCCGGCCCCGAACAGCAGCAGGCTCAGGCGCACCACCACGTAGATGCCGACCTTGCTCAGGATCGCGAGAATCGCGGCCGCCGGCGCGCTCGCCGCCGCGTAGGTGGTGGGCAGCCAGAATCCGAGCGGCCAGGCGCTGCACTTGATCAGGAAGGCGATGCCGAGGATCGCGCAGCCGATTTCGAACAGGGCGAGTTCCCCCGCCTCCGGCGCGGCGAGCCGCCGGGCGAGGTCGGCCATGTTGAGGGTCCCCATCGTGCCGTAGATGAGGCTGACGCCGACGAGAAAGAACAGCGAGGCGACGAGATTGACCGCGATGTAGCCGAGGCCGGCCCGGATCCGCGTCTCGCCCGATCCGTGCAGGACGAGACCGTAGGAGGCGGCCAGCATCACCTCGAAGAACACGAACAGGTTGAACAGGTCACCGGTGAGGAAGGCGCCGTTCACGCCCATCAGGAGCAGGAGGAACAGGCCGTGGAAGCGCGGCCCCGCCCGGCCCCAGCGGGCGAAGGAGAAGACCAGGGCGCACAGGCCCAGCACGCTGCCGAGCGCCAGCATGAGGGCCGACAGCCGGTCTGCCACCAGCACGATCCCGTAGGGCGCGGCCCAGTTGCCGAGGCGGTAGATCTGCGCGGCCTCGCTCGCGCGCCAGACGAGGATGAGGGATATGCCGAGGAGGGCCAGCACCGTGGCGAGGCTGAGCGCCCCTTTCAGCCGACTCCGGCGCTCGTCCATGAGGAACATCGCCCCGGCCACCGCGATCGGCAGAACGATGGGCAGGACGACGAGATGGTCGGTCCAGTCGCTGACCAGGGGGGCATTCAGAACCGTGGCGTTCATGGATGCGGGTTCTCTGGATTCGGCTCCGCCAGGTGCGGCTCGCGGCCGTCCACATGGTCGCTGCCGGTGATGCCGCGGGCGGCGAGCAGCACGACGAGGAAGAGCGCGGTGAGCGCGAAGCCGATCACCAGGGCGGTGAGGACCAGGGCCTGCGGCACCGGATCGTCCACGGAGACGATGTCGGCCCCGGCCCCGAGCACCGGCGGCGCGCCCACCGTCAGCCGGCCCATGGCGAAGATGAACAGGTTGACGGCGTAGCTCAGCAGCGAGATGCCGAGCACGACCTGGAAGGTGCGGGGACGCAGCATCAGCCAGATGCCCGAGGCGGCGAAGACGCCGATCCCCAGGGACAGCACGATCTCCATCAGGCGGGCTCCTTCTCGACGGCCCGCTCCGCCGCCGCCTCGACGGGGCGGGTGCGCCGCAGGGATTGGTGCGCCAGGGCGACGAGCATCAGCGCGCTCGCGCCCACCACCAGCACCATGATCCCGAGATCGAACAGCAGCGCGCTCGCCACCGGGACCTTGCCCAGGAGCGGCGGCTTCCAATAGGCGAAATAGGCGGTCAGGAACGGACGCCCGAACAGCCAGGAGCCGGCGCCGACCGAGACGGAGACCAGCAGGCCGATGCCGATCCACGAGATCGGCTGGATCCGCAGCCGCTCCTCCACCCACTGAGCGCCCTGGGCCATGTATTGCAGCATGAAGGCGATGGTGAGCGCGATGCCCGCCGCGAAGCCGCCGCCCGGCAGGTCGTGGCCGCGCAGGAACAGGTGCAGGGCGAGGAGGACGATGAAGGGGAACAGCCACGTCATCACCACGCGTGGGACGAGGAGAGCATCGGCGGTGGTGTCGCCGAGCTCGCGGCCCTCGCGGGCATCGTCATAGGCGTCGTGGTTCACCTGCTGCTTGGGAGGCCCCAGACTGTCGGAGGCGGGTCGGAAGCGGCGAAGGAGCGCGAACACCGTCAGGCCGACGATGCCCAGCACGCAGATTTCGCCCAGGGTGTCGAAGGCCCGGAAATCCACCAGCAGGACGTTGACGACGTTGCGTCCGCCCGCCTGCGGGTAGGCCTCCTCGATGAACCAGCGGGCGATCCCGTCGACGGCGGGCCGGGTCATCACCGCGTAGGCCAGCCCGGCGAGCCCCAGGCCGGCAAAGGCGGCGATGCCGAGATCGATCATCCGTCGACGGCGGGACCGCGTCTTCTCCCAAGCCGGCGCCGGAATCGCCGCGTCACGCTTGGGCAGCCAGCGCAGGCCCAGCAGCAGCAGCACGGTGGTGACGATCTCCACCAGGATCTGCGTCACCGCGAGATCCGGGGCGGAGAGCCAGAGGAAGGTGAGGCTGCTCACGAGCCCCGCCCCGCCGACGAAGATGGCGGCGGACAGCCGGTGGTACTTCGCCCGCTCCGCCGCGCCGATGGCGCAGGCCGCGCCCACGAGCCACATCAGCGCGAAGGCCGGATCGAACTCCGTGGTCTTGCCCGGCGCGAACAGGTCGAGGCCCCGTGCCGCTCCCGTCACTACGGCGGCCAGGAGCACGGTGAGGAAAAGAATGCGCAACTGCGCCTGGAGGCGCTCGGCGCCGAGCCCGGCTTCCAGGCGGCGCGCGCCGTTCACGAGGCCGGTCATGGTCCGCTCGAACAGCCAGCCGCCGTCGATCCGGTCCATCAGCCAGGGTCCGCCGCGGGGGTTGGTGTTGATCCGCCGCCCGAACGCAACATAGAGCGCGATGCCGCCCAGCAGCGCCACCATGCTGAGCGCCAGCGGCGCGTTGAAGCCGTGCCAGATGGCGAGGTCGTAATCGGGGGTCCGCTCACCCAGGACCGCCCGGACCGCGCCTGCAAGGAGGGGGCCGATCGTCAGGTTCGGCACGAGGCCGATGGCGACGCAGACGAGGACGAGGAGCTCGATCGGGATGCGCATCCAGCGGACCGGCTCGTGGGGCGCGTGCGGCAGGTCGTGCGGGGCGGGTCCGAAGAAGGCCTGCCGGATGAAGCGCACGGAATAGAGCATGGTGAAGGCGCTCGCCAACGTCGCCAGTACCGGCAAAGCGAGGTTGAGCAGGTGGCCGTCCGCGTTGTCGACCGCCTCCGCCAGGAACATCTCCTTCGACAGGAAGCCGTTGAGGAGCGGCACGCCCGCCATCGCGGCGGCGGCGACCATCGCCAGGGTGGCGGTATAGGGCATGGCCTGCCACAGGCCGCTGAGGCGGCGCATGTCGCGCGTCCCGGTCTCGTGGTCGATGATGCCCACCGCCATGAACAGCGAGGCCTTGAACGTCGCGTGATTCACCGTGTGGAAGATCGCCGCCACGACGGCCAGCGGTGAATCGAGGCCGAGGAGCAGGGTGATCAGCCCGAGATGGCTGATGGTGGAATAGGCGAGCAGACCCTTGAGGTCGTGCTGGAAGATCGCGCTCCACGCGCCCACCAGCATCGTGATCATGCCGGCGGTGCCGACGATCCAGTACCAGGCCTCGGTGTCGGCCAGCACCGGCCAGAACCGGATCATCAGGAAGATGCCGGCCTTCACCATGGTGGCCGAATGCAGGTAAGCGCTGATCGGCGTCGGTGCCGCCATGGCGCGCGGCAGCCAGATGTGGAACGGGAACTGCGCCGACTTCGTCAGCGCGCCGGCCAGCACCAGGACCAGGGCCGGCAGGTAGAGCGGATTGTTGCGGATCGCGTCGCCCGAGGCGAGCACCGCCGAGAGGTCGTAGCTGCCGACGATCTGCCCGATGAGCACCAGACCGACGAACAGGCAGAGGCCGCCCGCCGCCGTGATGGTCAGCGCCATCCGCGCGCCGTCCCGTGCGGAGGCGTTGTCGGACCAATAGCCGATGAGCAGGAACGAGACGATGCTCGTCAATTCCCAGAAGACGAAGAGCTGGATCAGGTTGCCCGAGAGCACGATGCCCAGCATCGCGCCGACGAAGGCGAGGAAATACGAGAACAGACGCGGCACCGGGTCCGCTTCCGCCATGTAGTAGCGCGCATAGAGCACCACGAGCGCGCCGATTCCGAGCACCAGGACGGCGAACAGCCAGGACAGCCCGTCGAGCCGCAGCACGAACCGGACGCCGAGCGTCGGCAGCCAGTCCACCGCCCAGATAACGGGGTCCGGGCCGGCGACGGCGGGGTAGAGCAGCCCGATGCAGGCGAGGCAGGTCACCATCACGACACCCGCAACGATCGCGGCGGCGTTGCGTGCGTGGCCCGGCAGGCAGATCGCCACGACACTGCCGAGGAAGGGCAGGATGGCGGCGGTGGCGAGGAGCAGGTGAGGCGGCATCGGCTCGGGCAAGACCCTCGTTGGGCGGGACCGCCATCCATGGGTTGTGGAGGGGATCCCGGCGAAGCGAAGAGCGGAGCGCTCGCGCGGATAAGCTGCGGTATAGGCTGCAACATCAGACGTGGCGAGGGCGGAGAGCCGCGAGATTCCGGGAATTACCGCGACATCGAAGGCACTTCCGCCCTGTTCCCGCCGGCCTATTCCCGTCGGCGCGACACCGGCTTGCTGAGATAGGCCGATCCCGCGAGGAGGAAGCGCCAGGGGGTATCCGCCCCACGCGTGATGCCGATGCGGCGGTCGGCCACGATGTCCGGCGTTGCGCTCCGTCGCTCCAGTTGGAAGGGCGGCCGGTCGAGAGGAAGGCCGTCGTGCAGGCTCGTCACCGCCAGGGCCTGACACAGGCGGCCCGGCCCCGCGCAGAGGAGGCGGAGCGCGTCGAGCCCGCGCCGCTCGCGCATGGTCTCGATCCCCTGGCCCGGCTCGATCGCGCGGATCAGTACCGCGCTCCCCGGTTCGCAGACGAGGTTGAGGCACCAATGCATGCCGTAGGAGCGGTAGACATAGGCATGGCCCGGCGGCCCGAACATGCTCGCATTGCGCCGGGTCGGGCCGTTGAAACTATGGGAGGCGGGGTCGCTCCGGTCATAGGCCTCGGTCTCGACCACGAGCCCGCCGATCCCGGAGACGAGGAGGCGGCATCCGATCAGGTCTGAGGCGACCGCCGCCGCCGGCCGCGCATAGAAATCCGCCCCGAGGCTCACGGCTTGCCCAAGGCTCACGGCTTGGCGGAACCGCCATCCAGCACGCGGGCGATGCCGTCTGGCCCGAGCTTCAGCGCCACGCGGATCGCCCGTTCGACGAAGGCCTGGGGCGTGAGGCCGGCGAGCTTGGCCCCCCGCGACACGTCGAGGCCGAGGCCGAGATCGATCGCCACCTGCGTCGTGCGGGGGGCAGGAGCCGGTGCTTCCGCCGCCACGCCCGGAGGAGGCACCACCGCCGGGACGGCGGGGGACGGAACCGGCTCGCTCGCCGGAGCCAGTCCGAGGGCCTGCCGCCGGCCCTGTGCCGCCAGCCGGTCGGCGCGCTCGTTGCCGACATTGCCGGTATGGCCCCGCACCCAGGTCCATTTCACGTCGCGGGCGGCGTTGAGGGCGTCGAGTTCCTGCATCAGTTCGACGTTCTTCACCGGCCCGGTGCTGGTGCGCCAGCCCTTCGCCTTCCAGCCGCGCATCCATTCGGTGACCGACTTGATGACGTACTGGCTGTCGCAGCGCATCTCGATCGCCGAGCCGGGGGGGAAATGCGACAGGGCCTTGATCGCCGCCGTCAGTTCCATGCGGTTGTTGGTGGTGGCACGATCACCGCCGCAGAGTTCGACCTTGCCCTCCGGGCCCTCGATCACCACGCCCCAGCCGCCGGGGCCGGGATTGGGATCGCAGCCGCCATCGGCATAGGCGACGGCGCGGGCGAGGGCGGGCTTCGTGGTCGTCATGGCGCTGGTCTCGTGTCCGGGGCAGCGGGGCCCCTAGCACGAGGCGCAGGGTCAGGGCGATTGCGGCGCCGCATCTGCGGGCCGGATCTCGTAATGGATCGGCTTGAAGGCATTGTTGTTCGATTGCAGGGCCGAGCAGGCGGTGAGGCCGATGATGAGGTCGGTCTCGGCCTCGAAGGTCACGTGATCGCCGGCCCGGCTCAGGGGCGGCTCGACCTTCAATTCCCCGGTCTCGCCGTTCACCACGACGTTCATGAACACGTTGAAGGCCACCGGGATGCGGTCCGGTTCGATGCCGTAGGGCGCGAGCGCGGCGGCGAGGTTGCCGAAACAGCCGTGGTGCGGATGTGTGTCGCCATAGATGATCCGGAACGTGTCGGCCGAGCACGGGGTAAGCAGGAAATCGTGCCGCCCCACCGTATCCTCAACGATGCGCAGGAGGACGTTGGAGCGGTTCGAATAGATCGGATCGCCCGTCGTGAGGTAGATGCGGCTGGCGTAGTCGAGGGTGCGGCCCGACGAGATAACCTCGTCGCGGTCGGCCACGGAGAAGGCGAGGAGGTCTGCCACCTGTTCGCCCTTCGGGTCGATGATGGTCAGGCGGTCGCCCTTGGCGAGCTCGAAGGCGACGCCGCTGCGGGGCGCGATTTCCTGGCGACGGATCGGGGGGAGGGCGGTGTCAGGCGGCATCGCGGCCATCCTCGGCGAGGCGGTCGTTGTCGCCCTTGGCCCGACCCTGGAACGGGCAGACCCAGTCGCCGCCGACGGCGCGGCCGCTGTACTGGCGCGCCTCGGAGGCATCGCCGTGCCGGGCCAGCATGGGGTTGATCGATCCGGCCAGCGCCTCGTCGCGGGCGAGGATCGCCGAGCGCAGCCCCTCGTAGCGGCCCTCTTCACGCAGCTGCTCGAACTGTGCGCGCACATTGAAGACGAGGACGGGATGCGAGAAGCGGCGGGCCGGCCGGCTCGCGCCGGGATGCATCCCAACGAGGAAGAATGCCTCGCCACCGAAGGACAGGGCGAAATGCGGGTCGTCCGGGTCGGCCTGCACGCGCTTGTCGTAGCGCTGGCCGAGGAAAGCGTCCTTGTCGGACAGGGATTGCACGCGATCCCAGAGGTGCCCCTCGAACCGCTCCTCGGACAGGGGCGACGCGTCCTCGAACACCACGGCGAAGCTCTGGAACAGCTTCGGGTTCGCCCGATAGCGACAGATGAAGGCGAGGAGCGCCGGATAGATCCGTGTGTCGTCCCAGCCCGAGGCGACGTCGCGGGCGACCAGCACCTTCAGTTGGCCCTTGGCAAGGGCGGATTTCGCGCCGACGCAAGGGAAGGGCTGATCCTTGATGAAGGCGTGGAATTTCAGCGCGAGGGGATGCACGGAATCGTCGGTGGGAAACAGCATGAGGCTCCGGATCGTCGTCGGTCGAGGCTGACCCCGAGGAGGACATGGCAAACCGATCGCCGCCGGGGAGGTTCCGCCCCGTGCAGGGACAGGTCGTCGCTGTCCACAGGATTTCCCGAGATCAGCCAAGATGAGGGCCGATCCATTGCCGGCTCTGATTTGGGCCGATTGGTCTTGTTTCATACATTGCTCCGAACTCATCGTGCGATCCGCTAGGCACATCTTGAGAGCGACTTGCCGCGGATCTACCGAGACCCTGCTTTGGCTGGCGGCCGGAAGCCGACGGAGCTGGGCCACGACATTCCGATTGCGGAACAGAGCCACCAGTTCCACCATGGCAGACCATGCAGATCCTTATCGTTCCTCCTCAGGCCAGTTGGTCGGCCGAGTTTGCTGCTTTGAAACCTGCTCTGCTTCGGGCGGCACCGGCCGGGTCGTACATCCATCATATTGGCTCGACGGCGGTGCCAGGATTGGCGGCAAAGGATGTGATCGACGTTCAACTGACAGTAGACGACCTTGAACGGGTGGAAGACGCGGCATTCGAGCGAGAGGGCTTCCAAAGTACGCGCATCCTGAGCGACCACTGCCCTCCGAGACTCGAGCTTCCTGCTCGGGAGTTGGAAAAGCGATCCTATCGAGGCCAGGGTCGAGCAGCGAACGTGCACGTCCGACAGAAGGGCCGCTTCAACCAGCGTTTCGCCCTGGTCTGTCGAGACTTTCTGCGTGCCCGGCCCGTTGCCGCCGCTTCTTACGCTTTGATAAAGCAGCGTCTAGCAGAACGTTTTCCGGCTGATGCCGAGGCCTACTACGATATCAAGGACCCTGTGTTCGATATCATTGTCGAAGGCGCCAACGCTTGGGCCGAGCTCGTCGGATGGTTCGAGCCGCCCGGCGACTGATCCTCCGTCAACAGCCATCACGAACACCCCAAGTGGGCACGAAGCGTCCGATGTGATCCGCTAGATATAAGCCGAAGCCAGCGCAGGCGAGTGCGACAGGGCATGGGCCAGGATTTCCAGCGATTGCGCGATTTCCGCGCGGCCGGCCAGGCCGCCGAGGCAGATCCGCACGGCTTCCGGGGCTTCGCCGGCGGCGAGGAAGGCGTCGCTCGCCACCGCGCCGATCCCCGCCGCGCGGGCCTGGCTGGCGAAGGCCGAGCGGGTCCAGCCCTCGGGCAGGGATAGCCAGAGGTGGAAGCCGGCGGGGTCGGCGGTCGCGCCGTGCCGCCCCAGCATCCCGGTGGCGATGCCTTGGCGGACCCGGGATTCCGAGCGGACGAAGGCGAGGATCGCCTCGGCGGTGCCGTCGCCGATCCAGCGCGTGGCGAGGGCCGTGGTGATCGGCGAGGCCATCACCGTGGAGGCGCGCAGGGCCGCCGTCAGCTGGAGCGCCGCCCGCGCGCTGGGCGCCAGCATGTAGGCGAGCCGCAGGCCGGCGCCGAGGCATTTGGCGAGGCCGGCCACGTGATAGGTGATCTCCGGTGCCAGCTGGTAGAAGCTCGTCGCCGGTGTCACCGGCACGAAACCGTAGGCGTCGTCCTCGATGATCGCCACGTTGTAGCGTCGTGCCACGGTGACGATGTCCGCGCGCCGCGCCGGCGAGATGGTGATCGTGGTCGGGTTCTGCAGGGTCGGGTTGAGGTAGAGCGCCTTCGGCGCGTGCCGGGTGCAGGTGGCCGCGAAGGCGGCGGCGTCGATCCCCTCCGCATCCATGGGCAACCCGACGAGGCGCATGCCGAGATGGGCGGCGAGCGCCCGCGCGCCGGGATAGGTCAACGTCTCGCAGCAGATCGTGTCACCCGGTTGCGCCACGAGACTCATCACGGCGCCGATGGCGGCATGGGCGCCGGGGCAGATCAGCAGGCGGTCGCGGGACGCTTCGAGGCCGCGGCGGCGCAGCCATTCGATCGCCGCGTCCTTGTCCTCGGGGGTACCGCCGAAGCCCTGGTAGCGCAGCAGGTTCGGCAGGTCCTCCGAGACCGAAGCGAGGCCGCCCTGCATCCGTGCCAGCAGGGCCGGGTCGTCGGGTTCGGGGGGCAGGTTCATGGTGAAGTCGACGGGGCCGTGCCGGCGCGGGGCCATGATCCTGAGTGCCGGCACCGGCATCGCCGGACCGGCCACGAACGTGCCCTGGCCGACCCTCGCCTCCACGAGGCCACGGCGCTGCGCCTCCACATAGCCGCGCGCCACGGTGGTGAAGTTCAGCTCCAGCCGCTCGGCGAGCGCGCGCTGCGGCGGCAGGCGTTCGGCGACGGCGAGCCGTCCGGTGCGGATATCGTCGGCGATGGCCTCGGCAATGGCGAGGTAATGCGGCTTGCCCCAGCGCCCGAGATCCGGCGTCCAGCCGTCCGGCGGCGGAGATGGGCTCGTCGTCGGCCCGGCGCTGCGGCCCGGCTTCCTCGATCCTCGTCCGATTGCCATCGCAGATCCAGTCAATATCCATCCCATGTTGGATTGTATGGATAGCAATCGTCGTGCCGCCGAACCCCTGAGTTGGTTCCGCATGGAATTCCAGTCAATACAGTCAAATAAGTCGGCAGTATCCGGATGCATGTGTCCAGCATCTATGCATCCGGTGTTCGGTTTTTAGGCATCGTCGCGAGCGAGAGAGATGGCGCATCTCACTGCGTATTGACTGCATGATTGTATGAATTGCCCAGCGTGGAATTGGCTGGATCGCATTGTCTTCGACGCTGGCACACGGATTGCCATCCCCTGATAGGCCGTCGCCGGCAATGATCGCGGCGGACATCGCGATATCAGGGAGTGTTTCCGATGCCAGCCGTCAGTGCCGAGCACCATAAGAAAGGCGATTACTTCGTCGATTACGAAGAGAAGGTCTTCGAGGACGTGAAGGCCGAGCCGGGCCAGAAGGCCCTCGTCACCTTCCACACCGTGGCGTTCGAGGGCTCCATCGGTTTCGTGAACCTGCTGCAGGCCACCCGTCTGCTGCGCAAGGGGTTCGAGACCTCCGTCCTGCTCTACGGGCCGGGCGTGACGCTCGGCGTCCAGCGCGGCTTCCCGACGCTCGGCGACGAGGCCTTCCCCGGCCACATGAACATGAACAACCAGATCGTGAAGTTCCTCTCCGAAGGCGGCAAGGTCTATGCCTGCCGCTTCGCGCTCCAGGCCCTTTACGGCCACGGCGAACCTTCGCTGATCGAGGGTATCCGCCCCATCGCCCCCACCGACGTCCTCGACCTCGTCCTCCTGCACAAGCGCGACAACGCCGTGGTGATCGACACCTGGACGGTGTGAGACAGGACGACCCTCCCACCTCTGCGGGGGAGGGTGCCTGCGGAGCAGGCGGGAGAGGGGGCAACCTCTCCGGAGATGGCGCTCCCCTCTCCCGACCCACTTCGTGGGCCACCCTCTCCCGCAGAGGGGAGAGGGAATGCGCGTGTACCATGTCGAACGAGGAACGGACCCATGTCCGAGTCACGCTTGTCCGAGCCACGCATCGTGCGCGCCGCCGCCGTCCAGATCTCCCCCGATCTGGAGCGGCCGGGCGGGACGCTGGAAAGAGTGCTCGCCGCGACAGACGAAGCGGCGGGCAAGGGCGCGCGGTTCATCGTGTTCCCCGAGACCTTCGTGCCGTACTACCCGTACTTTTCCTTCATCGCCCCGCCGGCGGCGCAGGGGCCGGAGCACCTGCGGCTCTACGAGGGCGCGGTGACGGTGCCGGGGCCGGTGACGCAGGCGGTCTCGGCGGCAGCCCGCCGGCATGGCGCGGTGATCGTGCTCGGCATCAACGAGCGCGACCACGGCTCGCTCTACAACGCGCAGCTGATCTTCGACGCCGACGGCACGCTCCTGCTCAAGCGCCGCAAGATCACGCCGACCTATCACGAGCGCATGATCTGGGGGCAGGGGGACGGTGCCGGGCTCACCGTGGTCGAGACGGCGGTGGGCCGGGTCGGGGCTCTCGCCTGCTGGGAGCATTACAACCCGCTCGCCCGCTACGCCCTGATGGCGCAGCACGAGGAGATCCACGCGGCCCAGTTCCCCGGCTCCATGGTGGGTCAGATCTTCGCCGACCAGATGGAGGTGACGATCCGGCACCACGCCCTGGAGGCCGCCGCCTTCGTCGTCAACGCCACCGGCTGGCTCACCGAGGCGCAGATCGCAAAAATCTCTCCCGACGAGCGGATGCGCGGGGCCCTGCGCGGCGGCAATTGCACCGCCATCGTCTCGCCCGAGGGCAAGCATCTCGTTCCGCCGATGAATGAGGGCGAGGGCATCCTCCTCGCCGACATGGACATGGCGCTCGTCACCAAGCGCAAGCGGATGATGGATTCGGTCGGCCACTACGCCCGCCCCGAACTCCTCAGCCTCAACCACGACGCGCGTCCCGCCCGCACGGTGGTGACCACGCCCGCATCGGACATCCCGCATCCCCGGAGCACCGACCATGAGCGACTCTCCGCTGCTGACCTCCCCGGCCGCTTCGTCGCCGGCGCCGTCCCCGGTCTACCAGGGGATGCCGACGGAGCACCTGATCAACGCCCTCCAATCCTACGGAGTCAGGCTGGCTGACACCCGCGCCGGTGTCGCCAGCCGCCGGGGCGGGGCCGGGCCCTCCGACCACAAGGCGATGACCATCGCCGGCCGCACCGTGATGGTGCCGGTCCATACGGCGGGCGCCTTCGATTCACCCTACCTCGTGCGCCGGCCCGATGCCGACGGGTCGAGCGTGATCGAGCATGACGGCACGGTGATCGGCCGGGTGACGTTTCCGGGCAAGCCGCGCTTCTACGGGCTCCAGACCCTCGACGGGGTGCCCTATTCGAAGATCGCCGTGCTGCACGGTCGCGACGTGCTCGCTACCACGGTGCTGCAGACCTGCATCCGCTACCAGAGCCGCACCAAGACCTGCCGGTTCTGCTCCATCGGGCAGTCGCTCGCGGCCGGCCGCACCATCGCCCACAAGACGCCGCAGCAACTCGCCGAGGTTGCCCGCGCCGCCGTCCTCCTCGACGGCGTCAAGCACATGGTGATGACCACGGGCACGCCCAACGCCACCGACCGCGGCGCCGCGGTCCTGTGCGAGAGCGCCTTCGCGGTGAAGGCGGCCGTCGACCTGCCGATCCAGGCCCAGTGCGAGCCGCCGGACGACGACCGCTGGTTCGCCAGGCTGAAGGCGTCGGGCGTCGATGCGCTCGGCCTGCATCTCGAGGCGGTGACGCCGGAGGTGCGCGCCGCGATCATGCCCGGCAAGGCGAGCGTGCCGTTGGATCGCTACGTCCAGGCCTTCGCCGCCGCCGTGCCGGTCTTCGGCAAGGGTCAGGTCTCGACCTACATCCTCGCCGGTCTCGGCGACACGGCGGAAGCCATCCTGACGATGTCCGAGCGCCTGATCGGCATGGGCGTCTACCCGTTCGTGGTGCCGTTCGTGCCGATTTCCGGCACGCCGCTGGAGGACCATCCCGCCCCCTCGCCGGATTTCATGCATTCCGTGCTCCAGCCGCTCGCGGCGATGCTGGCGGGGGCGGGGTTGCGCTCCACCGACATCAAGGCCGGCTGCGGACGCTGCGGCGCCTGCTCGGCCCTCTCCACCTACGAGCGGTGAGCGGGACGATGTTCGAGCCCGTTCCGGCCTACCGGTCGAGCCATTTCCGGATCAAGTTCGCCACCGCTCCCTGGGAGCGGGCCGGCACGGCGTCCCTGCGACGGCAGGTCTTCTGCGCCGAGCAGGGGATCTTCGAGGGCGACGACCGCGATGCCGTCGACGCGGTGGCGATCCCGATCTGCGCCCTCTCGACCCTCGGTGGCGCCCCGGATGCCGTCGTCGGCACCGTGCGCATCCACGAGACCGCCGACCGGCCCGGCGAATGGTGGGGCTCGCGCCTCGCGGTGGCCCGCGACTACCGCCGGGTCGGGGCGCTCGGCGCCGGCCTGATCCATGTGGCGGTGGCCTCGGCGCATGCGCGGGGCTGCACCCGCTTCCTCGCCCATGTGCAGAGCGCCAACGCGCCCCTGTTCCAGGCGCTGCACTGGACGAGCCTCACCGAGGTCGAACTGCATGGCCGCGCCCATCACCTGATGCAGGCCGATCTCGCGCATTTCCCGCCCATGGTCGACCCCGAGCGCGGCCTCGTCACGCTCCTCCGGCGGACGGCCTGACCATGACCCTGCCGCCCTCCCTCGCCGAGATCGCCCACGGCATCCGCAACGGGCGCGGCCTCGCCCACAAGCGGGACATCGACGCCGTGATCGGCCGGCTCGGCCTCGGCGGGCGCGCCGCCGCCGTACCGCTCGGCGACGATTGCGCCGCGATCCCCGACGGGGACGGCTACCTGCTCCTGGCCATCGAGGGGTTCATGGACGGGTTCGTGGCCGCCGATCCGTATTTCGCCGGGTTCTGCGGGGTGATGGTCAATGTCAGCGACATCGCCGCCATGGGCGGACGCCCCATCGCGGTGGTCGATGCCCTGTGGAGCCGCGACCAGTCCCATGCCGATCCGGTCCTGGCCGGCTTGAGGGCGGGGGCCGAGACCTTCGGCGTGCCGGTGGTCGGCGGGCACAGCAACACCCGCAACGCGGGCGAGCATCTCGCTGTCGCCATCCTCGGCCGGGCAAAGCGCCTCCTCACCAGCTTCGACGCCATGCCCGGCGACAGCCTCGTCGCGGCGATCGACCTGCGCGGCCGCTTTCGCGATCCGCACCCCTATTGGGATGCGGCCACCGGTGCCCCGGCCGAGCGCCTGCGCGCTGACACCGCGATCCTCGCCGGCATCGCCGAGGACGGCCTCGCCAAGGCCGCCAAGGACATCAGCATGGCCGGCCTCGTCGGCACGGCGCTGATGCTGCTCGAATGCTCCCGCGTCGGCGCCGCCATCCGGCTGGACCGCATCCCGCGCCCCGAGGGGATCGGTCTCGCCCGCTGGCTCACCGCCTTTCCGAGCTTCGGCTACCTCCTCAGCGTGCCGCCGTCGAACGTCGCGCCGGTCCTCCGGCGCTTCACGGATCGCGGGATCGCCGCCTCCGTCATCGGCGGCGTCGATGCGGGCCGCATCGCGACGGTGTCCGACGGGACGGAAGAGGCCGTGGTCTGGGACTTCGCCGCGAGCCCCCTGATCGGCTGCGGGCAGGAGACGTGACGAGAATGACCGGGCCTCTCCGCATCGCGATCCTCGCGCATTCCACCCATCCGCGCGGCGGGGTGGTCCACGCCCTGGCGCTGGGCGAAGCGCTCGCCGCCCTCGGCCACAGCGCGACGGTCCATGCGCCGGATCCTTCGGGGACCGGCTTTTTCCGCAAGACGTCCTGTCCGGTGATCTCGGTGGCGGCGCGGCCGGTCTCGGGATCGACGGTGGACCTCGTCCGCACCCGGATCGAGGATTACCTGCGCCATTTCGCGTCGCCGGCGGCCTGCGACTACGACGTCTTCCATGCCCAGGACGCGATCAGCGGCAACGCGCTCTCCACCCTCACCCGCCGCCGCCTGATCCCCGGCTTCGTCCGCACGGTCCACCACGTCGACCTCTTCTCCGATCCGCAGCTCGCCTACTGGCACGACCGGGCGATCTTCGACGCCACCGCGCTCCTCTGCGTCAGCAGCCTGTGGCAGGGCGCGCTCACGCGGGATTACGGGCTCGCCGCCCTCAATGTCGGCAACGGGGTCGATACCGGCGCCTTCGGGCTCGAGCCGGGGGAGGGGGACACTGCATTGCGGAGCGAGTGGGGCCTCGGCGAGGGGCCGATCCTCCTCAGCGTCGGCGGGTTCGAGGAGCGCAAGAACAGCCTCGCCATCATTGAGGCCTTTGCCCGGCTGAGGCAGGAGCGGCCGGCGGCGCAGCTCCTCGTCGTCGGCGGCGCCTCGCTCCTCGACCATTCCGGCTATCAGGCCCGCTGCCGCGCGGCCCTCGACCGCAACGGCCTCGATGTCGGCCCCGGCCGTCCGGTGGTGCAGACGGGGCCGGTGCCCCAGGCCGCGATGCCGGCCCTCTACCGCCTCGCCGACGCCCTGGTGTTTCCCTCCCTCAGGGAGGGATTCGGCCTCTGCGTGCTCGAGGCGATGGCGAGCGGCACGCCGACCATCGTCTCCGACCGGGCTCCCTTCACCGAGTATCTCACGGCCGCGGACACGGTGTTCGTCGACCCGGAGGACGAGGGATCGGTCCTCCACGGCATGCGCGCCGCCCTCCGGCCCTCCGCCAGGGAGCGGTTGGCCAAAGCGGGCCTCGCCGTCGCCGAAGCGCATTCCTGGCGCGCCTGCGCCGAGAAGCACCGGCCGGCCTACGCCTCCCTCGCCGCCCGCAAACAGGAGATGTCGGATGCCTGAAATGCACTTTCACGTGTGCTGGCCCGATGGCCAACGCGAGGCCTGCTACTCGCCCTCCCTCGTGATCAAGGAGCATTTCGGGGTCGGCGAAACCTATGCCGTCGCCGATTTCGTCGCCCGCAGCCGGGCGGCGCTGACCATCGCCAGCGCGCGCGTGGAGGCCCGCTACGGCTTTCCCTGCAGCCTCGCCCTCGGACAGCTCGCCCGGATCGAGGCGCGCGCGACGGCGCTCTCCGCCACGCCCGACGCCCGCGTCACCGTCGAAGCCTTCGAGGAATAGCGGCCCGAGCCGGAAGGACGCCCCCATGAACCAGACCCCGACGCCCCCCTCGCACCATCCGGTCATCGTCGTCGGCGGCGGCCAGGCCGGCCTGTCGATGAGCTACCAGCTCCGCCGGCACGGCATCGACCACATCGTGTTCGAGAAGAACACCATCGCCCATGCCTGGAAGACCCAGCGCTGGGACAGCTTCTGCCTGGTGACGCCGAACTGGCAGTGCCAGCTGCCGGGCTTCCCCTATCCGGGTGAGGAGCCCCACGGCTTCATGCCCAGGGACGAGATCGTCGGCTACATCGAGGCCTATGCAAGGGCGATCGAGGCCCCCGTGGCCGAGGGCGTGGCGGTGACCGCGATCCGGCGCAGGCCTAAGGGCGGCTTCAGCGTGGCGACGAGCCGGGGCGAACACACCGCCGATCAGGTGGTGATGGCGATCAGCGGCTATCACGTGCCCGCGATCCCGGCCTTCGCCGCACGCCTGCCCGCCGGATTACGGCAGATCCACTCCTCGACCTATCGCAATCCGAGTCAGATGCCGGACGGCGCGGTGCTGGTGGTGGGCTCCGGCCAGTCCGGCTGCCAGATCGCCGAGGACCTTCATCTGTCCGGCCGCAAGGTCCATCTCGTGGTGGGCTCGGCTCCGCGCTGCCCGCGCGTTCATCGCGGGCGCGATGCCGTCGATTGGCTCGCCGATATGGGCCAGTACGACCTCCCCGTGGAGGACCACCCGCTCAAGGAGGATGTGCGGCGTAAGGCCAACCATTACCTCACCGGCCGGGACGGGGGCCGCGACATCGACCTGCGCCGCTTCGCCCTGGAAGGCATGAGCCTCCACGGCCGCCTCGAATCCATCGACGGCCCGGTGCTGCGTTTCGCCGACGACCTGGGCCGGAACCTCGACAATGCGGATGCGGTCTATACCGGAATCCAGGGCGCCATCGACAGGCACATCGCCGCCAAGGGGATCGCCGCTCCCGAACAGGCGCATTATACCCCGCTCTGGGTGCCGGGACCTCACGCACCGAGCCTCGATGCCGAGGCGGCCGGCATCGGCAGCGTGATCTGGGCGACGGGCTTCCGCGCCGATTACGGCTTCATCGACGCCCCCGCCTTCGACGGGCGCGGCCTCCCGATCCACACGCGCGGCGTGACCCCGGTGGACGGCCTCTATGTCGTCGGCCTGCCCTGGCTCCACACCTGGGGCTCCGGCCGCTTCTCCGGGATCGCGCGGGATACGGAGTATCTGGCCGAGCGGGTGGTGGAGTTGCGGGCGAAACGTGTCGTCGGGGAGAAGCTGTCGTTGGCGAGTTGAGCCGACTGCCGCAAGCGAACGACCCGGACCGTCGCGGATGGCCCGGATCGCTTGGTGGTGCCATCATTCCGTCGCTTCGATCACCCGATGATCTTGTCGATGGTGATCGGCAGGTCGCGGATGCGTTTGCCGGTGGCGTGGAACACCGCGTTGGCGATCGCCGCCGCCGTGCCGACGATGCCGATCTCGCCCAGCCCCTTGACGCCCATCGGGTTGGCCTTGTCGTCTTCCTCCACGAAGATCACGTCGATGTCGTGGATGTCGGCATTCACCGGCACATGGTACTCGCCGAAATTGTGGTTCATAAACCGGCCCACCGTATGGTCGAGCATGGACTCTTCCTCCAGCGCCGAGCCGATCCCCATGACCACGCCGCCGAGAATCTGGCTGCGGGCGGTCTTGAGGTTGATGATCCGGCCCGCCGCGATGGCCGAGACGATCCGGGTGAGGCGGACCTGGCCCAACTCCTCGTCGATCTTCACTTCCGCGAACACGGCCGAGTGGGTGTAGGAGGCGAACTCCTTCATGTGGCCCGCATCCGGACCGGCGCTCTCGGTCGCCTCGACCTTGTCGACGCCGGCCGCCTTCATGGCGTCCACGAGGGAGACGCTGCGCGACGGGTCGCCCGCCATCTCGATCCGGCCGCCGGTGAAGACGACGCGCTCGAGATCGACATTGGCGAGCGGCGAGTCGTCCATGGCACGGGCCATGGCGAAGACATCCGCCGCGATCTTGCGGCAGGCCTTCATCACCGCCGTGCCGGACGAAGCCGCCGTCCACGAGCCGCCGGCCACGGGCGCCTCGGCGAGGTCGGTGTCGCCGAGCTTCGTCGTCACGTCTTCCATCGGCAGGCCGAGGGCATCGGCGGCGATCTGGGTGAGGATCGTATAGGTGCCGGTGCCGATATCGCCGGTGGAATTACCGACCACCAGCTTGCCGTCGGCGGTGAGCGTCGCCTGGGCCGAGGATTTCTGCATCAGCGCTTCCCACACGCCGGTGGCCATGCCCCAGCCGACGAGTTCCTTGCCGTCGCGCATGGAACGCGGCTCGGGATTGCGCTCGGACCAGCCGAAGCGCTCGGCGCCCTGCTCGTAGCAGGCGCGCAGGGCCTTCGAGCCAAAGGGCTTGTCCTCGGTGGGGTCGCGGTCGGTGTAGTTCTTGAGGCGCACCGCGATCGGGTCCTGGCCGGTGGCATGGGCCAGTTCGTCCATGGCGATCTCGAGGGCGAACACCCCCGTCACCGCCCCCGGCGCGCGCATGTCGGCGGGGGTGTAGGTGTCGATCTGCGTCAGCTTGTAGTCGAGGGAGACGTTCTCGCAGGCTCCGTAGAGGATGGCCGACCAGTTGACCACGACCTCCTGGTAATCCTCGAACCGCGAGGTACCCGACAGGGCATCGTGCTTGATCGACCGGAGCTTGCCCCCCTCGTCCGCGCCGAGGGAGATGGTCTGGCGCACGTCGGGGCGGTAGCCGAAGGTGAACATCTGGTCGCGTGTGAGGGTCACCCGCACCGAACGTTCGAGCTCACGCGCGGCCATGACTGCGAGGAAGAGCTGGTATTGCGGGCGCAGGCCGAGGCCGAAGCCGCCGCCGAGATACGGGTTGAGCACCCGCACCTTGTCCTTGTCCATGCCGAACACGCCCGCGATGTAGCCCTGGCTGTTCGAGACACCCTGGATCTTGTCGTAGACGGTGATCGCGCCGTCGCCGTCCCAGACCACCGTGGAGGCGTGCGGCTCCATCGGGTTGTGGTGCTCCACGGCGAGCGTGTAGTCGCCTCGCAGCTGTATCGGGGCCGAGGCGAAGGCGGCATCGGCATCGCCCCGGGGCTCGGGCGGCGGCTTGATGCCGGCGCGCTTCTTCGGCGGCTCGTAGCCGAATTCGCGCTGGCGCTCGACGTCGGTCAGCGGCTCCTCGGCCTCGTAGGAGACCTTCACCAGGGACGCGGCATAGCGGGCGGTGCCGAAATCCTCGGCCACCACAAGGGCCACCGGCTGGCCGCTGTAATGGATCTTGTCATCGTAGAAGGCGCGGAACGGTGAGCCGGGGGGCGCCACGGCGTCCTGGTAATTGTAATCGAGCCAGGCCGTGCGCGGCCGGTTCTCGTGGGTGAAGACCTTGAGCACACCGGGCACGGCTTCCGCCGCCGCGCTGTCGATGGCGGTGATGCGGCCCTTGGCGATCCCACCGGAGACGACGTAGCCATGGGCGAGATCGGCGGCGGTGAATTCACCCGCGTATTTCGCGAGGCCGGTGACCTTGGCGGGGCCGTCGACGCGGCTACGCGCGGTGCCGACGAAGCTGTCCGTGCCGGTGGAGGAGATGCTGTTTGCCATGTCTGGACGGGTCCTCAGGCGATGCGCTTGTCGGATTGCGACTGGGGCGTGCCGGCAGCGGCCTGGGTCAGGCCCCGGATGATGGCGCGCCGGGCGAGCTCGATCTTGAAACCGTTCTCGGATTGGGGCTTGGCCTCCCGCATCACGATCTCGGCGGCGGCCTCGAAACTCTCGCGGGTGGCGGACTTGCCCTTGAGGGAGGCCTCCGCCTCGGTATTGCGCCAAGGCTTGTGCGCGACGCCGCCGAGGGCGAAGCGGGCCTCGGTGATCGTGTCGCCGTCGCGCTTCATCACGGCGGCCACCGAAACCAGGGCGAAGGCGTAGGAGAGCCTGTCGCGCAGCTTCAGGTAGGTGTGGTGGCCGGCGAAATCCGCGTCCGGAAGATCGACGGAGAGGACGATCTCGTCCGCCTTCAGGGTGGTGTCGTATTGCGGTGTGTCCCCCGGCAGGCGGTGGAACTCGGCGAAGGGGATGCGGCGCTCGCCGCGCGGTCCGGTGACGCGGACCTCAGCCTCGAGGGCCGCCAGCGCCACGCACATGTCGGACGGGTGGGTGGCGATACATGCCTCGCTGGTGCCGAAGATGGCGTGGATGCGGTTGACGCCGCCGATCGCCTGACAGCCCGAGCCCGGCTCGCGCTTGTTGCAGGGCGTCGCCTCGTCATAGAAATAATAGCAGCGGGTGCGCTGGTTGAGGTTGCCGCCCGTGCTGGCGGCATTGCGCAGCTGGCCCGAGGCACCGGCCAGGATCGCGCTCGACAGGAGCGGGTAGCGCTCCTTGATGCGCTCGTCGTAGGCCACCGTAGAGTTTGTGACGAGGGCGCCGATGCGCAGGCCCCCGTCATGCTCCTCGATGGCCTCCAAGGGCAGGCGGGTGATGTCGACGAGGCGCTCGGGCCGTTCGACATTGTACTTCATCAGATCGACGAGGTTGGTGCCGCCGGCGATGAAGCGGGCATTGGCGGCGGAGCCGATGGCCCGCACCGCCTCCTCGACCGTGGTCGGACGAACGTAATCGAAGCGGTTCATCGGGCAGCTCCCGCGTGCATCACGTCTTCGATGGCATCGACGATGTTGGTGTAGGCGCCACAGCGGCAGATGTTGCCGCTCATGGCCTCGCGGATTTCTTCGCGCGACGTGGCGTGACCTTCCGCGATCATGCCGGCCGCCGAGCAGAGCTGGCCGGGGGTGCAATAGCCGCATTGGAAGGCGTCGCGTTCCACGAAGGCGGCCTGGAGCGGATGCATCGCGCCGTCCTGGCCGCCGTGCTTGGCCAGCCCCTCGACGGTGACGACCTCGGCGCCGTCCTTCATCACGGCGAGCGCGAGGCAGGAATTGATGCGCGTGCCGTTCACCAGCACGGTGCAGGCGCCGCACTGGCCGTGGTCGCAGCCCTTCTTGGTGCCGGTGAGGTCGAGATCCTCGCGCAGGAGGTCGAGGAGGGTGGTCCACGGCGCCACCTGAAGCTCACGAACCTCGCCGTTTATGGTCAGGCTGATGCCGATGGCGGCTGGCGCCCCGGGTGATCCGCTGTCGATGAGCATGGGCGTGTCCTGAAGGATCAGGGGCCGGGCAGAGCACCGGCCGCGTTTCTCGTATGGGCGGAGGCACGAGGGGAAGAAACGTCCACGCCCCGCGCCGGTCCACTCGATAACCGTTCCAATCTGTGCCTGTTCCCGGAAGGGTGGTTTCCTCCTGCGGGAAGGGTGTCGGGTGCTCGGTGGGGCTTGTGACTGGACGAGCGCCGATTCAGCGGGGTCTGAAAGGTCGAGCGGGCGTGCAGCCCAGGATAAGCGGGCGGCTCAGCGATGCAGATGCCGTCGACGATACTCCGCAGGCGTCGTCCCGACACGCCGCATGAAGGCCCGCCGGAGGGTGTCGACGTCGAGGAAGCCGCAAGCGTTCGCGACCTGCTTGAGAACGATGTCGTCCGTTTCCAGAAGGCGCCGGACAGCCTCGATCCGGACGTTCTCCACGTAGGCGGCCGGTGTCAGTCCCGTCTCGGTCCTGAACAGGCGCGCGAAATGGCGCGGACTCATCCCCGCTCGCCCTGCGAGCTTCTCGACCGCGTGATCCTCCGCGGGATATGCGGCCACCCAGCGCTGGACTTCCTGCAAGGCCGAGCGGCCGGCCGGTGCACTGAGCCCGCGGCGGCTGAACTGCATCTGCCCGCCGCCGCGTCGAAAGAACATAACGAGCTGGCTGGCGACCCGGCGCGCGATCTCCGCGCCGAGATCCTCCTCGACGAGGGCCAGCGCGAGATCCAGCCCCGCGGTGACCCCGGCCGCCGTCCTCAGCGGGCCGTCGAAGAGGCAGATCGCATCGGCCTCGACCGACGCATCCGGGTAGCGCGCCGCCAGCACCTCCGCCACGGCCCAATGCGTCGTCACCCTCCGGCCGTCCAGCAGGCCGGCCTGACCGAGCAGGAACGCCCCGCTGCAGACCGAACCGTAGCGCCGGCACTGCGCCGTAACCGTCACGAGCCAATCCACGAGACCGTCATCGACGCCCGTCTCGTGCATGCGGGGCGCTCCCGCGACCAGCAAGGTGTCGAAGCGAGGCGGGTCGGTGCCGGGAGCGACGATATCCGCCACGAGGCGCCGTCCCGACGATGTGAGGATCGTATCGGCGGCCGTCCCGACGATGGCGAGATCGTAGATGGGCTCGCCGCTCTGGACGTTCGCCTCGGCGAAGACGTCGAGCGGGCCGGCCACATCGAGCAATTGGACCCCGGGAAGGGCGAGGATGGCGATGGAGCGGGGCGCCATCGGAGCTCCGTGGCTGAGGATGCATGAACGATGGCAGAAAACGCCGTCATACGACGATTGATGCCAATGATGGAGTTTTGTAGCCCGATGGGAGGCTCAGCGCAAAGGAACCCCGATCTTGAGCATTCCCACCTTGGCAACCGTTCCGGACAGCAAATTGGCCCGTGCCGTCACGGAGTTCGTCCGGGACACGGAAACCGAACTCCTCTTCAATCATTCGAGCCGGGTCTACCAATTCGGCGCCCTGGCAGGCATCCGCCGCGACCTGACCTTCGACCGCGAACTTCTCTACGCGGGAGCGATGTTCCACGATGTCGGCCTCATGCCGGACCACAGCAGCGCGGAGGAGCGCTTCGAGGTCGACGGCGCCAACGCGGCGCGCGACTTCCTGACAGCGCACGGGGTACCGGAGGCGGACGTCTACACGGTCTGGACCGCCATCGCCCTGCACACGACGCCCGGCATCCCGGTCCACATGCATCCGGTCGTGGCGCTCGTCACCGCCGGCGTCGAGATGGACGTGCTCGGCCTGACCTACGGAGAATACTCCGACGCCGAGCGTGAGGCGGTGGTGTCCGCGTTCCCGCGGACGCCCGACTTCAAGGAGGACATCATCCAAGCCTTCTACGACGGCATCCGACACAAGCCGGATACGACGTTCGGCAACGTCAAGGCGGACGTCATCGCCGACAAGGAACCGAGCTTCCGCAAGGGCAACTTTTGCGACCTGATCCGTCGCTCGCGCTGGCCTACCGGGGCCCATGCTTCGGGATGCGGCTGCGCTCAGCACGCGTGACGCGCGGGCCTTCTCGGCGAGCGGGTAGATCCTTGTCCAGCGCCGCGACCGACAGCTTCATAGCCGTGCGGGACGGTGCGGGCGCAGGGCCGACGCCTTGACGTCAGATGCCGTCTACACGGGTCCGAGCACTGCTCGATGCCCCCGGAAATTGCGGTTTAGGGGGTGTCGACCCTTGAACTCTCCTTAACCGAACGCCTTCCAGCCCAGTTTGCAGCCCTGAAGGGCCATGTCCGCGGTTTGCGCCCGCCCATCCCCTCGGCTAACCCTGTCGCCATCCCCGCTTGCCACAAGGACGCGCGATGGCCGCCCTCGACCCGGTTCTCAACGACATCGACCGCGACCTCGACAATGCCCTGGAGCGGCTGTTCGCCTTCCTGCGGATCCCGTCGATCTCCACCGATCCGGCCTATGCCGGGCATTGCCGCGACGCGGCGCAGTGGCTCGAGGGCAATCTGACGGCGCTCGGCTTCGAGACGGCCATCCACGAGACATCGCTGCATCCGGTAGTGCTGGCGCATGCGCCGAAACCCGGCAAGCCGCACGTGCTGTTCTACGGCCATTACGACGTGCAGCCGGTGGACCCATTGAACCTCTGGGAGACGCCGCCTTTCGAGCCGCGTCTGTCGCTGAACGCCAAGGGCGAGAAGCAGATCGTGGCGCGCGGGGCCTCCGACGACAAGGGTCAGGTCATGACCTTCGTCGAAGCCTGCCGTGCCTTCATCGCCATGGAGGGCGAGCTGCCCTGCGGCGTCACCCTGCTGATCGAGGGCGCCGAGGAGAATGGCTCTCAAGGCCTGCCCGAATGGGTCGCGGCCAACCGCGACAAGCTTGCCGCCGACATCGTCCTCGTCTGCGACACCAGCATGTGGAACCCGACCACGCCGGCCATCACCACGTCGCTGCGGGGCCTCGCCTATTTCGAGGTGAAGGTCACCTGCGCCGACCGTGACCTGCATTCGGGCTTCTTCGGAGGTGCCGCGCGCAACCCGATCCACGTCCTGTCGACAATCATCGCCGACCTGCACGATTCGGATGGAAGAGTGGCCCTGCCGGGCTTCTACGACGGCGTGCGCGAGACGCCCGCCGACATCCTGGAGCAGTGGCGCGGGCTCGACTTCACGGCCGAGAAGTTCCTCGGCCCAATCGGCCTCAAGGAGCCTGCCGGCGAGCGCGGGCGCATGCTGATCGAGCTGATCCAATCGCGCCCGGCCTGCGACGTCAACGGCATCATCGGCGGCTATACCGGCGAAGGCACCAAGACCGTCATCGCGGGGCAGGCCAGTGCCAAGGTCTCGTTCCGCCTCGTGGACGATCAGGACCCCGAGCAACTCGCGAAGACCTTCGAGGCCTTCGTGCGTGAGCGCATCCCGTCGGACTGCTCGGTGGAGGTGATCTGCTACAAGGGCAGCCGCGCCATCAGCCTGCCCTTCGACATGCCCGAACTGGACATCGCGAGGGGGGCGCTCGCCGAGGAATGGGGCGTGCCGGCCGTGACCATCGGTGCGGGCGGCTCGATCCCCATCGTCGGCGATTTCAAGCGGCTGCTCGACCGCAACACGCTCCTCATCGGCTTCGGCCTCGACGACGACCGCATCCACTCGCCCAACGAGAAGTACGACCTCAAGAGCTTCCACAAGGGCACCCGCTCCTGGGCGCGCATCCTGGCGGCATTCGGGGAGCGCTGAGCGGGTTTCGCGTCCTGAAACCCGAGACATCGACAGAGCTCGTTTGCGGTGTTCGTCCAAGGCTTCACCTCATCCTGAGGTGCCGCATAGCGGCCTCGAAGGAGGCTTCCAGGGATTGCGCGCCGATTGGAGGCCTCCTTCGAGGCCTCCGCTACGCTCCGGCGCCTCAGGATGAGGAGGTCTGCTTGGATGATCGACTCTGCCATGAGTATCCGCCGCGAGCCGATCAGGCAGGCTTCAAAAAAAATCAAGGCGCTGTGACGGGTCGGTTCGCCGATGCGAATCCGGTCAGGATGCTTCCGCACCCGATCGGCTCATCTTCGCGTCGAGCCAGCCCCACAGGGCGCGGATCTCCTCGGCGGCCCGGCCGCAGGGCGCGTATTCGGTGACGCCGAGGCCGGAGGCCACGGCGTCCTGGTGATCCACCCGGTGCACGATGCTGGGTTCGGCAAGCACGCCCAGCGAGCGGAGTTGCGCCGCATAGGCATCCGTGCGCGGGGAGGGCGGGGGCGGGCATTGGTTGAGGACGAGGGCCAGCCGGCTCCGCATCCCGAGGCCCACGAGGGTCTGGAGGGTCGGCCTCGCGGCCACGAGGTCGAGCCGCGACGGGCGCACCGGCACGACCACGAGGTCGGCCGTGCGCAGGGCCGGGGCCAGACCCGTGGCGGTGCCGGCGGTGTCGATGACGACGAGGGTGGTTCCGTTCTCGCGGCAGCCTTCCAGGATCTCGGGCATCTGCCCGATCTCCCAGGCCTGGATGCGCTCGACGGTCACTCCGTCCTTGCGACGCAGGGCGCCCCAGCCGGCCAGCGACCCCTGCGGATCGAGGTCGAAGGCGATCACGCGTTCGCCGTCCTCCGCCGCCGCCACGGACAGGGAAGCGGCGAGGCTCGTCTTGCCGGTGCCGCCCTTCTGCACGGCCACGGCGACGACGCGGATGCGGCGGTCGTCGGTAGGCTCCTCCGTCATCACGCCGGCCCTCCGACGCGCGGCCCCGGAGTGTCGTCAGGCGCCATGCGACCCGCCTCCGTCACATCGACAACCGGGCATCGGCTGCGCCCGGCGCGAGCGAGATGGCGACACGCCCGCCGGCTTCAGGGGGCGCCGTATGGCAGGAATCGTCTCTCGATCGGACGGAGCGCGGCTCCTCCGATCGATCCGGCCGGGCATCGCCGGCGCGAGCCCCGAGCCCCGGCTCAGAACCGCCCGCGGCGCTGCGCGTCGAGGCTCCACGGACCGGCGCCGGCCGCGGCGAGGTAGAGGAAGAGGAAGCAGAACAGGATGGCCGCGTCGCCGCCGTTGAGAGCCGGGAACTGGCTCTCGGGCGCATGAGCGATGAAATAGGCGAAGGCCATCTGGCCGGAGAGAATGAACGCCACCGGCCGCGTGAACAGGCCGAGGACGATCAGCGCGCCGCCGACGATTTCGAGGACGGCCGCGAACCAGAAGAGGGTGAACAGCGCCGGTGCCGCCCCGCCACCCACGCGCATGGGAAACCCGAACAGCTTCTGCGTGCCGTGCTCCAGGAACAGCACGCCGGCGACGATGCGCAGGACGCTGAGAAGCCGGGGTGCCCAGGTGGCCGAGATCGCGTTGAGGTTCATGCGGAAACAATCTCCGAGGGGGAGGGCCGTGCGTGCGGCCAAGCCTCCGCAATCAGCACGAAACCCCCTCCGCCGTCGACTCGCCGCGCGTGAGAAAAGTCACCGCGACCTCCTTCGAGGCCGCGGTGCCGCTAAAGTCCAGAATGCTTTCGAAGCATGGCTCCAGATTTACGGCTCCTTGAAGCCGTAATCCGGCACGCCTTCTTCGTTGTCATAATATTTATACGGCAAAAACTTTCCGGACAAGTTCATCTTCACCCGGTCGCCCTTGTTGTTGGGCTCTCGTTCCATGGTCATGTTGAAATCGATCGCCGACATGATGCCGTCACCGAAATCCTCCTGGATCAGTTCTTTCCAGGTGGTGCCGTAGACCATCACCAGCTCATAGAAGCGGTAGATCAGCGGGTCGGTGGGCGGCATCTGCGGGATCGAGCCGCGATAGGGCGCCTCGTTCAGCATCCGCTCCTCGGATTCGGTCAGGCCGAACAGCTCCGCCGCCTTCTTCGCCTGGGCTTTGGGCAGCTTCATCTGCCCCATGCAGGCGGCGGTGATGAGGATCGGCGAGAGTCCGCCGATCTCGGCCTGGATGTGCTTCCAGGTCCAGCCCTTCTCGCGCTTGATGTCGAGGAGCTTTTCCGTGAGGTCTTCGCGCTTCATGTGAGGTCTCCGATGAAGGAAGGTGGGTGAGAGGCGGCGCGCGGATCTGCGAGGCGCCGATCTAGGAGGCGGCGGGGACGGGGACCGGCTCCGGCTCGTCCGCGCCCGGCCGCACCACGGGCGGGTGGCGCTGGTCGTAGCCGGCGGGCATGGCGTCCCGCAGGCTCTTCGAGCGGCTGACGAGGAAGTCCATCAGGTGGTTGCGCAGGGCGTAGTAGCCCGGCGCGTGATGGAGGTTCGCGCGCTCGCGGCGCTTGGGCAGCGGGTTCTCGACGATCTCCGCCACCTTGGCCTCGGGGCCGTTGGTCATCAGCACGATGCGGTCGGCGAGGTAGATCGACTCGTCGACATCGTGGGTGATCATGAAGACGGTCTGGCCGGTCTCGATGCAGATGCGGCGCACCTCGTCCTGCAGGGTGCCCCGCGTGAGCGCGTCCAGCGCCGAGAACGGCTCGTCCATGAGCAGGATCTTGGGCTCGATGGCCAGCGCCCTGGCGATGCCGACACGCTGCTTCATGCCGCCCGAGAGTTCGGACGGGCGCTTATGCTCGGAGCCGGCGAGTCCCACCGTGGCGATGGCCTTGCGGGCACGCTCCTCCACTTCGGCGCGGGACGCCTTGCGCCAGCGCGAGGAGACCGCATAGGCGACGTTGCCGAGCACCGTGCGCCAGGGCAGCAGGGCATGGCCCTGGAAGATCACGGCCCGGTCGAGGCTGGTTCCCTCGATCGCCTGCCCGTCGACGATGACGACGCCCTCGCTCGGCGCCTCCAGCCCGGCCAGGATGTTGAGCACCGTGGTCTTGCCGCAGCCGGAATGGCCGATCATGCAGACGAACTCGCCCCGCCGCATGGGCAGCCACAGGTTCTCGAACACGGTGTTTGGCTTGCCACCGGGGGCGGGATAGCGCCGGGCGATCCCCTCGATGGAGATGAACTTTTCGGAGGACGACATGCGGCTGGTCCCGGCGGCGGGGTCGGGAGCGGCGCTCGCGGAGCGCCGCGCGAAGGGGATGAGCTTGCTCATGGCGCGGCCTCACTCGGGGAAGGTGACGAGGCGCTGCGCCCGGGCGAGCAACTGGTCGAGGATCATGCCCACGAGGCCGATGACCAGGATCGAGACGATCACATTGGTGATCGAGAGGTTGTTCCACTCGTTCCACACGAAGTAGCCGATGCCGGTTCCGCCCACGAGCATCTCGGCCGCCACGATCACGAGCCAGGCGATGCCGATGGAGATGCGCATGCCGGTGAGGATCGTCGGGGCGGCGGCCGGCAGGATCACCGTGAAGGCGCGCCGGATCGGCCCGACCTCCAGGGTCCGGGCGACGTTGAGCCATTCCTTGCGCGTTCCGGCGACACCGAAGGCGGTGTTGATCAGCATCGGCCAGAGCGAGCAGATGAAGATCACGAAGATCGCCGACAGGCTGGAATCCTTGATCGTGTAGAGGGCGAGCGGCATCCAGGCGAGCGGCGAGACCGGCTTCAGGAGCTGGATGAAGGGGTCGAGCGCCCGGCCCATCAGCGGCGACATGCCGATGAGAAAGCCGATGGGGATGGCCACCAGCACCGCGAGACCGTAGCCCAGCGCCACCCGGCCGATGGAATAGGCGAGCTGGATGCCGAGACCCTTGTCGTTGGGGCCGCGATCGTAGAACGGGTCCCTCAGGTGCTTCCAGGCGGTGGCGGCGACGTCGAGGGGCCCCGGCATCGCCGACTTGCCGGTTGTGGCGCTCGCACCCATGAGGGCCGCGTATTCCGGGTCCATGGCCTCGGTCTTGGCGACCCCGCCCACCGCGATCTGCCAGAGCAGCAGGAAGGCGGCGAGGACGGCCAGGGAGACGATGCCGGCGCGGAGCGAGAGTGAGGCCTTCATGGCTCAGCCCGCCCGCTTGATGGCGAAGGAGTTCAGGTACTCTTCGGGCTTGGCCGGATCGAAGGCCTTGCCCATCACCGAGAAGGATTTCGACGTGGCGGTCGGCGGGGTGAGGCCGGCCTCCTTCATCAGCCGGGCTGCGTCGGTGGCGAGATAGACCTTCTCGGCCACCGCCTTGTAGTCGACATCGCCCTTGATCTGACCCCAGCGCTTCATCTGGGTCATGATCCAGACCGCGAAGGACGACCACGGGAAGGCGTCGAAGTCGACGCGGTCCGGCACCTTGCGGACATTACCGAGGCCGTCGGCGAAGGTTCCGGTGAGCACCTGTTCCACCACCGTCACCGGCTGGTTGAGGTAGTTGGCCGGCGCGATCTGCGCGGCGATCTCCTTGCGGTTCTCGATCTTCGAGGCGTAGGCCGTCGCCTCGATCACGGCGCGGAGGAGGGCGGCGTAGGTGTTCGGGGTCTGGGTGACGAAATCCTGCGAGGCCGCGAAGGCGCAGCACGGGTGCCGGTCCCAGATCTCCTTCGACAGGATGTGGATGAAGCCGACGCCATCATAGACCGCGCGCTGGTTCACCGGGTCGGGGGCGAGGAACCCGTCGATGTTGTCGGCCCGCAGGTTCGCGACCATGTCCGGCGGCGGGACGGCGCGGATCTGCACGTCGGTATCGGGGTCGATCCCGGCTTCCGCGAGGTAGTAGCGCAGCAGGTAATTGTGCATCGAATAGTCGAAGGGCACCGCGAGCTTGAAGCCCTTCCAGCTTTTCGGGTCGCGCCGGTCCTTGTGCTTCATCGCCAGGGTGATCGCCTGGCCGTTGACGTTCTCCACCGCCGGCATCGTGTAGGGAACGGGGTTCGATCCGACGCCGAGCGAGATGGCGATGGGCATCGGCGCCAGCATGTGGGCGGCGTCGTATTCCTTGTTCAGGGTCTTGTCGCGGATCACCGCCCAGCCGGCGGTCTTCACCACCTCCACGTTCAGCCCCTGCTTCTCGTAGAAGCCCATGGGTTTCGCCATGATGATCGGCGTGGCGCAGGTGATCGGGATGAAGCCGACCTTGAGATCGGTCTTCTCGGGCTTCGCCCCTTGCGCGAAGGCCTCGGCCACGAATTTCGTGGGCAAGAACTGGCTGACGGCGGCCAGCGCCGTCGCCGCGCCGACGCTCCTGAGGAAGGCGCGCCGCTGGGCATCCTCGGGGAACAGGGCCCGCATCACCGCGCCTTCGACGGCCCGCGTGATCGCGGCGTCGCCGGACAAGGCTTCGGCGTCGTGCGCGGCTTGATCGCGATGGTTTCCGCAGGAGCAGCCGCCGCGCTTCAAGGTCAGCCGGGCGTTGAACGGATCGTCGAAGAGCGCCATGTCGCGGACCTTTCTGCGGAGACGCTCTTCTCATGGCAAACGCTGTGCCAGCCACAATTCCGATAAAAAGCGTAGCCTAAACAAGGGTTTGAGATAAGGACGCACGCTACGAAATATCGTCGATTACGGTTTTTCGTCACCGATGCTACGAGATGTCGTCATGGAAAGATCAGACGCGCCGACCGCCTCGCCCTATGGACCTGCCTTCGACAGGGCGGCGGAAGCGATGCTGGTGCTCGATCCGGTGGCCGACGAGATCCGGGACGCCAACCCGGCCGCCGCGCGCCTGCTCGGCTACGATCCCGATGTCCTGCGGGGCATGCGCGTCACCGGCCTCCATCCCGACCAGGTGCCGACGCTGATCGTCTTCACCCAGGCCGTGCAGGCGCGGGGCCGCGACTGGACCCACGCCCTCTCGCCGAGGCACGCCGAGGGGCACGGCCTCCATGTGGAATATAGCGGGACGATCCTGCCGGGTGAGCCGGCGCTCCTCCTCGTCAGCCTGTTCGACCTCGACGAGCGTCGCCGCCGCCTCGTGGATACGGAGGCCGATGCGCATATGCGGGCCGGCCTGTCCGAGTGGCAGCGGATGGAGCGGATCTTTCGCGATATCGAGCGCGAGAACCAGCTGATCCTGCGCGCGGCCGGCGAAGGCATCTACGGGGTCAATGCCGAGGGCATCACCACCTTCATCAACCCGGCGGCCGAGCGGATGCTGGGCTGGGACGCGGCCGATCTCGTCGGGCGCGACATGCATGCCACCGTCCACCACAGCCACCCGGATGGCTGCCATTACCCGCACCAGGATTGCCCGATCTACGCCGCCTTCCGCGATGGGGCCGTGCATCAGGTCGACACCGAGGTGTTCTGGCGCCGGGACGGCGCCCCGATCTTCGTGGAATACACGTCGACGCCGATCCGCGACCGGGGCCGGCTCCTCGGCGCGGTCATCGTGTTCCGCGACATCAGCCAGCGGCGGGAGGCCGACGAGCGCCTGCGCCAGGCCCTGGCGGAGGTCGATTCCCTGCGCCAGCGCCTGGAGCTCGAGAACGCCTATCTGCGCGAGGAAATCCGCGAGGGCGGGCACCACCAGGGCATCATCGGCCGTTCTCCGGCCATCGAGGCGACCCTCCGGCAGATCGACCTCGTGGCCGGCACCGACGCCACCGTCCTCGTCACCGGCGAATCCGGCACCGGCAAGGAGCTCATCGCCCGCGCCATCCACGAGGCGAGCCGCCGCCGGGACCGGCCGCTGATCCGGGTGAACTGCGCGGCGATCCCGCGCGAGCTGTTCGAGAGCGAGTTCTTCGGCCACGCCAAGGGCGCCTTCACCGGCGCCCTGCGCGACCGGGTCGGGCGGTTCGAACTCGCCGATGGCGGCACCCTGTTTCTCGACGAGGTCGGGGAAATCCCCATCGACCTGCAGGGCAAGCTCCTGCGCGTGCTGCAGGAGCGGCAATTCGAGAGGGTCGGCGAGGAGCGGACCCGGCTCGTCGACGTTCGCCTCGTGGCCGCCACCAACCGCGACCTCAAGGCCGAGGTGAAGCGGGGGCGCTTTCGCGAGGATCTCTACTTCCGCCTCAACGTCTTCCCCATCGCGGCCGTGCCCCTGCGCGAGCGGCCCGAGGATATTCCCCTCATCGCCCAGCACTTCCTGAAGGGCGTGGCCCGGCGCCTCGCCATGCCCGACCTGCGTCTCACGGAAGGCGATGTCCGCCGCCTCGCGCGCTACGACTGGCCCGGCAATGTCCGCGAGCTGGAGAACATCGTCGAGCGGGCGGCGATCCTGGCCGTGCGCGGGCGGTTGCGGTTCGACCTGCCCGAAGCCGAGGGCAGCGGTCCCGTCGAGGGGCGGCGCCCGCAGGGCGAGGTCGTGACCGGCGCCACCCCTGCCACCGAGGCCGAGCGGAGGGCACGCGACCGGGCCGACATCTCGGCCGCCCTCATCTTGAGCAAGGGCCGCGTCTTCGGGGCCGGAGGGGCGGCCGAACTGCTCGGCGTCAAGCCGACGACGCTCGCCTCCCGCATCAAAGTGCATGGCCTGACGGGGGTCGGCCGGTCGGGCGGCGGAGCCTGATCCGATCCGCCTCACTCGCCTTGCGTGTAATGGCTGTGGACCGCGTTGTTGATGCAGGATATTGAATCGAATTCTCTCGATCGTGAAAGCTTCGCCTGAAGACTCGCCAACATAGGAAGGCTCGACGCAACAAGGGATGCGATGAGCGACAGGCGGTCGGAGGCGCGATACAAGGTCATCCTGCCAGCTCTTTGCTGGGGGCGGCATCGGCAGAATTTCTATGCGGTCACCGACGATCTCTCCTCGGACGGAATTCGTTTCAAGTCCTCGGTCGTGCCCGCCGTCGATGAGCGACTGACCTGCAGTATCCGCCATGCCGGATCTATCGAAGCCATCGTCGTGCGAGCGGAGACATCCGCCTTCGCCATACGGGTTCTGAGCGCCGACCATCCCCTCGGGCTCGTGGTGCAGAGCCTCCTAAGCGTCGCGAAATCGCAAAATCCCCCGCCCCTGGTGACGCGCGCCTTTCCGCGCATCGTTCCGGAAATCCAGGACGTGCTGGTCACGACCGAGGCCGGATCGATGCTGCCGGGCCGTGTCATCAACATCTCGGCATCGGGGGTCGCCGTCTCCATGGAAGAACCCCTCGACGTCGGCACGCTGATCGTCATCGGCAGGACCAGGGCCAAGGTCGCCCGCCGGTTCGACAACGGCATCGGCGCGGCCTTCCTCTCGCCGCTCCACGCGGACGCGGTCGGCCCGCATGTCGTGCTCTGATCGCGGCCTCAGGGCTGTACGGCGGCTCCGTTCGACCAGGGGGCCGCCGCGAACCGGGCCGCCAGGAAGGCAATGAGTGCGAGGACGCGGGCGGGGCGCGGGTCGCCCGGCGGCGTGACCAGATGCAGGGCGATGGGCGGCAGGTCCCAACCGTGCAGCACCCGTTCGAGCCGCCCGGCCCGAAGATCCTCCCAGACCATGAAATCCGGCTGGACGGCGAGACCGAGCCCGGCGCGAAGGGCGGGGGTCAGGGCGTCGGCATTGTTGGCCCGCAGCGGCCCGGCAGGGACGATGGCCGCTTCCTCGCCCTCGCGGCTGGTGAAGATCCAGCGGTCCGGGCTCGGCAGGTAGGCGTAGCCGAGGCAGGGATGGCGGGCGAGGTCGCGCGGATGCTCCGGCCGGCCATGCCGGTCGAGATACTCCGGCGATGCCACGAGGGCGCGGTTCACGAGGCAGAGGCGCCGCGCCCGCAGGGAGGAATCCGCCAGCGCGGCGATGCGCAGGCCGATATCGAAGCCCCCGCCCACGAGATCGACCAACGCATCGCTGAGATGGAGATCCACCGAGACTTCCGGATACTGGCCCAGGAAATCCGGAAGGATCGGGGCGACGTGGAGGATCCCGAACGACATGGGGGCGGCGAGCCTCACCATGCCGCGCGGAACCGATGACGAGGCCGTGGCCTGGGCTTCCGCCGCTTCACCCTCCGCGAGGATGCGCGCGGCCCCCTCCCGCGCCGCATGGCCAAGTTCCGTCAGGGCGATCTTGCGTGAGGTCCGATGGAACAGGCGGCCGCCGATCCGGCCTTCGAGGCGGGTGATCGCCTTGGAGACCGTGGCCTTCGACAGGCCGAGTTCATCCGCCGCCCGCCCGAACGCACCCGTCTCCGCGACTTTGGCGAAGATCGCCCAGGCTTCGAAATCCGGCAGTTTCATAGGCGCATTTCCAGAAACGATAGGTTTCCATCGTTTCTGTTTTCATGCGGCATGCCAAGCCCCAGATTGTCGTCATCACGAAGCGGCGCGGTGGCCATCCACCGGCCAGCGCGTCCGGGAGACACGACCATGTCCGATAACGGCCTGCACCACGTCACCGCCTATGCCGGCGACATCCAGCGCAACCTCGATTTCTACCGGCGCGTCCTCGGCCTGCGCCTGGTGAAGAAGACCGTCAATTTCGACGATCCCTCGACCTATCACCTCTATTACGGCGACGAGGCCGGACGGCCCGGCACGATCCTGACGTTCTTTCCCGTCGCCCATGCCGCGCGGGGACGGGTCGGGATCGGCGAGACGCAGGAGACCGCCTTCCGCGTTCCCCGCGCCTCCATCGGCTGGTGGACTCACAGGCTGATCGAGAAGGGCGTCGACCATGACGCCCTGGTTCAGCTCTTCGGCGAGCCGGTCCTCCGCCTGCGCGATCCCGACGGGATGGTGCTGGCCCTGGTCGGGGTCGACGACGCCACCGAGGGGGCGTCTTCCCGGACCGGTGCCGAGGTTCCGGCCGAGCACGCCATCCGGGGCTTCCACG
The DNA here is from genome assembly GCF_001422125.1 of Methylobacterium sp. Leaf85. NCBI lineage: Bacteria > Pseudomonadati > Pseudomonadota > Alphaproteobacteria > Hyphomicrobiales > Methylobacteriaceae > Methylobacterium > Methylobacterium sp. Leaf85. Next base: position 215,013 of record NZ_LMME01000031.1, on the reverse strand, counting down.
GCGTCACCCTGCTCCTCAAAGAGGCGGAGCCGACGGCGCGGATCCTCACCGGGGTGTTCGGCTTTTCCGAGGCCGGACGCGACGGGGCGATGACCCGCTACGCCAATGGCGGTGCTCTCGGCGGGTTCGTCACCCTCCGGGCGGTGGGCGAGTTCCTGCGCGGACGGCCCGGAGCCGGCTCGGTCCATCACATCGCCTTCCGGGCGAAGGACGATGCCGAGCAGGCCGCCATGGTGGCCGATCTCACCGGCACCCACGGCCTGCAGGTGACCGAGCAGCGCGACCGCGCCTATTTCCGCTCGGTCTACTTCCGCGAGCCCGGCGGTGTGCTGTTCGAGATCGCCACCGACATCCCGGGTTTTGCCGTCGACGAGCCGGCCGAGGCCCTGGGCGAGGCGCTCAAGCTCCCCGCCTTCCTCGAAGCGCACCGCGCGCGGATCGAGGAGGTTCTCCCCGTCATCGCCTGACACGGCCGCCCCTCCGCGAGGAGGGGCGGTTCCCACGCACTCTTCGCGAGGCCGTCATGACCAAGCTGTCCTTCACTCACCGTTTCGAGCCCGCGACCGTGGCCGGCTCGCCTCCGCTCCTGCTGCTCCACGGCACCGGCGGCGACGAGAGCGACCTGCTGCCCCTGGGTCGCGCCGTCTCGCCGGGCTCCGCCCTGCTGTCGCCGCGCGGACCCGTCCCGGAGAACGGCATGCCGCGCTTCTTCCGGCGTCTCGCCGAGGGGGTCTTCGACGAGGCCGACCTCCGGCGCCGTGCGCGGGAGCTCGCGGATTTCATCGCGGAGGCCCGTGAGGCTTACGGCATCGCCGCACCGGTGGCGCTCGGCTTCTCCAACGGCGCCAACATCGCCGCCGCCCTTCTCCTGCTCCATCCGGGCGTGCTGGCGGGAGCGGCGCTGCTCCGGCCGATGATGCCGCTGGCGGAACCGCCCGTTCCCGACCTGACCGGCACGCCCGTGCTGATGCTGTCGGGCATGGCCGATCCGATCGTGCCGGCCGAGAACGCCGCGCGTCTCGCCGGAATCCTCGGCCGGGCCGGGGCGGATGTGGCGCACGACATCCAGCCGGCGGGGCACGGGCTCGGCCAGGCCGACGTCACGGCGGTTCAGGCGTGGATGGCCAGGATGGTCGAGGGGGAGCGCGCGTAAGCGAGGCTGCTTCGGTAGACCGCCTCGATCCCGTCGAGATGCCGGTCGAGGGTCAGCGGATCGGCCCAGAACAGGTCGTAGGCCGCATCCGACATCCGGCGCGCCTCCGCGTCGTCGGAAAGACGCATGAGGGCGGCGGCGAGGGAATCCGGTTTGCCGGACGCGAACCAGAGACCGTTGACGCCGTCCTCCACCGCTTCCCGTCCGGCGCAGATGTCGCTGACGATCACCGGCGTCCCCGCCGCCAGGGATTCGAGCACGGTGAGGGGCTGGCCCTCGTACCAGACCGAGGGGAAGACGAGGGCGCGGGCCGCGCGCATGAGCGCCTTGACCTCGGCCGGGTTCTTCCAGCCGAGGAAGCGGGCCTCCGGATAGTCCGACTCCAGCTGCGCCCGCTGCGGGCCGTCGCCGACGAAGACGGCCGTCTGCCCGGCGAGGCGGGCGGCCTCGGCGAAGACGTTCGCGCCCTTCTCGGGCGAGACCCGCCCGACGAAGACGATGTCGCCCAGCGGCCGATCCGCCTTCCGCCCGAGGGGCTCCGCGTCGACCGGGTTCGAGACCTCGAAATAGCGCGTCCGTTTCGGCAGGTAGGGGGCGAGAACGGTCTTCTGCAGCCGGCTGATGGTGATGACGGTGGCCGCGCTGCCCACCAGCCCCGACCCCCGCATCAACGCATGACGGCCGACCCGCATCAGTTTGCGGGCGTAGCTCCGGGAATCGCAATTGTAGGCGATGCAGGCGGGCGAGAGCGGGGTCCGGTGGCAGGCGGCCGAGATCGGGTAATCGTAGAAGCCGCCATTGGGGCAGGCGAGATAGTATTCGTGCATGGTGAACACCACCGGCACCCTCGTCGCCTTCAGCACCGGTCCGATGGAGGGCGACAGGGCCTTGGCCCAGCCATGGACGTGGACGACGCTGTCTTCCGGATCGTAGCCGGAGAGGAGCGCTTGGAGGCGGAGCGCCGCCGGCCGGTTCCAGAGCCATTGCACGCCGAAACTGGCGAGCGAGGTGGTGAGCGCCACGTCGGTCTGGCCAAGCACGATCACCGCGATGTCGGCGGCCGCGAGACGCGGATCGGCCGGGCCGACGGCTGCGAAGAACACGACCCGATGGCCACGCCCGGCGAGGCCCAGCGCGCTCTCGATGGCGACCTTCGCCTGCCCGCCGTTGATGAAGGCGTGATCGGCGACGATGATGACATTCATGACCGCATCGGACCGGGTGATGGTCATTTACGGGCGATGACGAAGGCGAAGCTCGTGAAGGTCCGCCAGTCCCGGCTCCGGGCGAGGCGGGTGAACGCGTCGTCGATCTGGCGCAGGCCGGGCAGCTTGTGGAAGTAGCTGTAGCCGTAGAACGGCAGCACGACGATCTCGCGAAAGCCGATCTCCTTCAGGAGCGGCACGATCACCGCCTCGCTGCCCCGGCAGTAATTGTAATGCGCCGGGAATTTCGGGTTGCCGCCATCGTCCCTGCGGTCCGGGAACAGGGTGTGGAGCACGGCGCGCGACAGGGCCTCCGGCATGAGCTGGTTGGCGACGAAGGGCGGGGCGAACAGGGTGGGAAAGAAGCTCAATGCCGCGCCGCCCGGCGCGAGGAGGCCATGGATGTTGCGCCACATCTGCGCCACGTCCGGCACATGCTCCATCACCATCGAGCAATAGGCGAAGTCGAACCGGTTGCGGCCGATAGCGTCGATGGTGGAGGGCGAGGCGATGTCGCAGCAGAGTTTCGCGAATTCGGGCGGCGCGAGGTCGAGCTCCTTCTGCGAGATGTCGTTGATCGTCACCTTGATGCCATGCCGGACCAGTTCCGGGGGCTGGAAGACCGGGTCGCGCCCGCCGCCGATCTCGAGATGGTCGCGAAGGCCGTACTCGTTGGTGAGGGCGACGATCGTGTTCTTGTAGTTCTCCCAGCTCCAGTTCCAGTCGGGCGAATAGCCGAGGTCGCGCGCGATGGCGCGGATGTCGCGCGGGGCGACCAGCGGGCGTATGGCCGGCGTCCCGGAAGCGGTCGGGTCTGAGTTCGCACTGGTCATGCTCATCGCGATGCGCGCCTTCTGAAGCGGTTGAGCCGCATTGCAGCGGTGAGGGCTGCCTGTCTGACAACGAGCCTAAAGCGTACCCGGTTACGGAGATCTCACGGTCTTCCGGGCGGTCAATGAATTTCGAGGGCAGGCTTAACGGCCCATGGCCTTAATCGCGCCATCATGGACCGTTGTTCAGGGTGGGCCGGTCGTCTCGGCGCGGTTCCTCGTCCGCGCCCTCCGACGATGGCCTTCCGAAGGATGCCACGCCTTGCTTCTCCCCGCGCGACGCCATCGTCTTCGTGACGAGCCAGACCGGGGTGGTGTCTGATGCTGCCGCCGCACCGCTGGTTCTGGATCCTCATTCTCGTCGCCTGCAGCGGCGCCGGGCTCCTCTACGACCTGCTGTTCGCCAACGGTGCCTCGCCGCTGGCCGGGGTGATCTATGGCCTCGCGGTGGGGTCGACCACCCTCGCCTTCGACCGTGGACTGATCTTCGGCGGCCTTCAGGCGCGCCTGCGCCAGTTGCCGGCCAAGATCTACGTGCTCACGGCCGAGCTCGCCTATGTCCTGATGATCGCCAGCGGCATCGCGCTCGGCGGCCTCGTCGTCTGGGCACTCGGCCTGACCGGGGACGCGCTCAGGGACGCCGTCAAGATCACCCCGCGGGTCCTCGCCTATTCGCTGGCGGTGTCGGCGATGCTCGTCTTCGTCATCCGCATGCGCGATCTCATCGGCGGCGAGGTGTTCGTGAACTTCCTCGTCGGCCGCTATCATCGGCCGGTGCGCGAGGACCGCATCTTCCTCTTCCTCGACGTCGTCGGCTCCACCGCCTTCGCCGAGACCCATGGCGACCTCAAGGCCCAGGCCTATCTCGGCGCGGTCTTCGCCGCCCTCGCCGAGCCCGTGCGCCGCAATCACGGCTCCACCGACGATTACATCGGCGACATGGCCATGATCACCTGGCCGATGGAGCGGGGCCTCAAGGACGCCCGCTGCGTCGCCTGCGTGTTCGACGTCCTCGACAGGATCGAGGCCGAGGCAGCGGCCTGGCAAGCCCGTTTCGGTGTGGTGCCCCGCCTGCGGGCGGCGCTGCATGGCGGCTCCATCGTCACGGCGGAAGTCGGGGTCGACCGGCACAAGATCGCGTATTTCGGCGACACGGTGAACGTGACCTCGCGGATCGAGGCCCTGTGCCGGCCCCTGGGCACCGAGATCCTGATCTCGGATGATCTCCTCGCACGCCTGCCGCGCCTGCCCGAGGGTATTCATGCCCGCTCGCTCGGCGCCCATGCCCTGCGCGGCCGGGGCCAGCCCCTCGCGGTCTCGACCCTGGAGCGCACGGCTCCGGCGCTCGAGGTGAGCGAGGGCGGACGGACCGTGACCGCGCCCTCGGCCGTGCCCTTGGCGGCGTCCGCATGAACGAGCCGGCCGCCGACCGTTCGATCGTCGTCTTCATCGATGCCGATGCCTGCCCGGTGAAGGACGAGACCTACCGGGTCGCCGGCCGCTACGGCCTGCATGTCTACGTGGTGGCGAACAGCTTCATCACCCTGCCGCGCGAGCCCTGGATCGAGCGCGTCGTCGTCAGCGACGGTTTCGACGCCGCCGACGACTGGATCGCGGAACGGGCGAGACCGGGTTCGGTCGTCGTCACCTCGGACGTGCCGCTCGCCAGCCGCTGCGTGAAGGCGGGCGCCGAGGTCCTGGCACCCAACGGAAAGCCCTTCAGCGAGAGCGGGATCGGTCTCGCTCTGGCCACCCGCAACCTGATGCAGGATCTGCGCGAGGCGGGCACGGTCACGGCCGGCCCGCGACCCTTCTCGGCGCGGGACCGCTCCGCCTATCTCGGCGCGCTGGATCGGACCGTGATGCGGCTCAAGCGAGGCGGCTTCGGCTGACCTTCGCCCTGTCCCGAGCCGCGTCCGGGATCCGTTTCGGCGTCGTCACGAGCCGTTCCCCATGGCCTCGCCGAAGGACTGGACCAGCCTGTCCTCCAGCCGACCCTTCATGTCCGAGAGGATCGCCATGGCGACGGCGTTCGGCATGGCCGGCTTGTAGGCGCGTTTCTCGGTCAGCGCCGAGTAGATGTCGCAGATCGTCATCAGCCGCACGGTATCGCCGATGGAATCCCCGCTGAGGCGGTCGGGATAGCCCGAACCGTCGAGCATCTCGTGGTGATGCCGAACCGCGCCGAGGGTGAGGGCATCGCAGCCGGACTCCTTCAGCTTCTCGTAGCCGATGACCGGATGCGTGCGCATGATCGCCATCTCGCCATCGTCGAGCCGGCCAGGCTTGTTGAGGATCTCCAGCGGAATCCGGGCTTTCCCAATGTCGTGGAGCAAGGCGGCGCGGACGAAGTGATGGCGGTCGCTGGCCGAGAAGCCGAGGTGAAGCGAGAACTTGGCGGCCACGCCCGCCACCAGCAGGCAATGCTGGTAGGTGGCGTCGTCATGCGTCCAGACCCGGTCGAGCCAACGGGTCAACCCACCTTCGCGAACCGCCGCGATGATCGGTTCGAGGCTGGCATCGACCCGCGTCAGGGAGACCGGATCGTTCGACCGCGCCACGTCGAACAGGCGGGTCAGGACTTCGGTGGCCCGAGCCACGCCGCGCTCGATGCTCCGGGCCGGCCTCTCGGCGCGGTCCTGGATCACCTGCGTCATCATCGTGCGGGCGACCATGACGGGGTTCGTCAGAGCCGAGAGGCAGCAGGTCGCACCGAGATTCCTGGCATTGCGCATGCCGATCTCGCTCATGTTCCGAAGGAGGCAGATGACGGGAACGTCCGCGATCCTCAACCGCGCGAAGGCCCGGCGCATGGCGGAGGCGGCGTCGCGCCGGTCGAGGGTCACATCCGACACCGCACCGATGGGCACCGACTTCAAGTCCATTGCCGCATCGAATCTCATGACCTTGCAGTCCGCCACGAGGCTCAGCTCGTGTCGCAACAATTCACTGCTGTCGGGCCGATCCGTTATAAGGAGTACTGTCCCATCTAGCATTCGCGCAACGCCCGAAATCCCACCGATACCCACAGAGACAACCTATGTTGCAAAAGTGGAGAGAAAATTAATTGCATCCTCAAGTGTAAATTCGAGAGTACAAATGAACCTGTTGGTTAGAAAAACTACATTTCTACCAAAGGGCGATCTCAAAAAATTTGAGTTGCAACCTCCGTGCCCGCTCTCATGCCCTCTTGATAGGCGCCTCCGGCGGTTCCCCATTGCAGGCGCGACAGCGCCTCTCCGGCGAACCAGATCTTGTCCGCCAGCGGGGCCTGAAGCTGTCCGCGTGCCGGCGCATGTCCGGGTGGGACCACGGCCCATGAGCCGAGCGACCAGGGGTCGTGGCGCCATTCGCTGATCGCCGGAATGGCAAGATCGTGCAGGGCGCGGTGACCGAGATGCTCCGCCAGGACGGCGCGGACCAGTCGGCGGGTGGTATCCGGGTGCCGGTCCCGTGCGTCGAGGGCCCGGATCATCGGCGTGTCGAGCTCGAAGAAGTGGAACGGCGTCCCGTCCACCCGGGTGAGCAGTCCGGGGGGCTTGTGGCGTCCGCCGACCAGGGCGGCGAGGCGGTCGCGACCGAGGAAGGGCGCGGAGGGCCAGTGCAGCACGGCGTGCTCGTAGATCCCGCTGGAGAATCCATCGATGGCCGCGCGCGTCTCCGGCGGCAGGGAAGGGGTGAAGAGCGGCGCGGCGCGCAGCACCATCATCGGGATCGTGACGATCACCGCCTTGGCCCGCCGCACCGATCCGTCCGCCGTTTCGACGGTGACGCCCGTCCCCGACCAGTCGATGCGCACCACCGGCGAGTTCAGCGCGATGGGCAGCCCCTGCGCCAGGCGGGCGAGATAGCCGCCGAAGCCGCCGGCGATGAAACGGTTGTCGCCGTATTCCATGCTGGGAAAATCATGGAGTGAGACGTCCGTCAGGGGGCGACCCGACACGAGGCCGTGGACGAGGGCGATGCGCTCGGCCCAGGGGCCGAGGCCGGGCGGGAGCGCGCTCGAAGCCGGGCGGTCGGGGCCGCCGAACCCGGCCTGGGTGGTCAGGGCGCGATCGGCCACCGAGAAGGCGCGGGCATGGGCGGCGGCCTCGGCCGGGCGCCCCTTCCGCCCCGATACGAACAGATGCCCCTCCTGCGCGGCGATCCTCAAGGGTTCGCCCCGAATCTCGCCCAGGCGCACCAGCGGGTTGATCGGGCCGGCATGGAGCCAGTGCCCGCCGAGATCCACCGGATGGCCCCGCAGCATCGTGGTGATCAGCCGTCCGCCGACCCTGTCGCGCGCCTCCAGCACGGCCACGGAGACGCCGCGTTCCGTGAGGGTCCGCGCCGCGGCGATCCCGGCGGCACCCGCGCCGACGACGATCACATCTGCGTGGTCGGGCAGAGGCGCGAGGCGCGGGGCGATGCTCGGCCGGAAATGCGCGTGGGCGGGACGGGATGTCGGGATCATGCGGTGGGCAGGCATCCGGTAAGGCGGGTCGTGAAGGGCCGAGGGCCGGTAGAGTGACCCGCGATTCTCTACCGACGGTTACGGGAGAAGGGATCGCACGTCCTCAAACGTCGCCGATCTCTTGCAGGAACGCGCGGCAGCGGCAAAAAGGTTCAGCGCGGCACGGCCGGCCGGGGTTGCGCCGCAACGCCGGCGCCGCCAGAACCCGGCGCTGACGGCGGCTCCCGGACGGGGGCTCGCCCGCCCTCGCGCGGAACTCAAGGATTCGGGCGCCATGCTCATTCAGGCGGCCTTCGCTGCGGTCAAGCAGGTGCTCTCGCCGCCTCTGCGCGCCATCCTGTGGAAGTCGCTGGCCCTGACCCTCGGGCTCCTCGTCCTGATCTGGGCCGGCCTCACCAAGGCGATCGACTGGTTTCTGGCCAACCATCACCTGTCGGCGAGCTACCCGTTCCTCGATACCCTGGCGGTGTTCTTCGCCGGCGCCGGCCTGTTCATCGGCCTCGCCTACGTCATGCCGGCGGTCTCGATCCTGGTGGCGGGCTATTTCCTGGACGATGCCGCCGCCATCGTGGAGCGCACCGACTTTCCCCAAGACGCGCCGGGCACGGCTCTGCCGATCGGATCGGCGATGCTCTACGCCCTGCACTTCGCGGGCCTCGCCCTGTTGGTGAACCTCGTGGCGCTGATCCTGTTCTTCGTGCCGGGCGTGAACCTCGTGGCGTTCTTCCTCGCCAACACCTACCTCCTCGGGCGCGAGTATTTCGAACTCGCCGCCGGGCGCTTCCGGCCCATGCAGGAAGCGGGCGCCATGCGCCGGCATTTCGGCCTGACCACCATGACCGCCGGCGCCATGCTGGCGGGCCTGATGGTGGTCCCCGTCCTCAACCTGCTGACGCCGCTCTTCGGCATCGCCCTGATGGTCCATGTCCACAAGGGGTTGAGCCGCAAGGTCGCCCTGGCCGGACCGGATGTGCGCAAGCGGATCGGTTGATCGCGGCCCGCCTCAGCCCCGCGTCCCCCACCGCACGCCCATCCGGCTCGGGGCCGTCGCGTCGGGGCCGATCGGAGGACCGCTCGGCCGGGTGACCGGCGGGGATGACGGCTCCGCCGCCTCCTCTTCGGAGATGGTGATCGTCTCCTTGGCGAACTGGCCGGCCTTGCGGAAGGTCCAGAGATAGCTCGGCACGACGGCCGCCATGGCGGTGGGCAGGATGCCGAGGCCGTCGAGGGTCCGCCCCTCGGCCTTGGCCGCCTCCGAGACCACGTTGTCGGTCTGCAGCAGGGTGACCTGGTCGCGCGTGAGCTTGAGGCTGTCCGGCAGAAGGCCGAGGCTCAGGGTGTCCACGGTCTCGATCACACGGGCCTGCAGCATGGCGAGGGGCTTGGGCAGGTCGACCACGAGGCGGCGGCGCATGGTGGTCTTGAGCATGTAGCGGACGAGGGCGTCGAGGGTCTCGATTTCGGGACCGCCGAGTTCGAACACCCGGCCCGCCTCGGCCTGTCCGTCCACCGCGCGGGCGACCGCCTCGGCCACGTCGCCGACGAAGACCGGCTGGAAGCGCGTGCCGGCGCCGGCCAGGGGCAGGACCGGGAGCACGCGGGCGAGCGACGCGAAGCGGTTGAAGAAGCTGTCGCCGGGGCCGAAGACCAGGGAGGGGCGCAGGATCACGGAGCGGGGCTGGGCGGCCAGGACGTTCGCCTCGCCCAAGGCCTTGGAGCGGGCGTATTCGGACCCGGACGTCTCGTCCGCCCCGATGGCCGAGACATGGACGACCGGCGCGCCGACGCTGGCCGCCGCGCGAGCGATCTCGCCCGCCCCCTCGGCCTGGAGGCCCAGGAAGCTCTGCTTGCCGCTCTCCTGCAGGATGCCCACGAGGTTCACCACCACGTCGGCACCCTCCACCGCCCGGGCGATGGAGTCGGGGTAGCGCAGGTTCGCCTGGACGGCGACGATCTGCCCGACCTTGCCCAGCGGCTGCAGGAAGAGCGCGAGGTCGGGGCGGCGGACGGCGACGCGGATGCGATAGCCGCGCTTGGCCAGCGCCCGCACCACATGGCGCCCGAGGAAGCCGGAGCCGCCGAAGACGGTGACGAGTTGTGATGACGGACGCGGCAAGGACGGTCCGGCGAAAGGAGAGGTCGAAGCGTCGAAGCCGGTCATCGCCTGGGTTCCACCTGTCATCCGAGATGCCCCGCCATGCCCCGTTCGGGGCGGGGCCGAGCCCGTATCCGTCACCATCGAGCGTCTCTCACACGACTCCCCTGCGCAATCGTGCTCCGCGCGAGAAACGACCGTGACCGGGAGTGTGTGAAGCCCTCCGAGTGCGGGGATTACCATCGCTGGCGCATCGATAGCTAGGGCCGTTTGCCGCCGTGCGGGAGGCTCCGGTGACCGGGAAAGGTCGACGCCCGGGAAAATCTCGCGGACCGGCCCGTCCGAGATGCCGCGCCCCCGCCGATCCCGGTCCTGCCGGAACACGATCGTGTCGTTCGAGGCCGGTTTGCCGGAAGATTGTCCCGACATGGCGCAAGAAAAAGTATTTCTCTTCCTTTGACTATGCCCCGTCTTCGTAAGACATTCGGCACACCAAAGCTACAACGCAAGCTTAACTTCGTCGTGTGCTTGATATCATAATGTATTCACTTGCGGTCGCGGCGTCGACTGGGCCGCACGATGTCTCGAATTCGCGGATAGATGCATGACTCTCCCGAACCATTTCGCCCCGGAGCCGATCCGTTTCGCCTATTGGGTGCCCAACGTGTCCGGCGGCCTCGTCATCAGCAAGATCGAGCAGCGCACCAGCTGGGATGCCGACTACAACCGCAAGCTCGCCCAGATCGCGGAGGCGGCGGGGTTCGACTACGCCCTGACGCAGATTCGCTTCACCGCCGGTTACGGGGCCGAGTTCCAGCACGAATCGGTGGCGTTCAGCCACGCCCTGCTGGCGGTGACCACGAAGCTCAAGGTCATCGCCGCGCTCCTGCCCGGCCCATGGAACCCGACCATCGCCGCCAAGCAGATCGCCACGATCAGCCAGCTCACCAACGGGCGCATCGCCATCAACGTCGTGTCGGGCTGGTTCTCCGGCGAGTTCCGCGCCATCGGCGAGCCCTGGCTCGACCATGACGAGCGTTATCGCCGCTCCGAGGAGTTCATCCGCTCCCTGCGCGGGATCTGGACCCAGGACGACTTCACCTTCCGCGGCGATTTCTACCGCTACACCAACTACACCCTGAAGCCGAAGCCGGCCGACCCGCAGCCCGAGATCTTCCAGGGCGGCTCCTCCCGCGCCGCGCGCGACATGGCGGCCCGCGTCTCCGATTGGTACTTCACCAACGGCAACACGCCGGAGGGCATCCGGGCGCAGGTGGACGACATCCAGGCCAAGGCCTCGGCCAACGGGCATTCGGTGAAGGTCGGCGTCAACGCCTTCGTCATCGCCCGCGACACCGAGGAAGAGGCCCGCGCGGTCCTCCAGGAGATCCTCGACAACGCCGATCCCGATGCGGTGAAGGCCTTCGGCCACGAGGTGAAGAACGCCGGCAAGGCCTCCCCGGAAGGGGAGGGCAACTGGGCGAAATCGAGCTTCGAGGATCTCGTCCAGTACAATGACGGCTTCAAGACCAACCTGATCGGGACGCCCGACCAGATCGCCGAGCGCATCGTCGCCCTGAAGGATGCCGGCGTCGACCTCGCGCTCCTCGCCTTCCTGCACTTCCAGGAGGACGTCGCTTATTTCGGTGCCCACATCATCCCGAAGGTGAGGGCGCTGGAGGCCGCGCGCGAGCGCCGGGCCGAGGCCGCCTGAGCTGACGCAACGCTCCTCCCTCCCCCTTGTGGGGAGGGATCGAGGGTGGGGGTGGTGCCGGATATGGCGCGACATCTTCGGGGCCACCCCCACCTCCAACTCCTCCCCACAAGGGGGAGGAGAGTGCGCGAGCCGCCGCGCGACACCCTTCGACTTCGGAGCCATCCATGAACATCGCCGTCAGCGCCCAGTCGCTCGAAACCGCCCGGGGCGCGCCGCCGGTTCCCCGTCCGGCATCCCCCGCCCATGTCATCCGCGACGATGCCGAGGCGATCCGCGTCGCCCATGGCCTCGCCAGGGAGTTCCGCGAGGGCGCGTCCGAACGCGACCGGACCAACCGGCGGCCCTATGCCGAGCTCGACGCGTTCTCGCAGAGCGGGCTCTGGTCGATCAACGTGCCCAAGGCCTTCGGCGGGCCGGAGGTCTCCTACAAGACCCTGGCGCAGGTCGTTGCCATCATCTCGGCGGCGGATCCCTCGATCGGCCAGATCTCTCAGAACCATCTCGGCATCGTGGCGGCGATCCGCACGGTGTCCGACCCCGATCAGCAGGCGCTGCTGTTCGGCGAGGTTCTCAAAGGCACCCGCTTCGGCAACGCCTTCTCGGAGATCGGCACCCCGCGCGCCACCGACTTCAAGACCCATTTCGTCGATGACGGCGACCACGTCATCGTGCGCGGCAAGAAGTTCTATTCCACGGGCGCGCTCCTCGCCCATCTCGTCCCCATCGTCGCCCTCGATGGCGAGGGCCGCGCCTGGTACGCCATCGCCGACAGGAGCGCGCCCGGCCTCACCGTTATCGACGACTGGTCCGCTTTCGGCCAGCGGACCACGGCGAGCGGCACCGTCCTCATCGACGACGTCCGGGTGCCCAAGACCCATCTCGTGCCGGCCTGGAAGGGCTACGAGCAACCGCGCTCCGACGGGGCGATCTTCCAGATCATCCAGGCGGCGGTGGATGCCGGCATCGCCCGCGAGGCCATCGACGACACCATCGCGTTCGTGCGCACCAAGACCCGCCCCTGGGTCGATAGCGGCCAGGACCGCGCCTCCGACGACCCCTACACGATCCAGGCCATCGGCGAGCTGACGATCCGGCTCCATGCGGCCGAGGCCATCCTCGACAGGGCCGGCCTCGCGCTGGACGAGGCGGTGGCCAACCCGAGCGCGGAGACGGTCGCCGCCGCCCAGCTCGCCGTGGCCGAATCGAAGGTGCTCACCACCGAGATCGCCGTGCAGGCGAGCAGCAAGCTGTTCGAGCTCGCCGGCACTCGCTCGACGCTCGCCGAGAGCAACCTCGACCGGCACTGGCGCAACGCCCGCACCCACACCCTCCATGACCCGGTGCGCTGGAAATACGCGATCATCGGCAACCACGCCCTCAACGGGGTCAATCCGCCGTTCCACGCCTGGAGCTGACGGGCTCGTCTGAACTGACAGTCTCTCGGGGCCGACAGTCCCCAGACACTCGAAAATCGGCTAGAGGGCGGGCATGACATCCGCCCCCCTCGTCCGCTTCGCTCCCTCGCCCACGGGCTTCCTCCATATCGGCAACGCCCGCCCGGCGCTGCTGAACGCCCTGTTCGCGCGGGCGCGGGGCGGGCGTTTCCTGCTGCGCCTCGACGACACCGACCGGGAGCGATCGACGGAGGAATTCGCCAAAGCCATCGAGGAGGACCTCGCCTGGCTCGGCATCGTGCCCGATCTCTTCGTTCGCCAGTCGGACCGCTCCGCCATCCACGATGCGGCGGCCGAGCGCCTGAAGGCGGCGGGCCGGCTCTATCCCTGCTACGAGACCCAGGAGGAACTCGAGCGTCGCCGCCGGCGGCAGCTCGGACGGGGCCAGCCGCCGATCTACGACCGGGCGGCGCTCGGCCTCAGCGATGACGAGCGCGCGGCTTTGGAGGCCGAGGGGCGCACGCCGCATTGGCGCTTCAAGCTCGATGCCCGCACCGTCGCCTGGGACGATCTCGTGCGCGGGCCGGCGCATGTGGATTGCGCCTCCCTCTCGGACCCGGTGCTGATCCGCGCCGATGGCAGCTACCTCTACACGCTGCCCTCCGTGGTGGACGATGCCGAGATGGGGATCACCCATGTGATCCGCGGCGAGGACCACGTCACCAATACCGGCGTGCAGGTGCAGATCTTCGAGGCCCTGGATCAGCCGGTGCCGATCTTCGGCCACCACAACCTGCTCACCACCGCCGACGGCGAAGGCCTGTCGAAGCGGCTCGGCCACCTCTCGCTGAGGGGCCTGCGCGAGGCGGGCTACGAGCCCGGCGCCGTGCGCTCGCTCGCCGTGCTCACCGGCTCGGCCGAGGCGGTGCGCGCGGTGCCGGGCCTCGACGACCTCGCCGCCCTGGTCGATCTCTCCCACATCTCGCGGGCGCCGGCGAAGTTCGACCCGCAGGAGCTCGACGGGCTCAATGCACGCCTGATCCACGCCATGCCCTATGACGAGGCGCGCGAACGCCTCCTCGCCCTGGGCATCCCGGAGGCGCGCGCGGAGGCGTTCTGGACGGTGATCCAGCCCAACCTCACCAAGGTCGGGGACGCCGCCGAATGGTGGCGGATCGTGGCCGGGCAGGTGACGCCGGTCATCGCGGATGCGGGCTTCGCCGCCGCCGCCCTGGACGTGCTGCCGCCCGAGCCCTGGGACGGCCAGACCTGGAAGGCCTGGACCAATGCGGTGAAGGAGCGGACCGGCGCCAAGGGCAAGGCCCTGTTCATGCCCCTCCGCCTCGCGGTGACAGGGCTGGAGCACGGGCCGGACCTCTCGGGCCTGCTGCCCCTCATCGGCCGGGACATCGTGGCGGCGCGGCTCGGCGGTCGAGACTGACGGCCTCGGCCCGAAAAGCGGATCCCGCTTTTCAGACCAAACGGCGCTGATCCCGACCGATGGTCGTCCTCATCGTCGGCCGGTCTCGGACCGATGCCGGCCGGCCTCATACCCCCTCCGGTCGATCGCTTCGGTCAGTATGGCCGGAGCAGGCTCCCTCTCCTTCCAAAGGGAGGGGACCCGCACTCGCCGGACACCGAATGCAGCGGCCGGAGACGGCCTCAGGCCGCTCTTACGCTGGCGAGGAAGCGGCGCACCTCGACGTTCAGGTGCTCGGATTGGCGAGAGAGCTCGCCCGCCGAGCCGAGCACCTGGGATGCGGCTGCCCCCGTCTCTTCGGCGGCCCCCGCGACGCCCGAGATGTTGCTCGTCACTTCGCTCGTTCCCGTCGCGGCCTGGGCGACGTTGCGGACGATCTCCTGGGTCGCGGCCCCCTGCTGCTCCACCGCCGCGGCGATGGTGGTCGCCACCGAATCGATCTCGCGGATGCGGGACGTGATGGAGGCGATGGCCGACACCGCCTCGCCGGTGGCACCCTGGATCTGGGCGATCTGGCTGGAGATCTCGTCCGTGGCCCGCGCTGTCTGGCTGGCCAGTTCCTTCACCTCCGTGGCCACCACGGCGAAGCCTCGGCCGGCCTCTCCCGCGCGTGCTGCCTCGATGGTGGCATTGAGGGCGAGAAGGTTGGTCTGCGCGGCGATGTTCGAGATCAGTCCGACGACGTCGCCGACGCGGGAGGCCGCCTGGGACAGGGCCTGCACCAGGGCCGCCGTCCGGTCGGCTTCCGTCACGGCGCCCTGGGCGAGATCGGCCGACCCGCTGACCTGCCGTCCGATCTCCTGCACGGAGACGCCGAGCTCTTCCGCCGCCGCCGCGACGGTGTTGACGTTGGTGGCGGCTTCCTCGGCGGCGGCCGCCACGGTCATGGATTGGCTCGCCGTCTGCGTGGCGGTGGAGGTCATGGTCTGGGCGGTGGCCTGGAGTTCGGTGGCTGAGGCCGACACCATCTCGATGATGCCGCCCACGGCGCCTTCGAAGCTGTCGGCCATCGCGATCATCGTGCGCTTCCGTTCCGCCTGTGCGGCGTCGTCGGCGATGCGCCGGATGTCGGCTTCCTCGGCGGCTTTCCGGGCGACCATGGCCTTGATCTCTTCCACGGCCTTGCCCACGGCGCCGATCTCGTCTCCGCGCTTGGCCTCCTCGATCTCGGCGTCGATGTCGCCCTGCGCCATCCGCTGCAGGACCGAAACGAGATGGCCCAGCGGGCGGGTGATGCCGAACGTGACGATGAGGCCGGCCAGGATCGCGGCGGCGGTGAGGCCGATGGCCGCGATGGCGATCAGGCGCTGGATGGTGTCGGCGACCTCGGCTTCCAATGCTCGCTTTCCCGCCTGCATTTCCTCCGTGATTCGCTGGGTGCGCTGCTCGATGAACGCGTTCAGCTTCGTCCGTGCCGGCTGGCCTTCCTGCTGCACGACCTGCAGCGCCTTGGCGATCTCGTTCTCCAGAGCGAGCGCCGTCGCACGATGCAGGATGACGAAATACGCTTCGGCCATTTGCCGGACATCCTGGCCGATCTTGCGACGTTCGGGGGTTTCGGCCAGGAGGATCAGCCTGTCTATATGCTCGATCGTCGTCTTGGCGGCCTGTTCATACCGTGTCTTGTAATCGATAATCTTTTCGGGCTGCTTCTCCAGCAGGATGTTGCGGCTCAGGAGGGCCGCTTCCGCGAGTTTGAACTGAGCCCGCAGATAAGTCTCCTGGCGGACTGTGAGAACGTCGGCATAATATTTTGTCTGTTCGGCGACGCTGTTCAGGGCCGTGCGCGAATAGGCCACCAGCCCGACCGCCATCAGTCCCATCAGGGCCAGCGGGATGGCGATCTTCAGCATCACGCTGGCTTGCCTGACGACCTTCATCTCGAACCCCGGATTGATATGCGCTCAGGCGCAGCAGAATGCGAAGCAAGGTTACAAGAGATCGTCTAAAGATAAGCTTAAGCGCGCATGTGTGGGCAATCGATCTGTCGCCCGCCATTACGATCAAGCAAGTGCGGAGGAAGCACTGCTTAAACCGGCAGGATTGTGCCGGATATCAAGGCCGAGATGTGTCGTGACTTGAATCTGACACGAGGGATCTTGTCGTTCGGGCGAACGTCACCGAGCTAAGCTTTCGATATGGGGTCGCTCATGGGGGAGCCTGCAAGGAGGCGAAGCGTTCCGTCGCGCCGAGTGTCTTCAGCCCGGTGGCTCCGTCCCGATCCGGCGCGGCTCGGGTTCAGTCGCCTCCGCCCGCCGCCTTCGGCAAGAGCGCGTCCCGTTCCCGGAGGAGATGTCCCACGAGCCGTTCCGCCGCCTGGCCCGGCGGTCGGCCCGCCGGGCGGATCAGCATCGTCTCGATGGGCAGGCGCGGCCGGAACGGTCGCAGCACGATGGGTAGGTTCGCGAGCGCGCGGGCGGGAAGGGGATCGACGATGGCGATACCGAGCCCTTCGGCCACGAGGCCGCAGCGCGCGGACGTATATTGCGCCATGAGGCCGAAGCGCGGGACGATGCCGGCCGCCGCGAAGGCCGCCTCGATCGCCTGCTGGAACACCCCGGTTCCGCCCGCGATCAGGGGCTCGTCGGCGAGATCGCTCACCCCGATCGCCCGCCTGGCCGCGAGGGAATGCCCCCGGGGCAGGGCGCAGACCGCATCGATGGCGAGGAAGGGCTCGCAGATCACGCCCGCATAGCCGGAGCGGGGCCGCACCAGGCCGAGATCGCATTGACCGGAGGCGGCCCAGGACCAGATCGTCTCCGGCGCCGGCACATGGACTGCGACCCGGATGCCCGGTGATTCCTCGCTCAACCGCCGGATCGCCCGCGGCAGCAGCCGTGAGGCCAGGGATGGTTGGCAGGCGATGCGCAGCGGCCCCGTGCCGAGGTCGCGGATCTGGCGGGCCGCCTGGGACAGGTGGTCGAGCCCCGCATAGGTCCGCTCCACCTCGCGGGCGAAAGCCTCACCCTCCTGCGTCGGCAGAGCGCTGCCATGGCCGCGCACGAACAGCGCGAAGCCGAGATCGGCCTCGAGCTGCGCCATCGCGCGGCTGACATGGGGTTGCCCGATGCCGAGGGCGGCAGCGGCCCGCGTCATCCCGCCATGGCGGAGGACGGCGCGAAAAAGATCGAGATGGGCCGGATTCATCATGCCTGTTTCGCATGGACAGCGACGGGTCAAGCATTTGACGGCATGAGTGCCGGATGGTTGTCAAGGCGTCCGCGCCGAGACCTCTCCGGTCTGGCGGTCCGATCGGTGTGGGACGAAGCGATGCAACGGATCACGGCGGGATGGGGCAGCGGCCTCCTGGGCGTCATCATCTTCAGCGCCTCGCTGCCGGCGACGCGGGTGGCGGTCGGCGGTTTTTCACCCCTCTTCCTGACCTCGGCGCGCGCGGTGATCGCCGCCCTGCTCGGCGCAGCGATGCTGTTCGCCCTGCGGCAGAAGCGTCCCGAAAGATCCGATCTCGCGCCGCTGGCCATCGTGGGCCTGGGTGTCGTCGTCGGTTTCCCTCTCCTAACGGCGCTGGCGCTCCAGCACATCACGTCGGCTCATTCCATCGTGTTCATCGGCCTGCTGCCGCTCGCCACCGCCATCTTCGGCGTGATCCGGGGCGGAGAGCGTCCAAGCCCGGCCTTCTGGCTGTTCTCCGGCATCGGCAGCCTCACGGTGGCGGGCTTCGCGCTGTTCCAAAGCGGGGGCGGCTCGCTCACGGGCGACCTCCTGATGGTGGCCGCGATCGTGCTCTGCGGCCTCGGCTACGCGGAGGGCGCGACCCTGTCGCGCCGGCTCGGGGGATGGCAGGTGATCTCCTGGGCTCTGGCTCTGTCCCTGCCGCTCATGGCCGCCATCGCCCTCGTGAACCTGCCCCCGGCCTGGAGCGGCATCGGCCTGCCGGCCTGGATCGGCCTCGCCTATGTCTCGGTCTTCAGCATGCTGGTGGGGTTCGTGTTCTGGTATCGCGGGCTGGCCCTGGGCGGGATCGCCGGCGTCGGGCAGCTCCAGCTGCTGCAGCCGTTCTTCGGCCTGGCTCTCGCGGGCCTGCTGCTCCACGAGCCCGTGGCCCCGAGCATGCTGGCCGTCACCGGCCTCGTGGTTCTCTGTGTGGCGGGGGCCAAGCGCTATGCCTGAGGGCGCCCGCTTCCCGGGGGAAGCTCAGGCGATCCGCGACACCAGGATCTTGTCCACCCGGCGCCCGTCGAGATCCACCACCTCGAAGCGCCAGCCGGCGATGTCGCAGGTCTCGCCGGTCTCCGGCAGGCGCTGCAGCTTGGCGATGACGAGGCCGGCGGCGGTCTCGTAGTCGCGGCTCGATTCGAGCTTGATGCCGAGCTGGTCGGCCATCTCGTCCACCGGCATCCAGCCGGCGATGAGCCAGGACCCGTCCTGGCGCTGCACCGCCTCGGGCTCGGAATCCTCCGAATGGAACGCGCCCGCGATGGCGTCGAGGATGTCGGCCGGGGTCACGAGCCCGTCGAAATGGCCGTACTCGTCGTGGACGAGCGCCATCGGAACGTCGGCCGCCTGAAGGGCGGTGAGCGCGTCGAGGGCGTCGAGGGTGTCGGGGAGCACCGGGGCGCTGCGGATATAGGCGCGCAGGTCGAACCGTTCGTTCTCGATGAGCGCTTTGACCAGTTCGCGCACCTGCACCACGCCGAGCATGTTGTCCGGATTGCCCTCGCCGACCGGGATGCGCGAATGCGGGCTCGAGACCAGCATGGCGCGGATCTCCTCCGGCGCCTTGTCGAGGTCGATCCAGTGCACGTCGGTGCGCGGGGTCATGACGCCCCGCACGGCGCGGTCGCCGAGGCGCAGCACGCCGGCGATCATCTTGCGCTCGTCGGTCTCGATCACCCCCGCCGTCTCGGCCTCCGCCACGATGGTGCGGATCTCCTCTTCGGTCACCGCGCTGGCGCTGGAGGCTTCCTGGCCGACCAGCCGGAACACCGCGCGGGTCGAGGCGTCGAGGAGCCAGACCGCCGGAAGCGCGATCCGCGAGATCAGCCGCATCGGCCGGGCGACGAAACAGGCGATGCCCTCAGGGTCGCGCAGGGCCACGTGCTTGGGCACGAGTTCGCCGATGATCACCGACAGATAGGTGATGATGGCGATGACGATCCCGTAGCCGAGGGGATCGGCCACGGGTTTCGACAGGCCCGCCTCGAACAGGATCTCGGTGAGGCGTTCGCCGAGCGCCGCGCCGGAGACGGCGCCGGACAGGATGCCGACGAGGGTGATGCCGATCTGGACGGCGGAGAGGAAACGTCCCGGATCTTCGGCGAGGGTCAGTGCCGCCTGGGCACCGGGCCGGCGCGCCTCCACCATCATCCGCAGCCGGGACTTCCGCGACGAGACGACGGCGAGTTCGGACAGCGCGAAGGCCCCGTTGAGGGCGATCAGGGCGACGGCGACGGCGAGCTCGAACACGTTCGGTTCCGTAAGCCGGAGCCGCTTGGACCAAGCGTGCCGGACTTCCAAGTTTGCGGCGATCGCTCGCCTGTCGCTCCGGTGAGCGACGACGAGCGCCTAGATGGGCTGTCGAACCGGGCTGGTCAACGGTCGGGGTCGGACGATGGACCCGGAACGAGGGGGGGCAGGCGCGAAAGTCGGAGCGCGATGGCCAGCGCGAGACCGTAGAGGGCGCCGAAGAAGGCGACGACCCCCGACCATCCCGCATGTTCGAAGAACCAGCCCCCCGCCGTGCCGAGCACAGACGAGCCGAGGTAATACAGGCACAGATAGACCGAGGAGGCCTGCGCCCGGTCGCGCAGGGCGCGCCGCCCGATCCAGGAACTCGCCACCGAATGGGCGCCGAAGAAGCTCACCGTGACCACGACGATCCCCGCGATGATGAGGGGAAGGCGCTCGGACAGGGTCATGAGGATGCCGACGAGGCCGAGCAGGATCGCGAGCCACAGCACCCGGCGCCGCCCGAGCCGGCTCGCGATCTCGCCCGTCACCGCCGAGCTGAACGTGCCGGCGAGATAGACCACGAAGATCGCGCCGATGGCCGACTGGCTGAGGTTGTAGGGCGGATCGAGCAGGCGGAAGCCCACGTAATTGTAGACGCTGACGAAGCCGCCCATGAGCAGGAACGCTTCGGCGAAGAGCCAGGGCAGGCCGGGATCGCGGAAATGCTGGCCGAACGTACCCGGCACCTGACGCCAGCGCATCGGGTTGGCGAGAAAGCGCCGCGACGGCGGCAGGCCGCGCCAGAACAGGATGGCGGCGACGAGCGCCAGGATTCCGATGGTGCCGAGACCCACGCGCCAGGAGGCATGATCGGTGATGATGCCGGCGATCAGCCGCCCGACCATGCCGCCCATGGCGTTGCCGCCAATGAGGAGCCCCATGGACAGGCCGATGGCGCGGGAATCCATCTCCTCGCTGAGATAGGCCATGGCGACGGCCGGCAGGCCGCTCGCGGCCAACCCCGTGAGTGCGCGCAACGCCAGGAAGCCGTGCCAGCTCGGCACGATCACGGCGATGAGGGTGAGGATCGCCGAGGCGAAGAGGGAGGCGACCATGATCGGCTTGCGCCCCCACACCTCGGAGAGCGGGCTGACCACGAGGAGCGCCAGGGCCAGCATCGCGCAGGGGAGCGACAGCGACAGGCTGCTCTCCGCCGGCGAGACATGGAACTCGTCGGCGAAGACCGGCATCAGCGGCTGGACGCCGTAGAGCACGGCGAAGGTGGAGAAGCCTGCGGCGAACAGAGCGAGGGTGGTCCGACGAAAGATCGGCGTCCCGGCCGTGATCAGGCGGTCGCTCTCCTCGGCCATGGTCGCCGGTCTCCTCGATGTCGCGCGCTCGCGGGAGTGTTGCAGAAGCACGGAACGACACGGGCCGCACCCCTCTTTCGAGACATGCGGCCCGTGACGTCACGACAATGCGGCCAAGCCGCCTTACTTGCCCGGCTTACTTGGGCGGAGCTTCCGCAGCCTCGCCCTGCTGCTGGATCAGCGGGGTGATGCGGCGCACCGTGACCCGGCGGTTCTCGCGCGAGGCCTCCTGGGTGTTGACCTTCAGCGATTGCTCACCGTAGCCCTGGGTGGTGAGGTTCTCCGGGGGCACCTGGAAGTTCTGGCTGAGCACCGTCGCCACCGACTGGGCGCGGCGATCCGAGAGCGACAGGTTGTCGACCTCGCTGCCCACCGCATCGGTGTAGCCCTCGATGAGGAACACTTCCTGCGGGTTGGCCTTCACAGCCTGGTTGATCGCCGCCGCGATGTTGCCGAGCCGCGAGGCCTGGTCGGGCGTCACGTCGAACGATCCGGTATCGAAGGTGATGGTGTCGATGTCGACGCTGCGCATCCGTGCCCGCAGCTGCGGGCTGTAGCGCACCTGATCGAGGGTGTAGCGGCGGTCCACCGCCACCACCGGCGGGGCGGACAGGGCCTCGTAGACCTGCCGCTCGTCGGCGCCCTCGTAATTCACCACGTAGCGGTCGCGGGGGATGCGGATGTCCGGCGGCGGCAGGTCGATCACGTCCTCGTAGATCGGACGCTGGGGACCGCCGAAGCCGTTGTCGATGATCACGACTTCGCGGCCGTCGCGGAACCGGCGCGAACGGCGCACGAGGCGGCCGTCATCGTCCACCACGGTGACGATCTGGATGCCGCCCGGACGGTCGAGATAGGTGATCGTGTCGCCGCCGCGGCGCTCGCTGCGGTAGGCGCCGCGGTCGAGATAGCGGAAGCGCTCGTTCTCGTCGTGCCGGATGAAGTAATTGTCACGATCCCGCACGATGATGCGGCCGGGCTCGCGGATATAGGTGCGTCCGCCCTCGTTGAACTCACGCCGGTCACGACGGACCTCGTCGTAGCTGCGCACGTCGTTGCCGCGGAAGCCACCCTCGACATAGCCGGGCCGGCCCGGACGGTTGAAGACGTCGCGGCGGTCCCGCTCGTCCTTGCGCTCGAACGCCTCGCGGCGTTCGCGGTCGCGTCGTTCGATCTCGCCACGCCGCTCGGTGTCGCTCGCCGCCGGGCGGTTGGCGCCGCCGGGCCGGTTGTCATCCGCTCCGCGCCTGTCTTCCGGCCCGCGCCGGTCGTCCGCACCGCGCCGGTCGTCCGGTCCGCGCTTGTCGTCACGGTCGTTCTTCTCCTGCGCCTGACCCGGCGGGACGAAGGGCTTACCCGGAACGCCCGGCCGGGTGTTGGGAGCCGGCTTCGCGTCGGGGGCTTTGGTATCGGGTGTCTTGGCATCCGGCTTCTTGGCATCTGGAGTCGCGTCCGGCGCGCCGCGACGGGCGGGGTCGGTCTTGTCGTTCCGGTCCGGCTTCTCGTTCCGGTCCGGCCTGCCCTCACGCTCGGGCTTGTCCCCGCGCTCGGGTTTGGTGCTCGGATCGGGCCTTTCGCCACGCTCGGGCTTGGCGCTTCTGTCCGGCTTGTCGCCGCGGTCGGGCCTGTCCGGCTTTTCGGTCCGGTCCGGCCTGTCGCCACGCTCGGGGCGGGCGGGACGGTCGGGTGTCGCGTCGCGCTCGGGAGCGGCCGGGGCACGCTCGCGCGGGGCCGGAGCCTCCTTCGGTGCCGGCTTGGCGGGGGCGGGATCCGGATTGCGCTCGCGCGCGGCCGGAGGGGTCGGCCGTTCGGCCGGGGCTCGGTCGGGCTTCTCGGGACGCTCTGCGCGCTCGGGCCGCTCAACCGGAGCCCGTTCCTGGCGCGGCTCGGGACGTTCGGGACGCTCCGCTCTCTCGGGGCGCTCGGCCCTCTCCGGCCGTTCTGCGCGCTCGGGGCGTTCAGCCCTTTCCGGGCGCTCGGCTCTTTCCGGCCTGGCCGCGCCGCCACGGGGGGCATCGCCGCCTCCGCGCGGGTCGCCGCGCTCGGCTCCCGGACCCGCTTGGGCGAGCAGCATCACGCCCGGCCCGCCTCTGTCGGGGCTGGCCGCAAGGGGGCCCGATAGGATCAAGGCCGGCAACATGGTGCCGGTCAGAAAGAGCAGGCGGAGGTTCCGCATCGATGGTCACTCACAAACGTTGATGTGGCCATCGGAACCGAATGGAGCCGGGATGGTTCCGAATTCATTCCCGGAGCGTGCGCCCGCGATCCGCCATCTCGACGCGGAATCGAAGGCGAGGGCGAAGGAAACCCTTCGCCCTCAACCGGTTAGGGGACGTGTCGCCCGGGTCGCTCGTGACATCGCGGCGGGACCGACGATTTCCCTCGCCCGCCGTGAATGTCCGCTAGGGCGCGGCGGCGCGAGCCGGGACCGCGATCATGCTCGGCGCGATGATGCGGATGGCCGCGCGCTCGTCGCGGCCGGTGGTGGACGCTTCCGTGGTCGCCCCGTCGCGAACCACGCCCCCATCGGACAGGATGGCCCCGTTCCGGGTCGCCGCATCGGCGGCGATGGCCGCCACGGTCTTGTCCGCACGGCCCGCGAGGGTGACGCGCACCTTCGGCCGCGACATGGCTTCCGCCTGCATCGGTGTCACGAAGATGTCGCCCTTGTGCCGGACGAGCATGCTCTCGGCCTTCACCAGGGACTGGGCCCAGGTCTGGTTCGCCTTCTTACACGAGCAGTCCGGCGTGAAGCTCTTCTGGAACTTGAAGGCGTTGGCGAGCGACACGTAGGCCCGGCTGCCCTTGATCGATGCGGCCTGTTTCAGCCCGTCATCGCCATTGGGCATCGAATAGGCCACCGCCTCCGTGCCGGGGCACAGGGCCTGACACAGCTCGTTGGCCCCCTCGCGACCATCGGGCAAATTGTTCATGGGGAAATAGGCGCCGTCGCAGGTCCGGACGCAGACCACCTGCGGCCCGCCCCGCCCGCGCTGCTCGCCGACCACGCCCTCGACGATCTTCGGACCGGTCTCGGCGCAGGAGGAGGCGATGGCGGCCGTGAGCTGGCGCCGCCGGGCGGCGGTGACCTCGCCGTTCTCGGCGCCGTAGCCGGCCTGGAGCGCCCGGATACGCTGCTCCACCGCGCCGCATTGCGGCGGGCGCGAATCGAAGAACAGGAACTTGCCGCCTTCGCAGCTCAGGGTCCGGTAATAGGCCTCCAGCCGGCCGATCTCGTTCTGCAGGGCGCGGGCGGTGTTGGCGCCGTCGCTGAGATTCGCGAGTTCGAAGCGGTATCGCTGGCACTGGGCGTTGGGTGCCTGCGCCTGGACGGCTGTCCCGAACGCGATGGCGGCCATGGCGGCGCCGAGCGTTGCGACGAGCTTGCGGATCTGTGGAGGGATCAGCGGCATGACCTGTCAGAAACGGGTGTGAAGCTGGGCGGTTCCGGCCCTCGGGCAGGGTACGGAAGAACGCCTT
The DNA here is from genome assembly GCF_001422125.1 of Methylobacterium sp. Leaf85. Taxonomy (NCBI): domain Bacteria; kingdom Pseudomonadati; phylum Pseudomonadota; class Alphaproteobacteria; order Hyphomicrobiales; family Methylobacteriaceae; genus Methylobacterium; species Methylobacterium sp. Leaf85. The sequence continues at coordinate 190,424 of NZ_LMME01000031.1, read as the reverse complement.
TGCAAAGGGTGTCTAACCGCCCTCGCCAGAGCGCGACAGTGTTCCCACATGCCCATCGGCAAACTTGAGGGGAATGATGTGATGATGTGTCTTCGGAGTCTCACAAGCCGCGCGGTGGCGGCCGGATTGGCGGCGTTGGTGATGGGCGGGACGGCGGTCCGCGCCGACGACACGGACCGGATCTTCGACAAATCCACGGTGTGGCGTCCGCTCACCCCCAACGACAAGCTGGTGGTCTACGGCATCGACGACCCGGAGGTCTCCGGCATCGCCTGCTGGTACACGCAGCCCGAGAAGGGGGGAATCAAGGGCACGCTCGGCCTCGCCGAGGACGTCTCCGACATCTCCCTCGCCTGCCGGCAGGTCGGCCCGGTATCGTTCAAGAATCCGAAGGACAAGCTCAAGCAGGGCGACGTCGTGTTCAGCGAGCGGCGGTCGCTGATCTTTAAGTCGATGCAGATCGTCCGCGGTTGCGACGCCAAGCGCAACACGCTGATCTACATGGTCTATTCGGACAAGGTGATCCAGGGCTCGCCCAAGAACTCCACCACGGCGGTGCCGCTGATGCCGTGGGGCACCGCCGAGGCGCCGCCCCGCTGCGGCGATTTCTTCAAGGGCTGATCCGGCCCGGGGGCGGCGCCGGCATCGGGCCGGGCCGCCTCGAACGAGCGGGTGTGAGTCCTGCGGATCAGTCCTTGCAGGTGATGCGGATCGGCGGCTCGACGGGCTTCGGCGCGGGCGGCTGGTCGATCGCGCCGGTATAGTCCTCGGGAGCGGCCAGGCCGAAGGAGCCGGCGACGGCGAAGCCTTGCGCCTCGCACCAGGCATCGGCCACCACCTGCCCGCAGGAGCCGCTGCCCGCCACCAGGCATTCGCCGACGCCGTAGCCTTCGCCGGCGGGAATCAGGAACGTCTTCTCTACCTGTGCCGGCGCGCGGGCGGGCTTCTCGCCGTCATCGACGGCCAGGGCGGCGGAGGAAATGAGCGCGAGGGCGCAGAGAGCGCCGAGACCGGCAGCCGAGCGTCGCATGGGCAGTGACCTTGATGACGGGATCCGCGAAAGGCTGGATTCACAGGATGGGAGGATTCGCGTTTGGGAAAATCTCGGCCTCGTCGGTAAACAAATCCTTTCCGGATCGTCGCGACCTTGACCGAACCTCTCCCGGCGTCGTTCTCGAATTCATCACCGTTTTGGGGTAGCCCAGTTGGTCGGCAGGGTCCGTCGCCTCCGTGCAACACGTAGGGTGCTTGGCGTCCGGCCGATCCGGTCATCGCGGTTGCGGGGCGCATGCCTCGCGACTCGTAAAAGTTGATCGGTTCTCGGGATTTAGGGCATGGGGACAGGCGGCATCCGCAGGCGGCGGAGCGGTCGCGTCCCAGGGTTACGAAAGACGGTTTCATGGCGCCGATGTTGCGGCTCTACAACACGCTGACCCGCGAGAAGGCGCCCTTCGTGCCGATCAATCCGACGCATGTGCGGATGTATGCCTGCGGGCCGACGGTCTACGACGCCGCCCATATCGGCAATGCCCGGCCGATCATCGTGTTCGACCTGCTGTTCCGGCTGCTGCGCCATCTCTACGGCGAGGCGCATGTCACCTATGCCCGCAACGTCACGGACGTGGACGACAAGATCAACGCCCGCGCGGCCGAGCGCGGCATCACCATCCGCGAACTCACCGACGGGACGCTCGCCGCCTTCCACGGCGACATCCGCGACCTCGGCGTGCTGATGGCCGAGGACGTGAACGTGGCGGGCGAGCGCCCGCGCTTCGTCGAGCCCCGCGCCACCGACCACATCGCCGAGATGCACACGATCATCGACGGGCTCGTGGCATCGGGCCATGCCTATGTGGCGGAAGGCCATGTGCTGTTCGACGTGCCTTCGATGCCCGATTATGGCGCGCTCTCGAAGCGGCCCCTCGACGAGATGGAAGCCGGCGCCCGCGTCGAGGTCGCCCCCTACAAGCGCTCGCCCCTCGACTTCGTCCTGTGGAAGCCCTCCAAGCCCGGCGAGCCGTCATGGCCGTCGCCGGCCGGTATCGCCGCGCCGGGGCGGCCGGGCTGGCACATCGAGTGCTCGGCCATGTCATGGAAGCATCTGGGCAAGACCTTCGACATCCATGCCGGCGGCATCGACCTCATCTTCCCCCATCACGAGAACGAGGTGGCCCAGTCCCGCTGCTGCTTTGCCACCGACGTCATGGCCCATGTCTGGCTCCATAACGGCTTCCTCCAGGTGGAGGGGCAGAAGATGTCCAAATCGCTGGGCAACTTCATCACCCTGCGCGAGGTGCTGAAGGATTGGCCCGGAGAGGTCGTGCGCCTCGCCATGCTGAAGACGCATTACCGCCAGCCCATCGACTGGACGGTACGTGGGCTGGAGGAGGCGGCGAAGATGATCGACCGCTGGTACGGCATCGTGGGCGACGTGGCCGCCGGTGCCGAGGTGCCGGCCTCGGTGGTGGAGCCGCTCCTCGACGATCTCAACACCGCCGCCGCCCTCGCCGAGTTGCACCGCCTCGACGACCCGGCGACGCTGAAGGCCGGGGCGGGCCTCCTCGGCCTCCTCGGGCGGACGCAGTCGGCGCGGGCGGACAGTGCCATCGCCGCCGCCGGCGTCGACGTGGCGGCGGTGGAAGCCGCGATCGAGGCCCGCCGTGCCGCGCGCGCCGCCAAGGACTGGCCCGCCTCCGACCGCGCCCGCGACGCCCTCGCCGCCATGGGCGTCACCGTGAAGGACAACAAGGACGGCACGACCACCTGGACGGTGTCGCCATGATCGCCCCCTCGGACCGCCAGCCGATCGTCGTGGCCGATGCGGGGCCTCTGATCCGACTCGCCGCAGCGGGCATCCTCGATACGCTGCGCGGTCTCAACCGGCGCATCGTACTGGTGGACCGGGTCGAGGAAGAGGTGGTCGGTGATCTCTCCAAGCCCTTTGCTGCCGAGATCGCCGCCTGGATCGATGGCCTCGGCGAAGCCGCGCTCCGGGTCGAGACCGTGGTCGGCATCGGTGTCGCGGCCCTGCGCGCCCGGCCGCGGACTCCAGCGGGGGATGCCTTGCTCAAGTCAGCCCTGCGTGATTCCGGCGAGCAGGCTCTGCGCGAGTTCGTGGCGCATTGGCACCCGACCGAGGCGAGTTCGGCGGTCGTGCTCTACGAAGATCGGAAGGTCGCGACCCTCTTCCTCGACGTGGAGTTCCCCGTGACGCTGATGACGACGCGCGCCTTCGTGGCGACGGTGACGCGCTGGGGCATCAATCAGGACGCGATCGCCGCCCTCGAAGCCATTTCCGGTCTCTATGACATGAAGCCGGCCCTCGTCGGTGAGATCGACCCGAGCCAGCCCGGCGACCTACGGACGTTGCCGCAGCCGATGCCACCGATCCGAACTTGACCGACCGTCTCCCCGCCCTAGCCTGGCGGCATGGACCTATGCCGGTTCGTTCCCCGTCGAGAGAGACGCCAGATCCCCCTTCCGCAGGAAAACCGACCCAAGATAGAAAACATACTTTCATCTAAGCCGCCTGAGATGCAAGGATGGCGGCATGACGAACGAACGCTCGGCACATGCGCCCTTCGAGGTTTCGGAGGGTCTTCGCGAGATCGGGCAGGCCATAAGGGTCGCGCGATTGCGCCGACGTCAGCCCGCATCCGACCTCGCGTCCCGCGTGGGGGTCTCCCTCCCGACCTTGCGCAAGCTCGAGAAAGGCGATCCTTCGGTGTCGCTCGGCGTCTTCGCCAGGGCCGTCTGGACCCTCGGCCTGTTCCCGGCCGTCCGGCGCGCGGTCAGCCCCGAGAACGACCACTTGGCCGCTTCCATCGAAACCAGCCGCCTTCCCAGCCGCGTGCGCCGCCCGCGCGAACTGAATCTCGATGACCTCTGACGTCTATGTCCATGTCCGCCGCGAGGACGGGGCCACGGACCTCGTCGGCCGTTACCGGCTCGTCATGCCGGCGGCCGGTCGGTCCTATGGCGAATTCGCCTATGTCGGGTCCTGGCTGAAGAACAATCATGGCCGGGCTTTCGCCCTGGACCCGGAACACTTGCCGCTTCAGCCGGGGCCATTCAGGAGCACCATCCGTGGCCGACTTCCGGGCGTCCTGGCGGATGCCACGCCGGACCGTTGGGGGCGACGGCTCGTCGAACATCGTCGGCCTCACGATTCTCCGCCGATGATGCCGTCTGACTGGTTGCTCGCCCCCGGAGACGAGCGCGTCGGCTGCCTCGCCTTCTCCGAAACCCCGGCTCCCCCGTCACCGCGTCCGAGCTACGCGGCCACGGCCGATCTCGACGGCATCGCGGACGGGTTCGAGCGTCTCGAACGAGGCGAGGCGGTCGAAGGGCTGGCGGCCCGCCTCTGGACGGCGGGCATGAGCATGGGCGGCGCCCGACCGAAGGCCGTCATCGACTACGAGGGTGCCTTATGGATCGCCAAGTTCCAAAGGCGGGACGACACCTACGACCAATGCGGCGCGGAGCACGCGACGATGCGTATGGCATTCCGTTGCGGGATCGACGCCGCCGAAACCCGGGTTCTCGCGGTCGGGCCTCGCAAGGTCGTCCTGGTGAAGCGCTTCGACCGCGATGCGGCCCCCTACCACCCGACATGCCACTACATGAGCGGATTGACCGCTCTCGGATTGGATGAAACCTCCGATTTCGGTTCCTACCCCGACCTCGCCATGTTCCTCCTCCGGCACGGCGCGCGTCACGTGTCCGACCGCCATGAACTGTTCCGCCGCATGGTGTTCAACGTCCTGTGCGGCAACCGGGACGATCACCTCAAGAACCACGCCTTCCTCCGATGCGGCGACGGGTGGCGGTTGTCCCCGGCCTTCGACGTGGTCCCCCAACCGGATATGGATCCCCAGCAAGCCATCGGCGTCGGTCGATCCGGGAGCTACCCGACCACCGGCAACTGCCTGACACGGGTCGAGGATTTCGACCTCTCGCGGGACGAGGCCCGAGACATCGTCGCCACCCTCGCCATCCGCATGCGCTCCTGGCGTACCGACTTCGTCGCCGATGGCGTCGACGATGCAACGGTCGAGCGCCTCGCGCGCGCATTCTCGAAAGACCTCGACTGACCTCGGGCGTGGCGGGATTCCGCCGAACGCGCTGAGGACGACCATCGGCCGGGATCGGCGCCGCTCGATGCAAGGCGATCTCAGCGAGGCCCGACACCGAGGTCCGGGCTCATCCTCCCGTTCCCGGGATAAGCCGCCTCAGCGACAGGGCCGGCCCGGATGGCAGTTCGGGTTCCCGCCCGAAGGCGGAGCCTGCCTCTGCTGGCGCTGGGCCGCCTGTTGCTGCTGCTGTTGCTGCATCATCTGTTGCCGCTGGGCGGCCTGTTGCTGGTGTTGCTGGGCCTGCATCTGCTGACGTTGCATCATCTGTTGCTGCTGCTGCATCTGCTGGCGCTGGGCCTGTTGCTGCTGCTCCATCTGCATGCGCTGTTGCTGGCGGTTCTCCTGGATCTGCTGGCGCTGCATCATCTGCTGCTGCTGGACCTGCCCCTGCTGGCGCCGGGCGGCCTGTTGCTGCTCCATCTGCATCCGCTGTTGCTGGCGGGCCTCCTGGATCTGAAGCCTCTGCTGCTGGCGCTGCAGGGCATCGGAATCCGGGCCGCGTCGCGGCGGCTGGCCAGCCGCTTCGCGATTGAGATTGGCCGGCTCCCGTCTGGCGCGCTCGGGGCCGTTCGGCTCGAATCCCGGCCGGGCCACTCGATCATGGCCCGGACGCCCCTCGCGGGCGCGGTCGCTTTGCGGCTGGTCGAGGGCGGGACGCAGCTGCGGTCGTTCGGCTTTGGCGGCGGCGCGGGCCGCCTCCCGGCGCTCGATCCGCTCCCGGCGCAAGGCCGCCCGGTCGGCGGGATCGGCGTTGCCGCGTCCGGCTCCGGGTCCGGCGGGGTTCGCCGCATCGGGCGGGGGACGACGGTCGATGGCGGCTTTGCGGTCGGGCCCGGTCTTGCCGTCCCCCGGGCGCACGCGGTCGGGCGGTCCGCCGACGTCACCGGATGGGCGCGTGTTCGCCACCGGCCTCAGCTCGGGCAAAGCTTTCGGGTCTGGGGCGCCCACCGCGGGGAGCGGGCGGCCGATGCGGGGACCGTTCGGTCTTTCGTCGCGGGCACCCGGCGGCAGGGTGGGGCGGTCGCGGCGAGGGCCGTCGGCGTTGTGACCGGCGTCGTGACGGTCGGCGCGGTGCGACAGGGAGGGCGGCAGCGCCACCCGAGGGGCGAGAGCCGCCGCTCCGAGACCGGCGGCACCGCCTATGAGGGCCGCCGCCGAAGGTCCGCGCGGCCGCTCGATGACGCGCCGGTTGATCTCGTTGATCACCACCCTGTTGTGGATGTTCTGGTAGATGACGTTGTCCGGCGGCGCGACGATATAGGCGGGCGCGCTCACATAGGCCGGAACCGGCTCGAAGAGGGGGACGGGGAGGGCGAACGACTCGTCCTCGGGCGGCGGCGCCGCGATGTCCACGATATAGGCGGGGCGGGGTGCCAGCACGCCGGGGGGCGGCGGGGGCAGGGCATAGGCCGGGTCGTCGAAGGCGACGACCTGCCTGTCGAAATAGCTCTCCTCCTCCGGCGGCGGCGGGGGCAGGTCGAAGGAGAGCGCCGTGAAGGCCTCGGGCGGTCGCGGCGGGGCGGAGAGGCGGGCGAGGCGACGGCGCGCATCCGCCGCGTGCGGTCCGCGCGGGTAGCGCGAAAGGTAGGACCAGTAGGCGTCCTGCGTGCCGGACGACAGGGCGCGGCGCCAGGTCGTCGCCTCGCGCCGGGCGGCCACGATGGCGCGCACGCGCTTGGCCATCGGGTCATCGGGATAGGCCCCGAGGAAATCCTGGTACCCCTGCAACGTGTCGCGCTCGACCGCCACCGAATAGGCGTCCCGCGCACCGATCTCGCGCAAGGGGCGGTCGCGCAAAGTCGCGATCTGCTCGGCCTGCGCCGGGGCGGGCGCGTCGGCGTTGCGCTCGAAGAACACGAACGGCACCTCGATCTTGGAATCGTCCCAGGGCATGGCCGCGCCCCCGGTGGTCTCGCTCACCCGCAGGCGCACCCGGTCGAACAACGCCGCCGGCTGGAGACCGCCCTCGCGGATCATCTCCACCAGGGCCTGCGCATAGGCGCCATACGCCCCCGTCTCGGGCGGCGCCACGGTGCCGGGCGCCGCGTTGTAGGCGATGAGGCTGCCGGGTTCGGCCTCCACCAGGGCGAGACCGCCGGCGAGCGGGTCGCCCGTCTTCACGAACGGGTTGGCGCGGGCCGCGTCGAGCACCACGAACCGGGCCTTCAAGGGGACGGTGGAGAGGCGCTTGATGTAGTCCGACACGCGCAGGGCCGAGACGGGAACATCGACGGCGGTGGCGATGCGGGCATCCGCCGGGGCGAAGAAGGTCTCGCCCTCGAGTTGCAGCCCGTATCCGGCGAGATAGACGAAGGCCACCGTGTCCGGCCCCGAGGCCGCTGCCTTGTCGAGGAAGTCGCGCAAGGCCTTGCGCAGGGCATCCTCGTCGAGGTCGCGCGCCCCCACCACGTCGAAGCCCGCCGCCTGCAGCGTCTGCGCGATGAGGCCGGCATCGTTGGCGGCGGTGGCGATGGGCGCCCCCTCATAGGCGCCGTTTCCGACCACGAGGGCGATGCGCTTCTCGGCCTGCTGCGCGGTCGCCGGAACGGATATCAGCAGGGCGGCGAACAGGGCCGCGAAGACGGCGACACATCGAGACAGGACCATCGCCGGGAACCTCCGTCACCGTAGGCAGCGTCGACGGACACCCTACGGAGCATCGCGGACGACCTGAGCGCGAGCGGTCGCACCATCGTGGAGAATTGAGCACGCGTCCAGGGATGCCCGGAATCGGGCTTACCAAATCCTCGCTTGGAGCGGCCCCGATCCCGGCGCATGCCTGCGCCTGTCCGCCGGGCCGGTGACCGAGGAGCCGCGGTTCGTGTGCGCCATGGCTTGGCGCGATTGATCCGCTCGCGGAGCGCTTTCGCCTCGGTCTCGGCGACGTTCCCGCGGGCCCTCTCGGGGACGAGTTGGCCGTCGTGATGGATGTCGTGCTCCACATGGGGCCGCTCATTGTCCCACCGCACCACATTGTCGGTCCCGGAGGTCTCCGTCACCCCAGGATCGTCCCGCAGGGTGATAGTGTTCGGCAATAGATGGGCTATTATACTATGGATCGTCTTTTTTATGTCTTGATCAGAAATAGTTTGGAGCTTTTCTAGAGCGTCATCGAATTGCAACAGGGCTGTATGAACCGAGTTGCGCCCGCCCGTGTCGCGTGAAGCGTGCTTGTTGCGGAGTGAGTTGTCCTTCAACAGCTCTCGATGCCGGCAATGACGTGCCGAGACTTGAGACGACGACACAATGAGCAAACTAGCAGTTGAGTTATATCGCAGCACAATGCTGCGTCCGCTCGTCGTCCTGAATATAGCCGCCATTCTGGCGGTCGGTGTCGGGCCGTTCTCCGGCGCGATGGCCCAGACGCTTCCGGCCGAGAGCGCGGTGGTCCTGTCGGAGCTGTCGGTGATCGGCAGCGGCGAACGGGCGAACGGCCCCGTCACCGGCTACCGGGCGAGCCGTTCCGCGACCTCGACCCGGACGGACACGGCCCTGCGCGACTCTCCGCAATCGGTCCAAGTGGTTCCCCGTGACGTGCTCGTCGATCAACAGGACGTCCGCCTGACCGATGCGCTCACCAATGTGAGCAATGTCCAGCCCGCCGGCACCATCCAGGGCCGGTCCGACACCTATGTGCTGCGTGGCTTCAACACGCAGACCTACGCGATCGACGGCGTGCTGCTGAACCCGGCCAACACCTTCCAACCGACACAGCGCGACCTCGCCAATGTCGAGCGCGTGGAAGTGCTCAAGGGCCCCACCTCCGTCCTCTATGGCAGGGGCGATCCCGGTGGCCTGATCAACATCGTCACGCGCCAGCCCCTGCTCACGCCCTCCGCGGACCTCACCCTGCAGGGCGGGTCTTACGCCTTCCGGCGGCTTCAGGGCTCGGTGACGGGAGCGGTCCCGGGGACGGAAGGGCTCGCCGCCCGCTTCAGCTTCGCCACGCAGGACGACCCCACCTTCCGGGATTTCGGCGGCCCTTCCAATTCGCGCCATTTCTTCGCGCCGTCCTTGTTGTGGACGCCCGATGCTTCGACGCGGATCTCCCTGAATGCCGAGTTCTCGCGCCAGCACAGCCAGTATGACGAAGGTCTCACGGCTTTCCAGGGTCGGGTGCCCCTGGACAACATCCGCCGTTACTATGGCGAGTCCTGGTCCCGGTATTACGGCGAGTCGAACTCCATCACCCTGCGGGCCGAGCATGACGTCAACGAAAGCCTGACCCTGCGGCAGGTGATCAACGGTCAATGGGGCCAGTTCGACGTGTTCGCCACCCGCGCCACCGGGGTGAGCGCGAGCGGGGCGTCGCTGACGCGGCGTCTGTCCGAGATCGAGTCCATCTACAACTCGATCGACAGCCAGACGGAAGCCGTCGCCCGCTTCGATCTGTTCGGCTTCCGCCACACGGCCCTGTTGGGCGTCGAAATCGTCGATGGGTACCGGCATCCCTATGCGCAGCAGGGCACGGCCAGCCCGGTCTCCTTCCTCAATCCGATCCGGGGATCGATACCGCAGATCGGAACGCTCGCCCTGCAGAGCGACCTGCGGCAGAAGCTGTTCATGGTCGGCACCTACATGCAGGACCAGATCGAGCTGGCCCAGGGGCTGCAACTCGTCCTCGGCGTCCGCGTGGATACGGCCAACCAGTTCTATTTCCAGCGCACCCTCACCAACAACACCGTCCCACCCACGCGGGACGTCACCGGAACCTCGCCGCGCGTCGGCCTGGTCTGGCGGCCGATCGAGCCGCTCACCGTCTACGGAAGCTACACGACCTCCTTCACGCCCCAGACCGCCAATGTGATCAGTGGCCTGACGCCGGCGCCGGAGACCGGCGAGCAGGTCGAGATCGGCACGCGCGTCGACCTGATCCCCGATCGCCTCACCCTGAGCGCCGCCGCCTTCCGGATCGTTCGGGCGAACGTGGCCGCGACCGACCCCTCCGACAGCCGCTTCTCCATCATCACCGGCGAGCAGCGTTCGCAGGGCGTCGAGGCCGACATTGCGGGTGAGATCCTGCCCGGATGGAGGATCATCGGCGGTATCGGTTACCTCGATGCGCGGGTGACGCAGGATAGGACGGTCGCCATCGGCAACCGGCTCCCGGCCGCCCCGACCTTCAGCACCAGCCTGTGGTCCACCTACCAGTTCCAGAGCGGCCCGATGCGGGGCTGGGGCTTCGGCGGCGGCGTCACCTATGTGGGCGAGCGCTTCGGCGACATCGCCAACAGCTACAAGGTCGGTGCCTATGCGCGCCTCGACGCGACATTGTTCTACGAGATCGACCCGATATGGCGTTTCGCCGTGAACGGCCGCAACCTCACGGATCGCCGCTACATCGAGCAGCCCTTCAATCAGTTCAACAATCTCCCCGGCGCACCGCTCACCGTCCTCGCCAGCGTGACGGCCCGCTACTGAGGCGAGGCTCGCGGCCTGCTGCTAGTCACACCTCGCGCCCGGCCGGTTGCGGGATGCGACGCGCCCCGGCGGCCGACATCGTCGACTGATTCGGCGGCCCTCCTACCGGACCCGGCAGGGCCGATCCCGCCTGTGGCGCGTCGGTCTCCTGTGGCAGTGGGGCCTGACGGACGCCGCCACGCTATTGCTTGGCGCGATTGATCAGCGCCTGGAGTGCCTTCGCCACGGGTTCGGTGACGTTCTTGCGGTACTTTTTATGGACGAGCTGGCCGTTGTGATAGATGTCGTGCTCCACATAGAGCCGTTCGCCGTCCCACCGCACCACGTTGTCGGTCTCGGAGGTCTCCGTCACCCCGAGATCGTCGCGCAGGGTGATGTTGCTGGGCTGTGTCAACATATCGGGTCCTTTCAAGCGTTTCCGGTGCATCGGGCGCGTGGGATGCGGCTTTGTCCCGTGGCTGGCGGAGCGGGCTTTGTGAAAACGGTCCGCGCGATGCCGGTGAACCGGGCCGTTCCTCGCCGAGCCGTGGTGGCACGCATCTCACCCATCCGGCCCCGACGCCTCGTTGTCTCTTCGGTCGATCGCAGGGCTGGCGCCCACGACCCTCTCGCCGATCTTACGAAGCGGCGGCGTCCGATGCCAGCACGAAGCCGGCCTCCATCGCTCAACGCACGGTCACCTGGTTCTTGATCCGCTCATAGGTCGACCGGCTGAGGACGCGTTTCGAGAGCAGCTGATCCACCGAGGCATAGGGCCGGCGCTGGGCGATGGCGCGGCCGATCATGCCGCCACCCTTGAGGCCGTTGAGTTCCGCCACCGAGGCGGTGTTGAGATCCACCACGGAGACCGCCGCCGGACCCGAATTGTCGCTTGCCTGCTGCGTCTCGGACCGGGCCGCGTTCAGGGGAGGGCTCTCCGCCAGGGGCGTCACCGGGCCGCCATAGGGGAGGGGGGCCGGGTCGAGCGCGGAATTCGCTCCCTCCGGAGGGGCGGGCGGCGTTTGCCGCGGCAGCGGCCGGATCGGAGACGGCGGCAGCACGGCTTGCGGGGCGGGAGCGGCGGGCTGCGGAGCGGAAGGCGCCGGCTCCGCACGACGCTCGGGCGGCGGGGGCGCGGGTTGTGGCGGAGTCACCTTGGTCGGCTCGGTGCGCTGCACCGGCGCCGCCGGATCGTCGCTGCCCTGCGGCCAGAAGGCCTGGACCAGGCCCGCCAGCGCCGCCGCCACGACGAAGAGCACCACCACCCGTAGAAGAGTCGAACCGCTGAGCATCCAACCCGCCTCACGCGCACAATACACGCGGGACGCTAACATGGGAGAGAAACCAAAGTCTTGCCGTCCTGGCCGATGTCCTCAGGCGTCTGCGTCACGAAGCGCATCGTCTGAAACCACGCGTCGCATGAGGCGGTCGCGGCATCGCCGTCGGGGACGGTGACGGAGCACTCTACGACGCATCGACGGACGGGGCCGCTCCGGTCATGGTCCGCCGCGATGTCCACCGCCTCCCTCGCTGCCTCGCTGAACCGGTTCGTCGTCGAGCGCATGGGCGCCCTGCGATACCTGCCGGCGCTGTTTCGCCTCGTCTATGCCGCGAGCCCGCGCCTGCTGATGGCGAGCGTCGCTCTGCGTCTCGCGCGGGCGAGCCTGCCGGTGTTGATGCTCTATCTCGGCAAGCTCATCCTCGACGCCATCGTCGCCGAACACGCCCGGCCCCATCCCGCAGGAACCGGCATCGCCGGCTGGATGGCGGATCCGGCCCTCAGGCGTCTCGCCGGCCTCGTCGCGGTGGAACTCGGCCTCGCCATCCTGTCCGATCTGCTCGGGCGGCTGAGCACCCTCACCGACGGGCTGGTCGCGGACCGCTACGCCAATGCCGCCACCCTGCGGCTGATGCGCCACGCCGCCGCCCTCGACCTCGAGCAATTCGAGGACAGCGCCCAGCAGGACCGGCTGGAGCGCGCCCGCCGGCAGGTGACCGGGCGCTCCAACCTGCTGTTCCAGCTCTTCGGGCAGGGGCAGGATCTCATCACGCTCGTCGCCTTCGGGATCGGTCTGGCCGCCTACGCTCCCTGGCTGATCCTGCTGCTCGCCGGCTCCCTCGTCCCGGCCTTCCTCAACGAGCTCTACTTCAACCGGCAGGGCTATCGCCTCGCCTGGACCCGCACCCCGGAGCGGCGCCAGATCGACTATCTGCGTTATCTCGGGGCCAGCGTGGAATCGGCCAAGGAGGTCAAGCTCTTCGGCCTCAACGCCTATATCGCCGAACGCTACCGGATCGTGGCCGCCAAGCTCCTGGCCGATAACCGCTCCCTCGCCATCCGCAGGGCCGGTTGGGGCGGCCTCTTCGCGGCCTTGGGCACGCTCGCCTACTACGCGGCCTATGCCACCATCGTCTGGCGGACGGTGGCGGGCGCCTTCTCCATCGGCGATCTCGCCTTCCTCGCCGGCTCGTTCCAGCGCCTGCGCGGCCTGATCGAGGGCCTGCTGCTCGGCTTCTCGCAGATCTCCTCGCAGGCGCAGTATCTCGAAGACCTGTTCTCGTTCTTCGAGGTGGTGCCGCTGATCCGCTCGCCGGAGCGGCCCGTGCCGTTCCCGCAGCCGATCACCGAGGGCATCGTCTTCGAGGAGGTCGGCTTCCGCTATCCCGGCACCGAGACCTGGGCTGTCCGGTCCCTGAGCTTCCGCCTCGCCGCCGGGGAAGTGCTCGCCCTGGTAGGTGAGAACGGGGCCGGCAAGACCACGATCGTCAAGCTCCTGACCCGGCTCTACGACCCCACCGAGGGCCGTGTGCTGCTCGATGGCCGACCGCTCTCCGATTACGACCTCGACGACCTGCGCACCCGAATCGGCGTGATCTTCCAGGATTTCGTGCGCTTCGATTTCACCGCCGCCGAGAACGTCGCCGTCGGGCGCATCGACGAGCGGGACGACGCCGCCCGCATCGCCCGTGCCGCCGGGCGCAGCCTCGCCGACGGCGTGATCGAACGCCTGCCGCTCGGCTACGACCAGCCGCTCGGCAAGCGCTTCGCCGACGGTGTCGACCTCTCCGGCGGCCAATGGCAGAAGATCGCGCTCAGCCGGGCCTATATGCGCGAGGCCGAGATCCTGATCCTCGACGAGCCCACCGCCGCCCTCGACGCCCGCGCCGAGTTCGAGGTGTTCCAGCGCTTTCGCGATCTCAGCCGGGGGCGCAGCTGCGTGCTGATCTCGCACCGCTTCTCCACCGTGCGCATGGCCGACCGCATCCTCGTCCTCGACGGGGGCAAGGTCATCGAGGCCGGAACCCACGAGGAACTCCAGGCGAGGGGCGGGCGCTACGCCGAATTGTTCGAACTGCAGGCCGCCGGCTATCGCTGAGGCGCCGGCGGGTATGCTTCCGCGACAACACAGGGGCGACGCGACCTCCCGCGCGGCCCGAGGGCGTTGCATCTCGTCTCCAGAACCATCATTGCACGAAACAGATTTTCGGGCCGTTCGGCTTGCCCTCCCCTGGATGAGGCGAAGTCGAAGAGTCGGCAGTTCGACACCGTCCGTGATCGTCCAGACATGAGAATAATGACATGAAGACGCGCGCTGCGGTCGCGTGGGAGGCCAAGAAGCCCCTCACCATCGAGACCATCGACATCGAAGGCCCCAAGGCCGGCGAAGTCCTCATCGAGTTGATGGCCACCGGCATCTGCCACACCGATGCCTATACGCTGTCGGGCCTCGATTCCGAGGGCAAGTTCCCGGCGATCCTCGGCCACGAGGGCGCGGGCATCGTCCGCGAGCTCGGCGCCGGGGTCACGGACCTGAAGGTCGGTGATCACGTCATCCCGCTCTACACCCCGGAATGCCGCAGCTGTAAGTCCTGCCTGTCGCAGCGCACCAACCTCTGCACGGCGATCCGCTCCACGCAGGGCCAGGGCGTGATGCCGGACGGCACCTCTCGCTTCTCCTGCGTCTCCACCGGCGGCAGCCCGAATGGAGCGAACACCCTGTTCCACTACATGGGCTGCTCGACCTTCTCGAACTTCACGGTCCTGCCGGCCATCGCGCTCGCCAAGATCCGCGAAGACGCTCCCTTCGACAAGATCTGCTACATCGGCTGCGGCGTCACCACCGGCATCGGCGCGGTGATCTACACCGCCAAGGTCTGGCCCGGCGCCAACGTCGTGGTGTTCGGTCTGGGCGGCATCGGCCTCAACGTTCTCCAGGCCGCCCGGATGGTCGGTGCCGACAAGATCATCGGCGTCGACATCAATCCGGACAAGCAGGAGATGGCCCGCAAATTCGGCATGACCCACTTCATCAACCCGAAGGAGGTCGGCAACGATCACGTGGTCTCGGCGATCCTCGACGTCACCGGCGGCGGCGCGGACTTCTCGTTCGATTGCACCGGCAACGTCCACGTCATGCGCCAGGCGCTGGAATGCTGTCATCGCGGCTGGGGCGAGTCGATCGTCATCGGCGTGGCCGAGGCCGGCAAAGAAATCTCCACCCGTCCGTTCCAGCTCGTCACCGGCCGCGTCTGGAAGGGCTCGGCCTTCGGCGGGGCGCGGGGCCGCACCGACGTGCCGAAGATCGTCGACTGGTACATGGAGGGCAAGATCAACATCGACGACCTGATCACCCACACCATGCCACTCGAAGACATCAACCACGGTTTCGACCTGATGCACGAGGGCAAGTCGATCCGTTCGGTGGTGGTTTACTGATCCCATCTAGACGAAACGCCTCGACCCTCCCCCCTCTGCGGGGGAGGGTGCCTGCGGAGCAGGCGGGAGAGGGGCCCCCTCTCTGGATACGGCGCTCCCCTCTCCCGACCCTCGCTGACGCGAGGCCCACCCTCCCCCGCAGAGGGGGGAGGGAAGAGCCCGCACCGACCATCGCCCATCAGGAGATCACCGCATGGAAACCATTTCGAAGGCCCGCGCCCATGGCGGCACGCAGGGCGTCTACAAGCACGATGCCAAGGCCACCGGCTGTCCCATGACCTTCGCGGTGTTCGTGCCGCCGCAGGCCGAGAACGGCCCGGTGCCGGTGCTCTGGTACCTGTCCGGCCTCACCTGCACCCATGCCAACGTCATGGACAAGGGCGAGTACCGCCGCGCCGCCGCCGAGCATGGCGTGATCATCGTGGCGCCCGATACCAGCCCGCGCGGCGCGGATATCCCCGACGAGGCCGGCAACTGGCAGTTCGGCTCGGGCGCCGGCTTCTATGTCGACGCGACGGAGGCGCCCTACGCCACCAATTACCGGATGTGGAGCTACGTCACCGAGGAGCTCCCCGCCCTCATCGCCGAGAACTTCCCGGCCGACATGACCCGGCAGGGCATCTTCGGCCATTCCATGGGCGGCCATGGCGCGCTGACCATCGCGCTCACCTATCCCGACCGTTTCAAGTCCTGCTCGGCCTTCGCGCCCATCGCCCAGCCTTCCACGGCCGGATGGTCGAAGCCCGCCTTCGAGAAGTATCTCGGGACCAACGAGGCGGCCTGGCGCGCGCATGACGCCACCGCCCTGATCGAGGACGGCAAGCGCTTCTCGGAGTTCCTCGTGGACCAGGGCACGGCCGACAGCTTCTTGGAAGACGGCCTGCGCCCCTGGCTCCTCGAAGAGGCCTGCAAGAAGGCCGGGATCCCCCTCACGCTGAACATGCGCGAGGGCTACGATCACTCCTACTTCTTCATCTCGACCTTCATGGACGACCACATCGCCTGGGCCGCCGACCGCCTGAAGTAAGGTCTTCACCCGTCACCCCATCCCCGGCCCGTCGCGCCCGGGATGGGCTCCGTCGGCCGTCATCAGAACAGGCCGCACTCCGCCACGCAAAGCGTCGCGTCGAGAACGGGCCCCGGCCCTCATCCGGTCCACACCCTCGATCCGCTGGCTCACGCCCCGATCCCGCATCGTTGCCGCCACCGGCATCTCCAGCAGGCTGAGTGCGAAGAAGCATTGCAACCTGCGCGGCCTGTGTCGAAGCAGCAACGGCGAGTGACGAAGAGTGTTCGGTATCTTGCCACCGCCTGAGCCGAAAGCTACGGCGGAAGGGCGAATACATGTTGTATTACAGTAGTTTATCATAATTCTAAAGAGCACTGCAGGCCACGTCTCGCCACTTGCGCGCGCTCGTTCTGCTGCCCGTCATCCGGAGCCAGGCCGTCCATGCCGTCGTCCCCATTCGCCCGTTCCGCCGTCCTCGCGGCCGGGGTGTCGATCACGGTGCTCGCCCTGACGGGAGCCGGTTCGGCGCAGGAACGGGCCGTGACCCTCGATACGCTGAGCGTCGAAGGGTCGGGCGCGGGGAACGGCACGGGTGTCGGGAATGGTCGTCGCGCGCCCGAGACCGCCCGCAGTCCGGTGGACGGCTACGTCGCCACCCGCAGCGCCACGGCCACCAAGACCGACACGCCGATCATCCGCACGCCGCAATCGATCAGCGTCGTCGGTGCCGATCAGATCAGGGCGCAGGGCTCCCAGACCCTGTCCGAGGCCGTGCGCTACACGCCGGGCATCTACGCCAACCAGTTCGGCCCCGACACGCGCCTCGATTGGTTCCTGATCCGCGGCTTCTCGGCCACCGGAACGGGCCTGTTCCGCGACGGGCTCCAGCTGTTCCAGACATCGTTCGCCAATTTCCGCGTCGACCCGTTCGGCGCCGAGCGCATCGAGCTGCTGCGCGGCCCCGCCGCCACCCTGTTCGGCGGCAGCCCCGTGGGCGGCCTCATCAACATCGTCTCCAAGCGTCCGACTCTCGAGCCCCTGCGCTATCTCGAACTCGGCGGCGGTTCGTTCGACCAGCGCTACGCCGCCTTCGATCTCGGTGGCCCGGTGGACGAGTCCGGCCACTGGTTCTACCGCTTGACCGGCCGTTTCCAGAACGGCAACGCCCAGGTGAATTTCGCGCCGGAGGACCGCTACTACATCGCGCCGAGCTTCACCTATAAGCCCGACGGTGCCACCACCTTCACGGTGCTGACGAGCTTCCAGCGCGACGAGACCGGCGGGGCCGGCCAGTTCCTTCCCTATGCCGGCACTGTGCGCAACAACGCCTCGGGCTTCCGCATCGACCGCAAGCTCAACGCCAGCGACCCGCTCATCGACCGTTACACCCGGAACCAGGCCAATCTCGGCTACGAGTTCGAGCATCACTTCGACGATGTGTGGACCGTGCGCCAGAATCTGCGCTTCTCCTTCCTGGAAGTGACAGACCAGCGCTACATTCCTTTTGCCTACGGGAATGCGGCTCAGACGAACCTCTCCCGTTACGGCTTCCTGACGACGCCGCGCGCCGGGCTCTTCACGGTCGACAATCAAGCTCAAGCGCGCTTCAACGACGGGTATTTCGGCCATACGCTGCTGATGGGCGTCGATTACAAGCGCTACAGCCTGTCGGATAATCAGGCTTCGACCTTCCCGGTCTCATCGCTCAACGTCCTGTCTCCGCGCTACTATCAGTCGAGTGCGAGGCCGACGCCTTATCTCGTGATGGACCAGCAGCTGCAGCAGACCGGCCTCTATGCTCAGGATCAGGTCGCGCTCACGGAGCGGCTGACCTTCCTCATCGGCGGTCGTCAGGATTTCGTCAGGTCCGACGTCCAGGACAAGCTCTTCGGCGCTTCCACGCCGAGCCTAAACGAGAGCGCGTTCACGGGACGGCTCGGTCTGATCTACAATTTCGACAATGGGTTCGCGCCCTACGTTACATACGGCACTTCATTCAATCCGACGCCGGGCTTCGATGCGGCGCAGAAGCCGTTCAAGTCGGAGAGTGGCGAGCAGGTCGAGGTGGGCGCCAAGTTCCAGCCGGTCGGCTGGAACAGCTTCTTCACCGTCGCGGCCTTCGACCTCGAGCGGTCGAATGTTCCGACACCCGCGACGGCTCTTACCGGTCGTCAGATCGGGGCGGTGCGGTCGCGCGGCTTCGAGGCTTCGGCGACGGCCAATCTCGCCGAAGGGCTGAACCTCGTTGCGTCCTACACCATCTACGATCTCAAGAACGTCAAGACCGACAATGCCGATGAACTCGGCAAGGTACCCGTAGGTATCCCCGAGACGCTGGCCTCTCTCTGGGCCGATTACACGATCCCGCTCGGCGATTTGAAAGGATTCGGCTTCGGTGGCGGCGTGAACTATGTCGGGCGATCTTTCGCCGACGTGGCGAATACATTGAAAGTGTCCGAGTATGTCACTTTCGATGCGTCGGTTCATTACGACTATGTCGGTTGGCGCGCTGCGGTGAACATCCTGAATGTCGGCGACCGCCGCTTCGTCTCGTCCTGCTCGACCGATTTTTCCTGCTTCTACGGCACGCAGCGCAAGATCGTCGCGAGCGTCTCCTACAAGTGGTGAGTTCGTCTCTCCTGCGCTGAGGAACGCCCCGATCCCGATGAGCCCGGCTCATCGGGATTTTTCGTTCGCCGGTCAGGACTTGGTCGGCGCCCAGATGCCGAGCGCCGAGGCATCGACGGCGCGCGGAAGCAGGCCCTCGGCGCGGAACGCGTCCGCGATGGTCTGCTGTTCGGAGAGCCCCTCGCGGGTCACCGGCTCGACCACGTAGGTGCGGCGGGCATTGGCCTTGGCGACGATGGCCGGGTCGAGCTTCCACAGGGCGCCGAGGCGGGTGGCGGCCTCGTCGGGGTTGGCCTTCACCCAGGTTCCGGTGTCGCGCAGCTTGGCGAAGACGATGTCGAGGATGTCGCCGTGCTTGGCCGCGTAGTCGTCCGATGCGAGGTAGTAGCGCTTGTAGAGCGACAGGCCGGTGCCGTCCTTCAGGATACGGGCGCCCGATTGCAGTTCGGCCGCCGACAGGAACGGGTCCCAGGCGACCCAGGCCTCGACCCCGCCGCTGGCCAGCGCCGTGCGCCCGTCCGCAGGGGTGAGGTAGGCGGGCGTGATCGCCTTGAACGGAATCCCCTCCGCCTTCAGGGCGGCGAGGAGCAGGTAATGGCTGCCGGCGCCCTTCGTCACCGCGACCTTGCGGCCCTTGAGGTCGGCCACCGTCTTGATGGGCGAGTCGGCCCCCACCACGATGGCCTGCGCGGCGGGGGAGGCAGCCTCCTGCGCCACATAGGTGATCCGCGCATTGGCGGCCTGGGCGAAGATCGGCACCGTGTCGGCCACGTCCGCGGAGAGGTCGATCTGGCCTGCGTTGAGCGCCTCCATCACCGGCAGGCCGCTGGTAAATTCGTGCCAGGTGAGCCCGACCTTGAGGGGCTCCAGCGCCTTTTCCAGGCTGCCGTCCTGCTTGAGCAGGGCGATCAGCGTCGAGGATTTCTGGTAGCCGATGCGCAGCGTCCTCGGCTCGGCGGCGAGCACGCGTCCCGGAGCGAGGGCGAGAAGACTCAGCGCGGCGGCGGCGCGCAGCGCGTGGCGACGATGGATCATGGAGCGGCGTCTCTCGCTAGGGCGCGGAATCAGGGATGCTTGTGGATCGGGTCGACCCAATGGACCGTCTCGGGGCGTTCCACGGGTTCCACATCGGTGATGTTGACCACCACCGCCTCGTTGTCGGAGCGCACCAGGACGCAGTTCAGCGGCTGGTCCGGATCGGCGTTGATCTCCTGGTGCGGCACGTAGGGCGGCACGAAGATGAAGTCGCCGGGGCCGGCCTCGGCCACGAATTCGAGCTTGTCGCCCCAGCGCATGCGGGCGCGGCCGGAGACCACGTAGATCACGCTTTCCAGGGCGCCGTGATGGTGCACTCCGGTCTTGGCGTCGGGGGCGATCGCCACCGTGCCGGCCCAGATCTTCTGCGCGCCGACGCGGGCATGGTTGATCGCCGCCTGCCGGAACATGCCCGGCGTCTGGGCGGTGTTGGAATCGAGCTTGTCGCCGGGGATCACCCGCACGCCGTCATGCTTCCAGCGCTCGGTCGCGGGCGCCGCCTCGTGGTCGTGCGTGTGCGCGTCGTCGGAATGGGCGTGGTCGTGGTCGGAAGGGTCGTGCATGGGTCCGGTCCTCGGCGGCAATCGGTTCAACGTACCGCAGCGGCGGCCGGTTCGAAGCTCCGATCGAGGATGAGCTCGGCGCGCGGCGCCCGCGCGGCGGGGATCAGCCCGGAACGGACATAGAGGTCGATGTTGCGCTGCTCGTCGGCGATCACCGCGTCGTCGATGGGCACCGCCCGATACTCCGCCCGCGAGAACCAGCGCAAAGGCACGGTCTCCGGCAGGCCGATGAGCTTCGACCAGACCGCCGCGTAGGGCGCCGGGTCCTTCAGCGCCCATTCCCGTGCCTTGACGAGACGACGGCCGAAATCGGCGAGCTGCGCCCGCTTGGTCTTCAGCGCGGCGTCGGACGCCACCGCGAAGCTCAGGCCCGGTGTGATGCCGTTGCCGTCGCGCACGACACGGGCGAGGCCGGCGAGCTCCGCCGTGGAGGTGTAGGGCTCCCAGGTCGCCCAGGCATCGACGCTGCCGCTGGCGAGCGCGATCTTGGCATCCGCCGGGGGCAGGAAGCGCAGGGTCACGGCATTGGCCGGCAGGCCCGCCTCTTCGAGTGCGGCCAGCACCACTTGATGACCGATGGAGCCGCGATTGGTGGCGATGCTCTTGCCCTTCAGGTCGGCCACATTCCTGATCGGCGAATCCTTGGCGACGAGGATCGCGAGGCCGTCCTGCTTGTTGCGGAAGGCGACGAAGGCCTTCACCGGAACCCCGGCGGCGGCCGCGAAGGTGAAGGGCGCGTCGCCGACGCCGCCGGCATCGATCGCCCCGGCATTGAGGGCTTCGAGGAGAGGAGCGGCGGCGGGAAACTCGCTCCATTCGAGCCGGTAGGGCAGGTCGGCGAGGACGCCGGCCGATTCCATGAGCGCGCGGGCATTGCCGCGCTGGTCGCCGACGCGGAGCACCGTCTCGTCGGCGCGGGCGATGCCGCCGAACGCCAGCAGGGCGAGGAGGGCGATGAGGGCGCGCATCAGGCGGCCTCCGCCCGTGCGCCACGCTGGGCGAGGAGCCGCTTGAAGGCGGGGATCAGGTCGCGGCCATACGCGATGGCGTCCTCCAGCGGGTCGAACCCGCGGATCAGGAAGGTCCGCACCCCGAGGTCGTGGTAATCGAGAAGGGCGTCGGCCACCTGCTCGGGCGTGCCGACGAGGGCGGTGGAATTGCCCGAGGCGCCCGTCTCCCTGGCGATGGCGGTGTAGAGCCGCTTGTCGAGCCTGGACCCCTGAGAGGCCGCCGCGAGCAGGCGGCGCGAACCCTCGTTCTCGGGCACGGGCGCCGGCCCAAGTCCCCTGGCGGCGCGGGTGGCGCGGGTGCGCGCCAGGATGTCCTCGGCCCTCGCCCAGGCTTCCTCCTCCGTCGCCGCCAGGATCGGCCGGAACGACAGGCTGAACCGGGGATCGCGACCATGGGGGGCAGCTGCCGCTCGCACCCTGGAGATGGCCTCCCGGACCTGATCGAGGCTCTCGCCCCACAGGGCGTAGGTGTCGGCGTGGCGGCCTGCGACGCCGATGGCGGCGGGCGAGGCGCCACCGAAGAAGACCGGGATGCCGCGCGGGTCCACCGGCTTCACCTCGGAGAAGCCCCGGTCGATCCGGTAATGCGCGCCGGTAAAGTCGAACGGCGCCTCGGAGGTCCAGACCTGCCGGGCGATGGTGAGGAACTCGTCGGTGCGGGCGTAGCGCTCGTCCTTGGTCAGGTGGTCGCCGTCCTGCGCCAGCTCCCGGTCGTCGCCGCCGCTGATGGCGTGGATGGCGACGCGCCCGCCGGTCAACTGGTCGAGGGTCGCGAATTGGCGGGCGGCCACCGTCGGCGCGGTGAATCCGGTGCGATGGGCGATCATCAGGCCGATCCGGTCGGTCACCGCCGCGATCTGGGCGGAGAGCAGCAGCGCGTCGGGCTGGGTCGCGTAGAAGGCCACCAGGATGCGGTCGAACCCGCCCCATTCATGCGCCTGGGCGAGCAGGCGCAGGTAGTCGCGGTCGATGGCCGGTCCCGAAGCCGCATGGGTCTCGGAGGTGTAGCGCGGGGCGGCGAAGCCGATGAACTCGACGGCGTCGGCTGGAAGGAAGCTCATTGCGATCTCCTTGTCCGTGTCGGAAGGGGCGGTGATGTCAGAGCGCGAGGGCGGTGCGGCCGGCGGAGACGCGGACCGAATCGGCCTGCGGCCAGTGGATGCGCCCACACAGGACGTCGCGCAGGTGCCGCTCCAGCGGGTTCGCCCGCGACAGGCCGGGATTGCCGGCGAGTTCCACGGCCCGCTGCACCACTTGGATCGCGTTCTCGGTGACGGTGGCCTTGAGGAACCCGGATTCGAAGATGGAGGGGCAGGCGCCCCCGTCCACCTCCGCGGCGACGCTCCGGATCAGGCGGGCATTGAGGCTGAGCAGCCGCTCGTTCTCGCCGACGGCATCCTGGAACCGCGGGAGGGTGGCGAGGCTCTGGCCGAGGCTTCCGGGTTTGCGGTCTTTTGCGAAGGCGATGAACCAGGCCTGGGCCGAGCGCGCGATGCCGTCGTAGAGGGCCGACAGCATCGTGGTGCTCCAGGCCTGCTGGTCGGCGTCGGCCTTGCGCCAGCCTTCGGGCGGGCGAAGGTCCACCGCATGGTCGGCCGGCACCTCCACATCCTCGAAGATCACGTCGTGGCTGCCGCTGGCGCGCAGGCCGAGATGGTCCCAGGTCTCCTCGATCCGCACGCCCGGCGAGGCCATGGGCACGAGGATGTTGCCGATGCGCGGCTCCGCCTCGTCGGTGCGGACGAAGACGAGGCCGTGCGTGAGGGCCGGGCTGCCGGTGGAATAGATCTTCCGGCCGCTGACGCGCCAGCCCATGACTGTCGCCCGCGCCACCGTCTCCGGCAGGCCGCCCCGGGCGGGGGTGCCGAGTTCGGGCTCGACCCGCAGGGCGTTGATGAGCGCGCCGTCCTCCACCGCCGCGCGGCCGAGCCGATCGGCGATCGCCCGCGGCCAGTGTTCCCGCGCATGGATCAGCCCGTGCTGGAGGAAGTGCATGGTGACCACCAGGGCGGTGGAGGGCTCGCCCCGCGCCAGGGTGCCGACGACCATCGCGGCCGCCCCGAGCCCCGCGCCGCCGCCGCCGAGCCGGCGCGGCACGATCAATCCCGGCAGGCCGGCATTCCGGAGGTCGGCGATGTTGTCATGCGCGAATCGGCCGGCGCGGTCGTGCCCCTCGGCCCGTTCGGCGAAAAGCCGGGCGAGCCCTTCGGCGGTGTCGCGCAAAGGCGGGGAAAGGATCATGGGGGAGACAGGATTCTTCGGACGGATCGGAGGGCCGGGCGCACGGGACAGACCCGCTCGACGGCCCTGGCCGAGTGCCGGGATGGTCCCGCCGAAACCCTGTCCTGTCAACGAGAACGTTCTTTTTTAAGAACAATTGATCGGAGAAGGCTCTTACTGCCGCCGCACCCCGGTCCGGAAATCGTTTCCCCGAGGCTGATGGGCAAGGGGAGAAGGCCTGTATTGTCCCGCTCCAGCCGTCATCTGCCGCGCGCGCGTTCCGCCGGGATCGTTCGACAAAACAAACGGTCCTGCGGCGTCGACGGATGCGCTGCGGCAAGCAGGGGTGGCTCGGCGGCGTCGAGATCGTCGGGATCGGGGTCGGCGGCGGAGGCGAACTTGCCGAACTCCCAGCCGTCGATCCAATCCAGCCGCTCGGCGGATTCCTCGCCGCCCGGGGCGCGGTCGATGGTCTCGCCACGCCCGTAGGCTTCGAAACCCAGCCAGTAGAAATCCGGCGTCGCGGCGCTCGTCACGGCATTCTCCCTCTCCGGGAACGGTCATGCCATGGGACGGACCGCGCCACATCCTCCGGATGGGGTAGCGCGGTCATCGGTATCGGTGCGCGAATGTCGCGGTCAGGGGGCGGCGCCCTCGCATGTGAGGAGGTCGCGCTTGCGCGCGACGCCCCAGCGGTAGCCGGAGAGCGACCCGTCAGACCGGACCACCCGGTGGCAGGGTATCGCCACGGCGATGGGGTTGGCGCCGCAGGCCCGCGCCACGGCACGGGTCGCCGCCGGCGCGCCGATGGCGCGGGCGATCTCCGCATAGGTGGCGGTGGTGCCGATGGGGATCTTGCGCAGGGCGTCCCAGACCCGCTGCTGGAAGGCGGTGCCGCCGATATCGAGCGGCAGGTCGAGACCGCCCGAGGGGCGGGCCACGAACCCCACCACCTGCGCCATCCACGCATCGAAGGCCGGGTCGCCGCCGGAGAGCTCGGCCTTCGGGAATCGGTCCTGGAGGTCGCGGACGAGGATGTCGGGATCGTCCCCGAGCAGGATGGCGCAGAGTCCCTTGGCTGTCGCCGCCACCAGGATGGCGCCGAGGGCGCATTGGCCGATGCCGAACCGGATCGCGACCCCTTTGCCGCCAAGGCGGTAGACGTTCGGGGCCATGCCGAGGCGGTCCGTCGCGTCCGCATAGAAGCGGCTCGGCGAGGCGTAGCCGGCCTCGTAGATCGCCTGCGTCACCGATCCGGCCTGGCTCAGGCCCGAGGCGAGGGAAACCGCGCGCCGCGCCGCCGCATAGGCCTTCGGCGTCACGCCGGTGACCGCCTTGAACACCCGGTGGAAATGGAACGGGCTGAGGCCGGCCGCCTCCGCCAGGGCGCCGAGGCCCGGCACCGTCTCGGATTCGTCGATGAGGCGGCAGGCGCGGGCGACGGCCTCCGTCCGGCGCGCGGCGAGGCTCGGCTCGTCGGGCCGGCAGCGCCGGCAAGCGCGAAAGCCGGCCGCCTCCGCCTCGGCGCAGGTGGCGTGAAAGCTCACATTCTCGGGTCGCGGCGCACGCGCCGCGCAACTCGGCCGGCAATAGATTCCCGTGGTGCGCACCGCATAGACGAAGCGGCCGTCCGCAGTCCCGTCGCGGGAGGCGAGGGCGGCCCATCTCTCCGCGTCGCCGGCATGGGAAACGGAGAGGGCCTCCGGAGAGGAGGTGGATTCGCGGACGGACACCGGGGCGATCTCCTGATCGGGCGAGGCGTGCGCGCATGGGGCGCCGTCTCCTCCCGTCATCCTGGCCCGGAGCGCCGGGGATCGCATCCCGGTTCTTGCTCCGGCTTTCGCTTATTCGGTGTCAGGCGGTCCTCGGCGCGCCGACGGGGGCGGATTTCGCGCGCGTGCGGGTCTGGAACCGCGCGACCTTGCGGGCAACGAGCGCGAACAGCCCCGCGAGCGCCATCATGGCCGCATCGAACCAGAGGAAGCGCGGGTCGTGCCGCAGCAGGGCGCTTGGGCCGGGCGCGGCGGCGGCGGCGAGGTCCACCAGGGCCACGGCGAGGAACAGGGCGGCGGTGACGAGGGCCATCTCCCGCCACGCGGCCCGGTGAGGCCGGAACAGCGGAACCACGGCCATCACGATCCAGGCCGCGAAGAAGGCCCGGACCTCCCAGTCGAGGCGGCCCTCGAGGCCCGGAGGGAGGATCCGGTTGGCGAGGAAATACACCGCGATTCCCGTCGGCAGGCCGATGACGGTGCCGATGTTGAGGGCCTGCACCACGCGAAGGCCGAGGAACGCGGTCTCGCCCGGTTTCGGCAGCCGGGCGACGGACCACAGGATCAGGCCGCTCGCCACCATGACGCATCCCATCAGGCCGCAGAGGAAGAACAGGATGCGCAGGGCCGGCCCGGCGAAATGGGCCTCGTGCAGGCCGACCATGGTGGTGAAGGTCTTGGCCGCCGGTTTCAGCCCGCCCTGCAGGATCTCGACGATCTCGCCGGTGGTGCCGTCGAAGGCGATCTGCGGATGCTGGTGGGCGAGCCCGTGCGGCTCCTCGAAAATGGCGATCACGGTGGCCCCGGCATCGCCCGGATTGACGATGGACAGGCGCTCCAGCGGTTCGTGGATCGTCGCCACGGCACGGGCGACCATCGGGGCGATGGGTGCCAGGGTTCCGGGCCGGCCGAGGGGCGGGCGCTGCGTCGTGATCTGGGATGTCTCGGCGTAGAAGCGCGTCGCATCGCCCTTATAGGCGGCGGTGACGCCCCAGGGCATGTACATCATCGCCAGGGTGAGGATGCCCGTATAGGTGATCATCATGTGGAACGGCAGCGCCAGCACGCCGGTGACGTTGTGCGCGTCGAGCCAGCCGCGCTGGGCCGACTTGTCCCGGCGCAGGGTGAAGAAATCGGCGAAGATCCGGCGGTGGGTGACGATGCCGCTGATGAGCGCCACCAGCATCACCATCGCGCAGATGCCGACGATCCAGCGCCCCCAGAGCGGCGGCATGTGCAGCTCGAAATGGAAGCGGTAGAGGAAGTCGCCGCCCCTGGTCTTCCGGAAGGAGGCCGGCTCCCCGGTGTGCCCGTCGAGCTGGACGATGTTCGGGGGCGCCCCCGGCTTCGTCCGCCAGAACAGGTCGATGATCGGCCGGTCCGGCTGCGGCAGGCCGATGGACCAGGACCGCGCGCCCACGGCGTGCGCCTGGAGATGGGCGATCCCGATCTCGGCCGCGCGGGGCAGGTCGAGGGCGGTCCCCGCCGATTCCCGGCGCAGTTCCGGCTGCATCCAGGCCGTGATGTCGGTGCGGTAGTAGCTCGCCGTCCCGGTGACGAAGACGGCGAACAGCACCCAGCCGACCACGAGGCCGGACCAGGCGTGCAGCCAGGCCATGGATTGGCGAAGGCCGTTCTTCATGCCGCACATCCTCCAGGCATGTCGTTCTCGAGCGGTCTCGGCCGAGGCGCGGGCGGGCGCGAAGCCATGATCTACCAGCGATACCGGAGCGTCGCGAGCACGGTGCGCGGCGCGCCGTACCAGCACCAGGCCTGGAAGGCGCAGGATTGCACGTAGGTCTCGTCGAGGAGGTTCTGGGCGTTGACCTGCAACTGCACGCCCTTCAGGTTCGGCGACAGGTAGCTGAAGTCATAAGATGCCACGGCGTCGACGACGAGGTTCGCCGGCACCTTGATGCTGTTGGCGGCGTCACCCTGCGAGCCCCCGAGATAGCGGAAGCCGCCACCGAAGCCGAGGCCGGCGAACAATCCCGTGCGGACCTGATAGTTGCCGAAGAGGGAGACCGTGGTGTCCGGCACCTGGATCGGGCGCAGGCCGATCACTTCGGGGCTTCCTCCGGAATTGATGGCGTCGATCAGGGAAAATCCGCCGATGACGGTCAGGTTCTCGGTGACGTTGGCCCGCGCTTCGAACTCGACGCCCTGAACGCTCACCTCGCCGGTCTGTACCGAGAAGGTCTGCCGGTTTGGGGCAGGGTCGGGCGAGAGGGAGTTCTGACGCTTGATGTCGAAGGCGGCGGCCGTGAGCAGGATGTCGGTTCCCGGAGGCTGGTATTTGACGCCGACTTCGAACTGTCGGCTCGTGATCGGGTCGGGCAAACGGCCGAAGGTCGGGTCGCCAATATAGATCTTTCCGGAAACTAGCGGCTCGAAGGCCTCCGAGTAGCTAATATAGGGGGCAACGCCACTATCGAAGAGGTAAAGCAGGCTTGCGCGCCCGGTGAAGGCTTCGCTCGGCGCATCCTGTTCGCTGACGAGCTTGCCCGCCATGTCTCGGGTCGGACCGGTCTGGCTCGCCCAGTCATAACGCCCGCCCAGGGTCAGCGTCAGGCGGTCGATCTTGACTTGATCCTGGAAGTAGATCCCGGTCTGGTGAGCGGTGGTGTCGGAGTAGCCCGAGAAGGCCGGGAAGGGGATGTTGGTCAGCCCGTAGACCGGGTTGAGCAGGTCGAGGCTCTGGGGAACGGGCGGGAACGGGGTGCTGAACGTCTTGGTGTAGAGCGTCTGGTGATCGAGCCCGACGAGGACGGTATGGGCGACCGGGCCGGTCTGGAAATCGGCCACGAGATTATTGTCGTTGGTGAAGGCGTCGATGGCCACGTTGGTGCCGCCGGCGGCCCGTCCGAGGAAGCGACCGCCCCAGGCGAGGGTGTTCGTGGTGGCGTCGTAGAGGCTGCGGTAATCGCCGAGGGTGCGCAGGAAGCGACCCGACGAATGGACGCGGATCCCATCGTCGAAACGATGATCGAAGATATAGGTCGCCGAGGCCTGGGTGCGGTCGGAGCGCTCGATGTTCGGGTCGCCGTCGTAGAAGTTGCGCGGCAGGCGGCCGAGCGGTCCGTTGGCGACACCGAAATTCGACGGGAACAGCGTCCCCTTGGCGGGCAGGGCGCCGTAATAGCCGGAATAAGGGTCGCGCTGGTACAGGCCGATGACCGTCAGCGAGGTGTCGGCGGACGGACGCCATGTCACGCTTGGGTTGATGAAGCTGCGCTCGATGGAGGTGGTCTTGGCCGGCCCGTCGGCGTTCCAGCCCGCCGCGATGATGCGGTAGGCGAACTGGTCCGCGAGGACGCTGTGGCCCTCGATCGGGCCGCCGACATCGACGCCGCCGCGCACGGTGTTGTAATCGCCGCCCTGGATGAAGATTTCGCCGTGGCGGACGAAGGACGGAACCTTGCTGACGAGGTTGACGATGCCGCCCGGGCCCGACTGCCCGTAGAGGACCGAGGCCGGCCCCTTGATGATGTCGACGCGCTCCAGCCGGAACGGATCGACGGACGGCCCGGCGTCACGGTTGCCGGGTAGGCGCATGCCGTCGAGGAAGAGGGGGGCCTGGAAGCCGCGGATCAGGAACTGTTCGAGGCGGGTCGAGCCGGAGCCGCCGCGTTGCTCGGTGGTCACGCTCGGCGTGTAACGCAGGGCCTGATTGACGGTGAGCGCGTTCTGATCCTCGATCTGCTTGCGGGAAATGACAGAAATCGATTGGGCGGTTTCGAGAATAGGGGTGTCCGTCTTGGTGCCGACGACGCTTCGCGTTGCAGTATAGCCTCTCACCGGGCCGACGGGGCCGCCGGCATCCGCGCCCGATGCGCTCGGACGTCCACCGGCGCCATCGACCGACAAAGTATCGAGGGTCACCGCGTGGTCCGCGCCCTGCGCCGAGACCTGCGCCGAGACCTGCGCCATGACGGGTTTCGACAGAACCGCCAGGACGGCCACGCTCGACAGCATGGCAAGGAGGACACGACCGCGAACGGACGAGACCGCGGCTTGGCCGCGATGATTGAGCGAGAGTTGATTCAAGGCGGAACCCAATTTGCCAGGACTTGATGAGTTCAGAGGCGTTACAAAGAACGACTGATCTCTAATTCGTGTTCTGCATTCTTCTGGCGAAGAAGGTAATATGCATGCAAGTGCTATCTTCTGGAATTAGTATGGATCTAAAGTGGGATTTTATACTTCCGGTGGTGCCGAGTCGTCTGCCCCGGTGAAGTGATTTTGGACCCTGATCGAGGCTCTGCGCTCTGCTTCGTCTGGCTTGTGGGACCGCCCGCGGATTGCGTGTCCGGACGGCCGTCCCCGATTCGGTGATGAAGCGGGATCGCCGTTTCGATGTGGATCGTGACCGTCGCGCAACATTCCCGTATCGCTGCCCCGGTGTCGCCCTCCACACACGAGCGAGCCTGAATTTTAATCCGTGGTATATTGTATGCCTTGAATTTTGATGCATGATGGCCGGAGCGACGCCACGCATCACCAAGCAAGAATGGATTCAGGGATGGCACCAATGGATACCGCGACGGAACGCCAGGACCCGCCGTCGGCCAAATGGCGGCAACTCGCCTTCGGCGTCCTCTGCATGGCGATGATCGCCAACCTGCAATATGGCTGGACCCTCTTCGTCGATCCCATCGACGCCAAGTTCCATTGGGGCCGGGCGGCGATCCAGTTCGCCTTCACGATCTTCGTCGCGACGGAGACCTGGCTGGTGCCGGTGGAGGCCTGGTTCGTCGACCGCTACGGCCCGCGCATCGTGGTGTGTTTCGGCGGCGTGATGATCGCGCTCGCCTGGCTCATCAACTCCCAGGCCTCGTCCCTGTGGATGCTCTACGGCGCGGCGGTGGTGGGCGGCATCGGGGCCGGGTCGGTCTACGGCACCTGCGTCGGCAACGCCCTGAAATGGTTTCCGCATCGGCGCGGCCTCGCGGCCGGCGCCACGGCGGCCGGCTTCGGTGCCGGCGCCGCGGTGACGGTGGTGCCGATCGCCAAGATGATCGCCAGCAGCGGCTACCAGGACGCCTTCCTGTATTTCGGCCTCGGCCAGGGCGCCATCGTGGTCCTGCTGTCGTTCCTGCTGCGCAAGCCCTCCGTCGCGGTGCCGATGCAGCGCAAGAGCCTGCGCCTGCCCCAGACCAAGGTCGACCGCACGCCGCGCGAGGTGGTGCGGACTCCCGTCTTCTGGGTGATGTACGCGATCTTCGTGATGGTGGCCTCGGGCGGCCTGATGGCGGCGGCGCATATCGCGCCCATCGCCCATGACTTCAAGGTCGCCGACGTGCCCGTCAGCCTGTTCGGCCTGCAGATGGCGGCGCTGACCTTCGCCATCTCGCTCGACCGGATATTCGACGGGTTCGGGCGTCCGTTCTTCGGTTTCGTCTCCGACACGATCGGGCGCGAGAACACGATGTTCATCGCCTTCGCGACGGCCGCCGCCGCGATCGTCCTGCTCCTCGGCTACGGCACCAACCCGCTGGTTTTCGTCTTCTCGACGGCGATCTATTTCGGCGTCTTCGGCGAGATCTATTCGCTGTTCCCGGCCACCTGCGGCGACACGTTCGGCTCCACCTTCGCCACCACCAATGCCGGCCTGCTCTACACCGCCAAGGGAACGGCCTCGTTCCTCGTGCCGGTGGCGAGCGTCATTTCGGCAACCTACGGCTGGTCGGCGGTGTTCTCGATCATCATCGGGCTGAACGTGGCGGCGGCGGCCCTGGCGATGTTCGTGCTCCGTCCGATGCGGGCGCGCTACCTCGCGCAAGGCCCGGCGGCCGCTTCGGACACGATGGAGGAATCCGGCCCCGCCCGCCTCGCACGGACATCCGTCTGATCCGTCCGGATCGCGTCACCGGTCCGGCCTCAGCAGACCCGGCCCCCGGGGAGGGGCCGGGACTATCCCCCGACCCTTCGAGGACCGTCATGCACCTTCCCGCCATCCTGGCGCTCCAGACCGTTCCCTTCGCCGGCCTGATACTGGCCGGCAAAGAGGACAGGGACCTGTTCACGGTCGTCTATATCGCGGTCCTCGGGCTCATCCTGGCCCTCGACATCCTGCTCGGCGGCACTTCTGAGATTGCCACGGCCTTCGGAGGCGGGGTCCGATAGGGACACCCGCGCCCGGTCTCACTCCGGAACGCCGCACCGAGTAGATGGGCGACGGTCCGCGTTCCATTCCTGTCGGGTCAGGCGGCGCGGATGGTCGAGAGGAAGCGTGAGACCTCCGCGCCGAGATGCTCGGACTGGCGCGACAGTTCGGAGGCGGCGGACAATACCTGTCCGGCCGCCATCCCGGTCTCCTCCGAGGCCTGCGCCACACCGGCGATGTTGCCGGTCACCTCGTTGGTGCCCGCCGATGCCTGGGCGACGTTGCGGACGATCTCCTGCGTCGCCGCCCCCTGCTGCTCCACCGCGGCGGCGATCGAGGCCGCCATGTCGTCGATCTCGCGGATCCGCCCGGTGATGCCGCCGATCGCCATCACGGCCTGAGCGGTGACGCCCTGCACCTCGCCGATCTGGCGGCCGATTTCCTCGGTCGCCTTGGCGGTCTGGGCGGCGAGGGCCTTCACCTCGCTCGCCACCACCGCGAAGCCCCGTCCCGCCACGCCGGCGCGCGCCGCCTCGATCGTGGCATTGAGCGCCAGCAGGTTGGTCTGGCTGGCGATGGTCGAGATCATGCCCACCATGTCGCCGATCCGGGCCGACGTGGTTTGCAGGGCCTGGACCAGATGCACGGTCTGGTCGGCCTCGCCCACGGCCGATTGAGCGAGCATGGCCGAGCCGGACACCTGGCGACCGATCTCCTGCACCGACGAGCCCAATTCCTCGGCCGCCGCCGCGACCGTGTTGACGTTGGTGGCGGCCTCCTCGGCGGCCGCCGCGACGGTGGAGGACTGGGCCGCCGTCTCGTTGGCGCTTGCGGTCATCTGCTGGGCAGTGGCCTGGAGTTCGGTGGCCGATGAGGACACGGTTCCGACGATACCGCCGACGGCACGCTCGAAGCCGTCCGCCAGCTCCATCATCGTGCGCTTGCGCTCGGCCGCCGCAGCCTCGTCCGCCCGGCGCTTGATCTCGAATTCCTCGGCGGCCTTGCGGGCGACCATGGCCTTGATGCCCTCGACGGCCTTGCCGACGGCGCCGATCTCGTCACCACGGGCGGCCTCCTTGATCTCCGCATCGATCTCACCCCGGGCCATGCGCTGAAGAACGCTGACGAGGTTGCCGAGCGGGCGGATGACATGCGCGATGATCGTATACACACCGTACGCAATGGTAACGGCGGCCAGACCGAGCGCGGCCAGCAAGGTGAGCCGCGTCCAACCGGACGTCGCCTCGGAGCGCTGGTATTCCGCCTCCGCCTCATGCACCTGCAGCGTGGCCAGTTTCGTCAGTATCGGGTTGGTGGCCTGCAGGCCTTTCAGCAAGTCCACATGCGTCGTCTCGAATTCCGAACCGCCCCCGGCAGCGATGCGCTTGAGGATCTCGGCCATGATGACGGCGTTCCCGTCGATCCGCCCCTGCAGATCCTTGGCGAGGATCTCCTCTTCCGGTGTGAGGTAAGTCGCCAGATAGGCCGACCATTGCGTGGTGATGTTCGAGAGGTCTCGCTCGATCTTCTCCCTGGCCTGGGCCGGGTCGATCTGCCGGCCGCGCAACGCGCGCGAGACGTTGGTCAGGTCGTCATAGGAATCCCGGATGACGATGAATTGCCGGAGGGGGATGACACGATCGTCGAAGGTGGTTTTGAGGCTTTGGTGACTCCAATGCAAAGCAAGGTTAGCGATGCCCGACGTCGCCAGGAGAACCAGCCCGATACAAGCCAGAAGTGCTACAAGCCTCAGCTTGATCGTCATCTTCATTGCGAATGCTTTCAAATTATGCAGATTGGGTGTCGTGGATCCACAAATTGGTCCACAGCATCATTCAAGACGCTCAAACTCTATGCAAATTGCTTATAATCTTCTAAAAACTCTCGTTCAGGCGATGAACAATAAGTGTTCTGCGTCAATTTGGCGTCATGGGAAAACGGGCGGCGGCACAGCCTGACGCCGTCTACCCGCGAGCCTTCGACAATGGGTTCGGCGCGACATCGGCCCCGCTCGCGGGCGTCCGGCAACGAGCGAGCCCCAGGCGGTGCGCCGATCTCGCTCAGTTGGGCTGGTAGGTGTGCTCGTCCGCCGGGAAGCGGCCGGCGCGGACCTCTTCGGCATAGGCCTCCACGGCGCCCTCGATCTGCCCGCGCAGGGAGCCGAAGCGCTTGACGAATTTCGGCACCCTGTCGCTCAGGCCCAGCATGTCTTCGAGGACGAGGATCTGGCCGTCGCAGGCGGTGGAGGCGCCGATGCCGATGGTCACCGTGGTGATGGAGGGGGTCGTGGCGATGGCGCGGGCCACCGGCTCGACGATGCCCTCGAGCACGATGGCGAAGGCGCCCGCGTCGCTGATCGCCTGGGCGTCCTGCATCAGCTTGCGCTCGCCGTCCTCGCCGCGTCCCTGCACGCGGAACCCGCCCATCGTGTTCACGGATTGGGGGGTGAGGCCGATATGGCCCATCACCGGGATGCCCCGCTCCACCAGGAAGCTGACCGTCTCGGCGAAACGGGCGCCGCCCTCCATCTTGATCGCTCCGGCGCCGGTCTCCTTCAGCACGCGGGCGGCGCTCATGAAGGCCTGCTGCGGGCTCGCCTCGTAGGAACCGAACGGCATGTCCACCACGATGAGAGCCCTGGAGGTGCCGCGGATCACGGCCTGGGCCTGGACGATCATCATCTCCAGGGTCACCGGCAGGGTCGTCTCCATCCCGTGCATGACCATGCCGAGGGAATCGCCCACCAGGATGAAGTCACAATGGGGATCGAGGATGCTGGCGGTGTGGGCGTGGTAGGCCGTCAGCGCAATGATCTTGGCGCCTTCGGCCTTGCGCTTGGCGAGGTCGACAGCGCGGATGCGGCGTGACTGAACGACTTGCGACATCGATCTCAACCCGGTTCGCCGGCGGCGCGAAGGCCGGGGGCATGTCGGGGATGTCTATACGCTCGGAATGCCGAAATCACGCGCCGAGATGACGGTCGCGGGCGAGTGTATGCAAAGAATTCGGAGAGGCTGACTGATCTTATGCTGACGACGTGGCGATGGCGTCGCCTGTCGTCGCAACCCTTGCCGGGCGTTTCCTCCCTAGACGTCGGGCCGTCTCCGGTGGCTTTATTCTGCCACAATCGGAGCCGTGTCAACGGGTGACTTTAGTCCATAAGCCCCTGATGGTGCTGAATTCGTCGGCACATCGCGGTCTTCCGCATGGGGCCGCGTGGTATACCTCAGAAACGGGTGGTCAGGGCGGTCAGCCAGTCCGGCGAGGCCGTCACGAGGGCCGTCTCGAGACGCTTGTCGAGCCCCGTCAGAATCGCGAGCCCGGTGAGCACGAGGACGAGTCCGAGCGCGGCCTTGAGGCCCGTGCCGGCCCGCATCATCCGCGCCCGCCACGCCATCAGCACCCGTCGCGACAGCAGGCCGAGGCCGAGCAGGGGCAGGGCCGCGCCGAGGCCGAAAACCAGCATGGTTAGGGCGACCTGCGCCAGGTCCTTTCCCTGCGCGGCGAGGAGGGACGCGGCGCCCAGGGTCGGCCCCACGCAGGGGCTCCACACCGCCCCGAGCAGAAGGCCGACCGTGAACTGGCCCGCGAGGCCGGTGGTCGCGATGTCCCCGAAGCGTCGCTCCACCCGGTCGCTGAGAGGGCCGCCCGCGGCGGCGAGACGGATCTGCAAGGCGGGCACGATGAGGACGATTCCGACGAGTACGAGCAGGAGCGCCGCCACCGGGCGGAGGACGTCGCCGTCGATCCCGAGGCTGAATCCCACCGTCGCCACGAACAGGCCGAGCGCCACGAAGGACAGGGCGAGCCCGGCCGCCAGGGCCGCCGGCCCGAAACGATGCTCGGAGGCCGCGGTCCCGAGGACGATGGGAAGCAGCGGCAGCACGCAGGGGGAGAGGATGGTGAGCAGGCCGGCGAGGAAGGCGAGGCCGAGCGAGGCATTCATGGAAGGGACGTGTTCATGACAGGGATGCCCGCTGGATTCCCGGCGCCGCTCTAAAGGGCCTTCTCCACCAGCGCCTCGATCCATTCGCCCTGCGTCTCGCCCACGGAACGGCCGACCTCCTCGCGTCCCTTGAAGACGATGAGCGTGCTCTGCATGCGGGCATCGAACCGGCGCATGAGCGCCTTCTGCGTGTCGAAGTCGATCTCGTAGACCGCCAGATCCTTGAAGCGCGGCTGTTCGGAGAGAGCCTTCAGGAGCGGCCGTTGCGCCTTGCAGATCGGGCACCACGGGGCCGTCACCTCCACGATGACCGGCCGGCCGGCGCCTTGAGCGGCGGCGAAGGCCGCCTCGTCGAACGGTTCGGCCGCCGAGGCACCGTAGGGGGCGGCGGCGAGGAGAGCCGTCGTGAGGAGGAGGGCGCGACGGCTGATCATCGGGACTGTCTCGACAGTGAGGTGTGCGCGGCGTGAGGAACCGGCCTCGCTACCGAGGCCGGTTCCTCACGCCCGTCTTTATCGCTGCGCCTCGCCGGCGGGCGTCTACCTTTGTGCCTCGCCGGCGGGCTTTTATCTTTGCGCCTCGCCGGCGGGTTTGGCGGCCCAGGCGGCGTCGACCTTCAGGATCGTGGTGTCGTGCCTGTCCTGCCAGCCCTCGACGCCGTCGGCGAACCAGTAGACGCGGGTATAGCCGTTCTGGATGAGGCGCTTGCCGGCATTCCAGCTGCCCCAGCATTCGGGATGGCAGAAGGTGACCACCGGCTTCGTCTTGT
This sequence comes from Methylobacterium sp. Leaf85, assembly GCF_001422125.1. NCBI lineage: Bacteria > Pseudomonadati > Pseudomonadota > Alphaproteobacteria > Hyphomicrobiales > Methylobacteriaceae > Methylobacterium > Methylobacterium sp. Leaf85. The sequence continues at coordinate 154,114 of NZ_LMME01000031.1, read as the reverse complement.
CGCCACCGGTGAGGTCGGCGACGCGGGCGAGGAACTGCGCCTCCCGCGCCGGCTCCATGGGCGCCGCGCCGGCGCCGGGCATCCAGACGCTGCCGGGAATCGAGCGGTGGGCGGGCAGCCACGGCCGGTCGGTGGGGAAGCCCACCGGCTTCTGGTCGGCCATGGCCACGTCGATCATCACCGGTTTCTCGGCGGCGACCAGCCTGTCCAGGGCGTCGATATCGACCACCGACGCCCCCGTCAGGGTCTTGGGGGTGTAGGCCTTCGGCGGCCCGGTCCAGAACCCATCGGGCTCCGGCACGTTCACGGGCGAATCGGCGGGGCTCGCCGCCCAGGCCGGTGCTCCCGACAGGGCGGCGAGGGCGATGGCTGCGGCTCCGAACAGTCGGATCATGCGCGGCATCCTCCTCATCAGTTGCTCGGGGTCGGCGTGTTGAAGCTGTGTTCCCAGCGGCCCTGCTGGTTGTCCGTGGCCACCACCTTGATCGGACCCTTGGCGTCGGGCGCGAGGGCGAAATTGATCACCGGGTTCGACGCGATGGAGATGTCGCCGTTCATGGAGAAGACGAGCTTGCCGTTCGAGGAGACGTCGAGCGTGTTGATGTAGCGGGCCGGCGTGTAGTCGCGGGTGATCTGGTTCATCTGCATCCCGCTGAAATTCGGGTGACGGACCATCAGCGTCGCCTCCGTGGGCTTGCCCTGGCCGCCCTCGGCGAACTTCATCTTCATGTCGCCGGCTCCCTTCAGGGCCTCCTCGTCGCTCATCCCCATGGGGGCGGAACAGCCGCCCGAGGCTTTGACGAATTTCACGGCCTCGTAGAGCTTGCCGTCCTTGGTTTCGGCCACGGCATGGACGTTGGTGTAGTTGTTGATCCGCACCCGGAGCTTGACCTCGCTTGGGTCGGCGGCGGGGCCGAAGGTGATGTGGGCGGCATAGGGCGAGGGATTGTCGTCGATGATGAGGTGAACGGCGGCGATCCTGTTCTTCTCCGGCATCATCAGGGTGATCGGCACCAGGGAGGCGTCGAGGGCGCGCGGCGGGGCGTCGACCTTGATGAGCGCGTCGGTCGGCTCGATCGTGCGGTCGCCGAAGATGGATTTGGCAATGTCCCGCCAGCGCTCCAGCCGCTCCGCATCGGTGTCGCTGGAGCCGGCGGCGAGGGCGGAGCCGCCCATCAGCATGGCGGCGGACAGGCACAGGGCGGCGGTGAAGGACCGCTTGGTCGCGGAGATCGGTGTCGGCGCGTGGGTGGTCATGGCGTCTCTCCTCGTCGTGATGATGTGGCGCTGGCTCATTCCCACTCAAGCTCCTTGTAGGCCTGAGTGACGTTGCGGCCGTTATAGGTGTCGAACAGGACCCATTTCTCGCGCTCCGACCGGCCGATACTGTCGATCGCCTTGTCGATGGGTTGATCGGCGGCGATGGCCTTGCGGGTCTCGTCGCGGAGCATTGTGAGGTAGCGCGTCAGGTCGGCGAAGGCGGGCGCGGCATCGACCAGGGTCGGGCCATGGCCGGGTACGGCCTTCGTCGCCCCCAGTCCGGTCAGTGTCTCGACCTCCTTCAGCCAGCCCAGCAGGCTGCCGTCGAGGGACGGAATCCTCGTGACGAACAGGAGATCGGCCGGGAACAGGATGCCCGTCCGGGCATCGACCATGGAGAGGTCGCAATTGGTATGGGCGGTGCCGTGCGCCGTGAAGCGCAGGCTCCGTCCGCCGAGGTCGATCTCGGCCGTGTCGGCCACCTCCATCGTCGGGTAGACCGCCGATCCGGCCTTGTCGGCCCCGAGGATCTCCACGAGGCGCGTCCTGTAGAAGTCGCCCCGCGAATCGAGGGCCGACCGCAGGACATGGTGGCCGATGAAGACCGGCTTGTCCTGCGCGAAGGCCTGCGCGCCGAAGCAATGGTCGGGATGGACATGGGTCAGCACCACGTGGCTCACCGGCTTCGACGTGCGTTTCGCGATCTCGGCGCGCAGCCATTCGCCATCGGCAAGGCTGCCGCCGGATTCGGTCACGAGCACGGAGTTTTCGCCGACGACGAAGCCGATATTGGCGATGGCGTCGCCGTTCTCAGGCGTCGCCTCGGCATCGAGGCCGCGCCGCATGAAGATGCCCGGCCCGACTTCCTCCATGGTGAAGGAGTCCGCCGCCCGGCCGATTCTCGGCAGGCAGCACAGGCACAGCCCGCCGAACAGAGCGGCGCGGCGCGTGGCCAGGCTCCGCAGAGGCTGCGAAATCATGGCATATCCTGCGACGATCGCCCGGCGAAGCGACCTTTCATGAATTATCCTCCCGTTTTTATGGCTACCATCTAGTAGGTAGATTTGTGCCGCCGTCAACGGCATAAGTGCTGACGCGCGAAGTGCGTGCATCACGCCTTCGTGCCCCTCTCCCCGGTTCCGCGAAGCCCCCGACCATGATCGACCGACCATGAGAGACACCAGAGCGGAGCTGCTGGCCCAGGCCGAGATCCTGGTACGGGGCCGGGGCTATTCCGGTTTCAGCTATGGCGACCTCGCCGAGGCGGTGAGCATCCGCAAGGCGAGCATCCATCACCATTTCCGCACGAAGACCGACCTCGCCCTCGCTCTGGTGGAGGCCTACGACGCCCGCTACGACGCGGCGCTCGCCGCCATCGTCGCGGCCCAGCCGGACGCGATCGCGCGGATCGAGGCCTATGGCCGGCACTATCTCACCGGGGTCGAGGATGGGCTCGGCTGTCTCTGCGCCGTGCTCGCCATCGAGAGGGACACGCTGCCGGACGCCCTGCGCGCCGAGCTCGCCCGGTTCTTCGACAAGCACATCGCCTGGCTGGAGCGGGTTCTGGCCGAGGGCTGCGCCGACGGGAGCTTGCGCCCCGGTCTCGATCCGGCCGCCACGGCCCGGATGGTGGTGGCGACCCTGGAGGGCGCGCTCATGCTGGAGCGGCTGCTCGCCGGATCGGCCGGCTTCCGCCTCACCCTGGCGGCCTTGTGCGACAGTCTCAGGCCCCCTCGGATCGGGGGACCGAACGCTCTTTCATCGGAGCGGGGTGATACAATATAACAGCCACCATACAGCTGACGCGGCCCCCCCCGCGAACCCGAAGAGCCTCGCATGTCCGACAGCCCGACCACCGCCTCGCAAAAAATCCCCGTGACCGTGCTCACCGGCTATCTCGGAGCCGGCAAGACCACGCTGCTCAACCGCATCCTCACCGAGAACCACGGCAAGCGCTACGCCGTCATCGTCAACGAGTTCGGCGAGATCGGCATCGACAACGACCTCGTCATCGGCGCCGACGAGGAAGTGTTCGAGATGAACAACGGCTGCGTCTGCTGCACCGTGCGCGGCGACCTCATCCGCATCATGGACGGCCTCGTGAAACGGCGCGGCAAGTTCGACGCGATCATCGTGGAGACCACCGGCCTCGCCGACCCGGCGCCCGTGGCCCAGACCTTCTTCATCGACGAGGATGTGGGCGCCGCCGCCCGCCTCGACGCGGTGGTGACGGTGGCCGACGCCAAGTGGCTCGCCGACCGGCTCAAGGACGCGCCCGAGGCCAAGAACCAGATCGCCTTCGCGGACGTGATCCTGCTCAACAAGGCCGACCTCGTGGAGCCCGCCGACCTCGACCGCGTCGAGGGCCTGATCCGCTCCATCAACCCCTATGCCAAGGTCCACCGCACCAGCCGCTGCGACGTCGCCCTCGACCAGGTGCTGGACCGCAACGCCTTCGACCTCTCGCGCATCCTCGATATCGAGCCCGACTTCCTCGAAGAGGGCCACCACCATCACCATGACGACGAGATGCAGTCGGTCTCGGCCAGGATCGACGGCCCGGTGGACCCCGAGAAGTTCATGCCCTGGATCTCGACCCTGACCCAGGTCCAGGGGCCGGACATCCTGCGCTGCAAGGGCATCGTGGCCTTCCCGAACGAGCCCAAGCGCTTCGTCTTCCAGGGCGTCCACCAGATCCTCGACGGCGACCTCCAGGGGCCGTGGAAGGACGGCGAGGCCCGCGTCTCCCGCGTGGTCTTCATCGGCCGCAAGCTCGATCCGCAGGCGATCCGCGAAGGATTCTACGATTGCAAGGCGGCCTGACGGGCCTCGTCCGGAATCGAACCGATCGGGGGCGGGCGCATTGTCCGCCCGTCTCCTTTTCGCCCGGATGTCCCGATGACCTTGCGCTTCGCCTTCGCCTCCCTCCTCGCGCTGACGGTGGCGGTTCCCTTGGGGAGCGTGGCGCTCTCCACACCGGGGGCGGCGAAATATTCCATGGATCGCGAGAAGCGCTTCGGCGGGATGTGCAAGCCGCCGCTGAAATTCGCGGCCGGGGCCTGCGTCAAGCGGTGCCCCGCCGGTTATCGCGACACCGGCCGGGGCTATTGCCGCTTCAAGAACATGAACCGCTGAGATCCGTCCGCTCGTCTCTCGGACGGAACCGCCGATGACGGTGTCCTTTGCCCGATGGGCACTCCTGGCGGTCCTCTTGCCACTCGGTACCCCTGCGCTGTCCGCTCCCCGGGGAACGGCGCAATCCGCGAGCCAAGAAGAGCGGTTCCGCAGCATGTGCGAGCCGCCGCTTAAGCTTGCGGCCGGTGCCTGCGTCCGGGAATGCCCGGCCGGCTATCGCGACAGCGGTCTCGGCTATTGCAGCTTTCAGCGCATGAGCGACTGAGGGCCTCTTCGATCTGATTTCTCAGCGGATGCTCCTGCCAAAGTCGATCATCCCAGCAGACCACCTCATCCTGAGGTGCCGGAGCGTAGCGGAGGCCTCGAAGGAGCCCTCCAGTTGCCGCGCGATCCCTGGAAGGCTCCTTCGAGGCCGCTCCGCGGCACCTCAGGATGAGGTAAGGCCTTGGAAAAACACCCCAACCAGACTCTATGCGATCTGTCGGATGAGAGCGATTCTCCACGCCGGATCACGCTCGGCCATCTCGTCCGAACAGTCTTGACCCAGTCGCCAAGGTAGCGGCGAGTTGCTGAACCCTTCTCGATCGGAACCGCGATGATCCTGCGCCTTGCCTGCTTCACCGTTCTTCTGTTCGCGGTGTCCATTCCCACGGTTGCGATGGCCGGTCCGGCGCAGGATTACGAGTTCCGGCCGCGGAGCGTCCGCAATGCCTGTCGCCCGCCGCTGAAATTCGCGGCCGGCGCCTGCGTCCGCCGTTGCCCCGCCGGCTACCGCGACAACGGCTCGACCTGCGGGTTCAAGTCGATGCGGCGGTGAGCGGGTTCGCAGAACCCTCTACCGGTTCTGCTACCTGAAGCCTGCGATGTGTCGGAGGCCCGAGGTCGAAGGAGGTCAGGCGGCCTTCACCCCGGCCAGGAACGCCGACACTTCGTGGCCGAGGTTCTCGGAGTAGCGCGACAATTCCCTCGCCGCGCCGAGCACCTGGGTCGCGGCGGCCCCGGTCGAACTTGCTCCGATACGGACGTTCGAGATGTTGCTCGTCACCTCCTGGGTGCCTTGCGCGGCTTCCTGCACGTTGCGGGCGATCTCGCGGGTGGCGGCTCCCTGCTGCTCCATCGCGGCGGCGATGCCGTTGGAATAGGCCGACATGTCGGTGATGGACTTGCCGATGCGGGTGATGTCGGACACGACCTCGCCGGTCGCGCCCTGGATCTCGCCGATCTTGGTCCGGATGTCCTCGGTGGCCCTGGCCGTCTGCCCGGCGAGTTCCTTCACCTCCGTGGCGACCACCGCGAAGCCGCGCCCCGCCTCGCCCGCGCGCGCCGCCTCGATGGTCGCGTTCAGGGCGAGCAGGTTGGTCTGGCCGGCGATGGTCGAGATCATGGCCACGACATCGGTGATGCTGTCGGCGACCTCGGTCAGCTTCTTCACGTTGGCCTCGGTCCGGCGGGTTTCGGCCACGGCCTGTTGGGCCATGTCGGAGGATTGGGTCGCCTGGGTCACGATTTCCTGGATCGACGCGGACATCTCCTCGCTGGCGGCGGCGACCGTATGGACGTTGGCGGAAGTCTCCTCCGCCGCGCTCGCCACCGTGGAGGCCTGCTGGATCGACTGGTCGGCGGTCGCCGACAGGGACTGGGCGGTGGCCTCCATTTCGGTGGCGGCGCCCGCCAGCCCCTGGGTCAGGGCCGAGACATTGGCCTCGAACCGGGCGGTCAGGTCGCTGAGGGCGTCGGCCCGGCGCATCTTGGCCTGGTTCTCCGCCGCCTGCTCCCCCGCCATCCGGCGCGCGTCGATGGCATTGCGTTTGAACACCTCCAGGGCGCGTGCGAGCAGGCCGATCTCGTCCTTGCGCTCGGTGCCCTCGACGGTCACGTCGAGATCACCCGAGGCGAGCCGGCTCATGGAAGCCGTCATGCCCTTCACCGGACGGGAAACCCCCAGCACGACGATGGCGCCGGCGATCGCCATGGCCGACAGGAGACCGCTCGTGGCGGACGTGATCAGCAGAAGCGACGCCGACGCAGCAATCTGATCCGCGTGGTCGGCGCCTTCCTTCAACTCCTTGTCGATCACCGCGATCCGCTCCGAGATATGTTCGCGCAACTTCGCACGAAGGGGGGCTGCCTCCTTCTGCGCGATGTCCGTTCCCCTCTGCAGGTCGTTCTTCAGTCCGGCTTCCGTCGAGCGGGCCAGGATGGCGAAGTAGGCGTCCAGGGCGTCCCGCATTGTCGCGTTCCGCGCCACGCGTTCCGGCGTGTCGGCCAATTTCGCGAGGCCGGCCTGGGCGTCCCGCGCCGATTTGATGGCCGCATCCTGCCTGACCTTGTAGCCGTCCATTTTCTTGGCATCCTGTTCCAGCAGGATGTTGCGGTTCTGAACCGTCGCTTCGGTGACGCCGATCTGCAGGGTCAGGGCATGGTTCTGCCGGGCGGACTGGATCTTCACGATCTCCTGCGTCTGGTCGGCGATCCGGCCCATGGAATAGCGCGCGTAGGCCACGAGCCCCGCAGAGATCGCAGCCGTCAGGACCAGCGGGATGATGATCTTGACCAGAAGGCTGAGGTTGTTGAACGACTTCATCGAACCGATACCCAAAGGGGGAGGTGTGAACGGATGCTGACATCTTGCAAGAGAATGTCATAAGGAAGTATTAATTGAATTACTATGTATCATGTTTGATGCATGCTGTCGGTAATGTTCAGCAATACATCGTATTAATCCCGTATTTTACCGTATATTACGACCGATGCTAAGACAACGAGCGGCGTGGGATCGCATCCGGGCGCTGGATTCAAGTGCAATCCCGAGCAACCACCGATGATCCGCCGGGCGCCGAGGCATTCGATCCTCGTGATCTGCCGCATCGTCTCGGGGACGATGGACTTCGCCGGCGGGGGCGGCCTTCGATGCCGATGATCTCGGCCGGCCATGCCCGTTGACGGAACGAGGCGAATGCAAGGATTGGTTTACCATTCCGGCACAGGATCGAATCCGAGCCGGCTTGACGCTGCCGGCGGCTGTCGGCTGCTCGTTCCGGGCGCCGTAAGGCTCACGGAGAGCGACGCCCCATGATGTCCCGCGCGGAACGCACGCCCCTGACCGACTGGTGGTGGACCGTCGATCGCGGCCTGCTTGCCGGCCTCACCGCCCTGATGGTGGCCGGCCTCGTCTTCCTCATGGGCGGCGGACCGCCGGTGGCCGAGAAGATCGGCCTGCCGACCTTCCACTTCCTCAACCGCCAGGCGATGTACCTCGCCCCGACGATCCTCATCATCGTCGCGGTGTCGTTCCTGTCCCTCCGCCACATCCGGCGCGTGGCCCTGGCCACCTGGATCGTCGGCGTCACCCTCTGCATCCTCGCCGGCAAGTTCGGGCCGGAGATCAAGGGCGCGCATCGCTGGATCCAGTTCGGCCCCTTCGGCCTGCAGCCCTCGGAATTCGTGAAGCCCGCCTTCGTGGTCGTCGCCGCCTGGGCCTTCTCCGAGGGTGCGCAGCGCCGCGACATGCCCGGCGGCCTGCTGGCGATCCTGCTCCTGCCCGTCACCATCGTGCCGCTGATCCTGCAGCCGGATTTCGGCCAGACCATGCTGATCACCATCGTCTGGTGCTCGCTGTTCTTCGTGGCCGGCCTGCACTGGTTCTGGGTCGCGGGCCTCGGCGTGGCCGGCCTCGTCGGCGTCGGCGTCGCCTACCAGTTCCTGCACCACGTGCGCGAGCGCATCACCCGCTTCCTCGACAAGGATTCCGGCGACAGCTTCCAGGAATACTGGGCGCGCGAATCGTTCAATTCCGGCGGCTGGTTCGGCACCGGCCCGGGGGAGGGCGTCGCCAAGCGCCACCTGCCCGACGCCCATACCGACTTCATCTTCTCGGTGACCGGCGAGGAATTCGGCGTCCTCGTCTGCCTCGGCCTCGTCTGCCTCTTCGCCTATATCGTCATGCGCGGGCTGAAGCTGGCGCGACGCACCGACGACACCTTCTCGCGCCTGGCCATCACCGGGCTGACCACCCTGTTCGGCCTTCAGGCCTGCATCAACATGGCGGTGAACGTGCGGCTGATGCCGGCCAAGGGCATGACCCTGCCCTTCGTCTCGTATGGCGGCTCCTCGCTGATCTCCCTGGCGCTCGGCATGGGCTTCCTCGTGGCACTCACCCGCAAGCGGCCGCGCATGTCGACCCTGAGCCAGAAGCCCCCGGGCACCGCGCCCGCCACGGTCGCCGGAGTGATGCGGTGACCGTGCGGACAGCCACCATCCTGCTCTGTGCCGGCGGCACGGGCGGCCACCTCTTCCCGGCCGAGAGCCTCGCCCATGCCCTGCGGGCGCGGGGTGTGCGCGTGGTGCTCGCCACCGACGCCCGCGTCGATTCCATCGCGGGCGAGTTCCCGGCCTCCGAGATCGTCACCATCGCCTCGGCGACGCCGTCCGGCCGCTCCATCGTCAAGCGGGCGGGGGCGCTCCTCACCCTCGGGCGCGGCTTCGGCGTGGCGGCGCGCGAGATCCGGCGCATCGATCCGGCCGCCATCGTGGGCTTCGGCGGCTATCCCACGGTGCCGCCGGTTCTCGCCGGACAGATCCTGCGCGTGCCGACCATCCTGCACGAGCAGAACGCCGTGATGGGGCGCGCCAACGCCTTCCTGGCGCGGGGCGCGCGCGCCATCGCCACCGGTTTCAGGCAAGTGCGCGGCATCCCCCCGAAGGCCACGGCCCCGCGCACCCATACCGGCAATCCCCTGCGCCCCGCCGTGCTCACGGCGGCCGAGACCCCCTATCCGCCCTTGGGCGAGGCCGACGGCCTGCATCTCCTCGTCTTCGGCGGCAGCCAGGGGGCGGCGGTGATGGGGCAGGTGGTGCCCAAAGCCATCGCCCAGCTGCCCGCCGACCTCCGCGCCCGGCTGACGCTGGTGCAGCAGGTGCGGGCGGAAGACCTCACCGAGGTCCAGAATCTCTACCTGTCTCTCGGCCTCGCCGGTCTCGAGACGGCGCCGTTCTTCAAGGACCTGCCCGCCCGCATGGCCCGTAGCCATCTGGTCATCGGACGCTCCGGCGCCTCCACCGTGTCGGAACTCGCCGCCATGGGCCGGCCGTCGATCCTGGTGCCGTTGCCCGGCGCCCTCGACCAGGACCAGGCCGCCAATGCCGCGACCCTCGCCGGCATCGGCGCCGCGCTCGCCATCCAGCAGAGCGCCTTCACCCCCGACCGCCTCACGGCCGAGCTCCTCGACCTCTTCACCCATCCGGCAAAATTGACCGAAGCGGCCGCAGCCGCCAAAAGCGCGGGCATCCACGATGCCGCCGAGCGGTTGGCCGATGTCGTCCTCGAGACGGCGGCCCGCACCTGATTCCGAGCCGGGGCGCCCTCACGCGCTCCGCGACACGACGAGACTGGTTCACACCATGAAGCTGCCCGACAAGCTCGGCCCCATCCATTTCATCGGCATCGGCGGCATCGGCATGTCCGGCATCGCCGAGGTCATGTCGAACCTTGGCTATACCGTCCAGGGGTCGGACGCCAACGACAACGCCAACGTCCGGCGCCTGGCCGAGAAGGGCATGAAGACCTTCATCGGGCACGCCGCGCAGAACGTCGAGGAGGCCGCCCTCGTGGTGGTCTCCACGGCGATCCGGCGCGACAATCCCGAGCTCATCGCCGCCCGCGAGCGCCGCCTGCCGGTGGTGCGCCGGGCCGAGATGCTGGCCGAGCTGATGCGCTTCAAATCCTGCGTCGCCATCGCCGGCACGCATGGCAAGACCACCACGACGTCGCTGGTGGCGACGCTGCTCGACGCCGGCAACATGGACCCCACCGTCATCAACGGCGGCATCATCAACGCCTACGGCACCAATGCCCGCATGGGCGAGGGCGAGTGGATGGTGGTGGAGGCCGACGAATCCGACGGCACCTTCCTGAAGCTGCCCGCCGATGTCGCCATCGTCACCAATATCGACCCCGAGCATCTCGACCATTTCGGCTCGTTCGAGGCGGTGAAGGACGCGTTCCGGCGCTTCATCGACAACATCCCCTTCTATGGCTTCGCCGTCATGTGCATCGACCATCCGGTGGTGCAGGACCTCGTCGGCCATATCGAGGATCGCCGCATCATCACCTACGGCGAGAACCCGCAGGCCGATGTCCGCCTCATCGACGTGGACCTGCGCGGCGGCCAGAGCCGCTTCCGCGTCATGATCCGCGACCGCCGCCCCGGCTTCCGCATGGAGATGGAGGATCTGGTCCTTCCTATGCCGGGCAAGCACAATGCGTTGAACGCCACCGCGGCCCTCGCCGTCGCGCACGAGCTCGGCGTCGAACCCGAGGCCATCCGCAAGGCGCTGGCCGGGTTCGGCGGCGTCAAGCGCCGCTTCACCAAGACCGGAGAATGGAACGGCGCGCTGATCTTCGACGATTACGGACACCATCCGGTGGAGATCAAGGCGGTGCTGAAGGCCGCCCGCGCCTCCACCGAGGGCAACGTCGTCGCCATCGTCCAGCCGCACCGCTACACCCGGCTCGCCTCGCTGTTCGACGATTTCTGCACCTGCTTCAACGATGCCGACACGGTCATCGTCGCCCCCGTCTACGCGGCGGGCGAAGCGCCGATCGAGGGCATGGACCGCGACGGCCTCGTCTCGGGCCTGAAGTCGCGCGGCCACCGAGACGCCATCGCGCTGCAGCGCTCCGAAGATCTCGCCGGTCTCGTGGCGACCCGCGCCAAGCCCGGCGACTACGTCGTGTGCCTGGGGGCCGGCAACATCACGCAATGGGCCTACGCCCTGCCGGGCGAATTGGCGGCGTTGCAGGGGTGAGCCCCGCTCAGATCACCGGTGCGGCCGGGACGAGGTCTTCCAGGTCGACGCCGAGCGCGTCGGCCAGTGAGCGAAGGACGACGATGTCGCTCGTCCCGGTGCCGTCCTCAATGGCCGTCAGATCCGCGTGTGAAATGCCGCTGCGTGCCGCAAGTTCGGTCGTCGACAGGCCACGTCGTGCGCGCCAGAAGGCGAGCGGAGACGGTGCGTGGCGCAAGGCATCGAGATCGGCTTCATTCAGCAACTCGTCCTCGCCGGAAGCGAGCCGGGTCTGCGACGTGACCAATGTCTGCAGGTCCGATGCATCCTCGGCCAAAGCGGCCAGCCGCTCGAACTCGGCTTCGGGCATGATGACGATGGATTCGCCGGACGGTGTCTGCGTGCGCACGATGGTCATGGTGCTGGATCCTACCCGTAGATCGAGCCGCGGGGACCGACGGCATGCACAATGACCCGATCCGGCTCGATCGTGAAGATCACGCGCCAATCGCCGATCCGCAGGCGAAACCCCTCGGCCCCTTTCAGGGCCTTGATGTTGTTGGACAGAGCCGCGGGATCGTCGGCGAGGGTTCTCAGTTTCTCGCGTATCTGCGCTTCGGTGTTGGCCGGCATACGGGCGAGCGCCCGAGCCGCGGGACGGGTGTAGACGATCGTTCGGCCCATGCCACCACCTGTTGCAGCCGCCAACAACTTTCCGTTGAATATGCCGGAAGGCAAGGGATTCGATGACCGCCTTTCCCGACATCACCCCTGAGATCCGCGCCGCCGCTCCCGCCCTGCGCGGGCGGCTGCTGGCCAACCCGTCGCTGTCCGACCTCACCTGGTTCCGCGTCGGCGGGCCGGCGCAGGTGCTGTTCACGCCGGCCGACGAGGAGGATCTGGCCCATCTCCTCAGCGCCCTCGACCCCGCGCTTCCGGTGACCGTGATCGGCCTCGGCTCTAACCTGATCGTCCGCGACGGCGGCATTCCCGGAATCACCATCCGGCTCGGCGGCAAGGCCTTCGGGTCCGTCGAGATCGACGGCGAGACCCTGCGGGCCGGGACCGCGGTGCCGGACATGCGCCTCGCCAAGGCCGCGGCCGAGGCGTCCCTCGACGGGTTGGCCTTCTTCCGGGGCATTCCCGGCTCCATCGGCGGCGCGCTGCGCATGAATGCCGGCGCCCATGGCGGGGAGACCACCGACGTGCTGGTGGAGGCGCGCGGCATCGACCGCTCGGGAGCGCTGCGGCGCTTCACCCATGCGGAGATGGGCTTCACCTACCGCCACAGCGAGGCGCCCGAGGACGTGATTTTCACGAGCGCGCTGTTCCGGGGCCGTCCCGGCGACCGCCAGGACATCGAATCGGAAATGGACCGCGTCACCGCCGCCCGCGAGGCGGCCCAGCCGATCCGCGAGCGCACCGGCGGCTCGACCTTCAAGAACCCGCCGGGCGGCAAGGCATGGCAACTCGTCGATGCCGCCGGCTGCCGTGGACTGACGATGGGCGGCGCCCAGGTCTCGGAGATGCACTGCAACTTCCTGATCAACCGCGATGGCGCCACCGCCGCCGATATCGAGGGACTCGGCGAGGAAGTCCGCCGCCGGGTGCGCGAGACGTCGGGCGTCGAGCTGCATTGGGAGATCAAGCGGATCGGTTTGAACGCAGTGGCGTAAGCCGGTAAGACGTAAGGCGAGAGCCGGAGGGATGCATGCTGGATCGTAGCGTTCGCGCCGCCTATTCGAAGATCTCGGTCAAGAGCCAGACGGTGCTGCCCGCGGAAGTCCGCGAGCGGCTGGCGGTTGGGCCGGGGGATCGTCTGCGCTACGTCCTGACCGAGGAGGGCGTCCGCATCGAGAAGGCCCCTCCGGAGGGGGACGACCCGTTCGTGACCTTCACGGAATGGGCGGGCAGTGCGGACGACGAAGATTATGCCCACCTCTGATCCGGGCGGCTTCTCGCCTGGAGCGGTGATCGTCGTGCCCTTTCCCTATGCGGATCGCCTCGTCGAGAAGCGCCGGCCGGCCCTGGTCGTCTCCGGCGCGGATGTCGCGCGGGCCGGGTTCGTCTGGGTCGCGATGATCACCAGCGCCCGCAACGCCGCCATGCCCGGCGACCTCGCGATCGAGGATCTCGACGAGGCCGGTCTGGTCACCGCATCGGTGGTGCGTCCGATCAAGATCGCCTGCATCGAGCCGTCCCGCATCCTTCGCCGGATCGGCTCCCTCCGGGCCGATTCGGCGGACCTCGTGTTCACACGCATCCGCGCGCTGATCGGCGGCGCGTGACGCTCACCCGCACATTCGTTTCCCCGCCCGATTCTGGAGCTTCGCCCATGTCCAAGCACGTCGCCGTCCTCATGGGCGGATGGTCCTCCGAGCGTCAGGTCTCCCTGAACTCGGGCCGCGCCTGCGCGGACGCCCTCGAAGGGGAGGGGTTCCGCGTCACGCAGGTGGATGTCGGGCCGGACATCGCCACCGTGCTCACGGAGTTGCGCCCGGACGTGGCCCTCAACGCCCTGCACGGTCCGGCCGGCGAGGACGGCACGATCCAGGGTCTGCTTGAAATCCTGCGCATTCCCTACACCCATTCGGGCGTCCTGGCCTCGGCCCTGGCGATGCATAAGGAACGTGCCAAAACGATCATGAAGGCCGCCGGGGTGAGCGTTCCGGAGGGGCTGGTCGTTAACCGTCATGATGCCGCGAAGTCACACCCGTTAACTCCGCCCTACGTGATCAAACCCATCGCCGAAGGCTCCTCCATGGGCGTCATCATCGTCCAGGACGGGCGCTCCCATCCGCCCCAGATTCTCGCCTCGGACGAGTGGGTCTACGGGGAGCAAGTCCTTGCGGAGACTTACGTTGCGGGCCGCGAGCTCACCTGCGCGGTGATGGGGGACAAGGCCCTCGGGGTCATCGAGATCAAGCCCGCCTCGGGGGAGTGGTACGACTTCGATGCGAAGTACGCCGAGGGGGGGTCGATCCACGTCCTCCCGGCAGAAATTAAACCAAAAATTTACCAGCGTGTCCAAGAGTTGTCGTTAACGGCGCATCAAGCACTTGGATGCCGGGGCATCAGCCGTGCGGACCTTCGATACGACGACACACCGGGTGGAACCGGTGCCCTCGTCGTCCTGGAGGTCAACACGCAGCCCGGGATGACCAAGACGAGCCTTGTGCCGGAGATCGCAGCCTACGCTGGCTTGAGTTTCGGTGAGCTCGTCCGATGGATGGTGGAGGACGCTACTCTGGGTCGTTGAACGCCGCCGGTCAGGCTGGCGTCGACGGAACCCCCGCGCCCGGTCCGGGCTCGCTCGTCGCCGGTCTGGCGGCGCGCCTGCCGCGACTGGTGCGCCCCATGCTGCGCTCGCGCCGTTCGCGGCTCGGGCAGCCGATCGAGCGGCGCATCCCGCGGCACGCGGGCACGCTGACCCTCGCGGTCACCTTCGCCGTCCTGTCGGTGACCGGTTTCGTCGCCAGCGGCCGCTACGACCGCTTCGTGCTGGAGAACGGCCACGTCTCGGACGTCCTGGCCCGGCTGGCCGGTTTCGGCGTCGAGCGCGTCACCATTTCGGGCATCTCCCGTCTCTATGAGCGGGAAGTGCTGCAGGCGGCCGGCATCGACGGCCACTCGTCCGTGGTCTTCCTCGACGTCGCCGAAGCGCGCCAGCGCCTCCTCGATGTGCCGCTGATTTCCAGCGTCTCGGTGCGCAAGGTCTATCCGAACGAGATCGTCATCAACCAGGTCGAGCGCGAGCCCGCCGCCCTGTGGCAGCGCAATGGCGAGATCTCGGTCATCGCCGCCGACGGCACCGTCATCGACGAGATGCGCGACGACCGCTACGCCGCGCTCCCCCTGGTGGTGGGCGAAGAGGCCAACGAGCGCCTCAAGGATTACCTCGCCCTCATCGAGGCGGCGGGGGAACTCGGCGAGCGGGTCAAGGCCGGCACCTACGTGTCCGGCCGGCGCTGGACCCTGAAGCTCGACGGCGTCGACATCCGCCTGCCCGAGACCGGGGCCGCCGAGGCCCTGGCCCGCCTCGTCAAGCTCGAGCGCGACAGCCGCATCCTCGAGAAGGACATCATCGCCGTGGACCTGCGGCTGCCCGACCGGGTGGTGGTGCGGCTCACGGAGGAGGCGGCCGCCACGCGCGCCGAATCCCAGAAGAAGAAGCCGAAGGGCAAGGGAACCGAGACATGAGCCGTACGATCCGTCCGGCGCCTCTCGCGTCCCGCCAGCCCGCCCTTCCCGCCTCCTTCGCCCGGTAATCCGATGCACGCGCAACACGGCCTCACGCCGCGTATGAAACCGCTCTCCGCGCGCCGGAGCACCATCCTCTCGGTGCTCGACATCGGCACGAGCAAGGTGGTCTGCCTCATCGCCGAGCTCCAGCCGGCCGAGGCCCTCACCACCCTGCGCGGACGGACCCATTTCGCCCGCATCATCGGCATCGGGCATCAGCGCTCGCACGGCCTCAAGGGCGGTGCCATCGTCGATCTCGAGGCCGCCGAAGGGGCGATCCGCCAGGCGGTCCACGCCGCCGAGCGGATGGCCAAGGTCGAGGTCCAGTCGGTCATCGTCAACATCTCCGGCGGCCGCCTCGGCTCGCAGCATTTCGAGGCCCATGTCGGCGTCCGCAGCGGCACCGTCATGGGCGCCGACGTGGAGCGCGCCCTGGAGACGGCGAGCGCCCATGGCGTCAGCCCCGGCCGCACCGTGCTCCACGCCCTTCCCACCGGTTATGCCATCGACGGCCAGGGCGCGGTCATCGATCCCACCGGGATGATCGGCGAGTCCCTCGGCGTCGATCTCCACGTGGTCACGGCGGAGGCCGCCGCCGCCCGCAACCTGATGCTGGCGGTGGAGCATTGCCATCTCGGCGTCGAGGCGGTGATCGCCACCCCCTATGCCGCCGGGCTCTCCGCCCTCGTCGACGACGAGGCCGAAATGGGCGTCTGCGTCGTCGACATGGGCGGCGGCACCACCAGCTTCGGCGTGTTCGAGGGCGGTCACCTCGTCCACGTGGACGCCCTGGCGGTGGGTGGCCACCACGTCACGATGGACATCGCCCGCGGCCTCTCCACCCGGGTGGCGGCGGCCGAGCGGCTCAAGACCCTGTACGGCTCGGCGATCTCCACCGCCTCCGATGAGCGCGACATGATCGCGGTCCACGGGGTCGGCGAGGACGAGGGCGACGCCCCCACCCACGTGCCGCGCTCGCAGCTCGTACGGATCATCAAGCCGCGGGTGGAGGAGATCGTCGAACTCGTTCGCGATCGTCTCCGCAACGCGGGCTTCGCCGCCCAGGCCGGCCGCCGGGTGGTGCTGACGGGGGGCGCGAGCCAGCTCGTCGGTCTGCCCGAGGTCGCCCGCCGGGTGATGCAGGGCCAGGTGCGGATCGGCCGGCCGCTGGGCATCCGCGGCCTGCCGGAGGCCGCCAAGGGACCCGCCTTCTCCGCCGCGGTGGGCCTGCTGGTCTACCCGCAGGTGGCGCATGCGGAACATTTCGAGCCGCGGGGGCACAGCGCTCTCCTGGGCACCGGAACCGACGGCTACATCCCCCGCGTGTACCGTTGGTTGCGGGAGAGTTTCTAGAGACGAGGCCCGCCCCCGGAAGGGGGTGGGGCGACGACACAATCGGCGCCTTTGCGGAGGCGCTCATCGGCAACGCGAAAACGGCACGAAGGGCTCGACACCATGGCCATCTCTCTCCAGGCGCCTGACATCCGCGAACTCAAGCCCCGCATCACCGTCTTCGGTGTCGGCGGCGCCGGCGGCAACGCCGTCAACAACATGATCGAATCCGGCCTGCTGGGCTGCGAGTTCGTGGTCGCGAACACGGACGCCCAGGCGCTCACCTCCTCCAAGGCCGAGCGCGTGATCCAGATGGGCCTCGGCGTGACGCAGGGGCTCGGCGCCGGCTCGCACCCCGAGGTCGGCTCGGCCGCCGCCGACGAGGTCATCGACGAGATCCGTGACCAGCTCTCGGGCGCTCACATGTGCTTCATCACCGCCGGCATGGGCGGCGGCACCGGCACCGGTGCGGCCCCCGTCATCGCCCGCGCCGCCCGCGACATGGGCATCCTCACCGTCGGCGTCGTCACCAAGCCCTTCCAGTTCGAGGGCGTGCGCCGCATGCGCACCGCCGAGGCCGGCATCCAGGAACTCCAGGCCGCCGTCGACACCCTCATCGTGATCCCGAACCAGAACCTGTTCCGGGTCGCCAACGAGAAGACCACCTTCGCCGACGCCTTCGCCATGGCCGACCAGGTGCTCTATTCGGGCGTCGCCTGCATCACCGACCTGATGGTCAAGGAAGGCCTCATCAACCTCGACTTCGCCGACGTCCGCGCGATCATGCGCGGCATGGGCAAGGCCATGATGGGCACCGGCGAGGCGTCGGGCGAGAAGCGCGCCAACCGCGCCGCCGAAGCCGCCATCGCCAACCCGCTCCTCGACGACGTGTCGATGAAGGGCGCGCGCGGCCTGCTGATCTCGATCACCGGCGGCAACGACCTCACCCTCTACGAGCTCGACGAAGCCGCCACCCGCATCCGCGAAGAGGTGGATTCGGACGCCAACATCATCCTCGGCGCCACCTTCGACGAGAGCCTCGACGGCATCATCCGCGTCTCCGTGGTGGCCACCGGCATCGAGCCGGCGCTGATCACCGCGCATTCGCAGAACAACCCCGAGATCGTCCAGACCGAGCAGCGGATCGCTGAAGTGGCCGAGCGCCTGCGTGCGGAAGCGAGGGCCAGGGCGGCACAGCCCGCCCCCACCTTTCGTGCCCCCGAGCAGCCGCTGACCGCTCCGGCCTCCATGTCCCAGGCCCCCATGTCCCAGGCCCCCGCGCCCCAGGCGCAGATCCAGCCGCAGGCCCCGCGCCCCGCGGCCTCCGAGCCGGTGGCCATGGCCCCCGAGCCCCTGCGCATGGAAGCCCCCGCCGCCCCGACGGCTCGCGACGAGGTCGTCCTGACCCAGACTCAGCCGCGCACCGCCATGGCCTACGAGCCCGCTCCGGCTCCGGTCCAGGCTCCGGCCCCCGTGCAGCAGGCCGCCGGCCCGTTCGTGCCGCCGCGTCCGGCCGTGGCGGTGGCCCGCGCCCCGCGCATGCCGCAGATCCAGGACCTGCCGATGCCCGGCCAGGCCCAGCTCCGCGCCCAGCGCGGTGAGGAGCCGGCCGAGCCGGCCGGGGATTCCAAGCGGATGACCCTGCTGCGCCGCCTCGCCACCGTCGGCTTCGGCGGACGCCGCGAGGAGGCCGAGGCCGCCCCGCTGCCGCCCATGCGCGCTCCCGCCCCGCAGCCGGCCCCCCAGCCGGAATACGCTAAGCGGGCACCCGTGGCGGCTCCCCCGGCCTATCGTCCGGCCCAGGGCAACCTCGATGCACAGGGACGTGTGGCGCCCCAGCCCCGTCTGATGGATGACGACCAGCTCGAAATCCCGGCCTTCCTGCGTCGTCAGGCGAACTGAAACGCCACGCCGGACAGCCGCTGAGGTTTTTATGCAACAAGCCCGGGGTCTCAGGACCCCGGGCTTAACCTCGTTTTAAGTCCTTGTCCGGAAACGGTTATCCAGAACGTCTCCGGAAAGCGTGTCTGTAACAGAGCGTAAGAAAGCGTGATTTGGCTAACGCTTCGGCCGCCGCGTATACGATTTTTGGAACGAAAAAGGCGCGGCGGTTTCGCCGTCAGCGCTCGCAGGGGCTTCAAGCAGCGGACGGGTCAAAGAGGCGGCGCAATCCCGTAATCCAGGGAGAGCGAGCCTGATCACGGCCGAGGGCTAGGGAATGCGGACGAACCAACAGATCACTCTCAAGGGCCCGGCCACGCTGCGTGGCATCGGTGTCCATTCCGGGAAGCCGGTGGAGATCACTCTCCACCCCGCTGCGGCCAATCACGGTATCTGCTTCCTCCGTACCGGAATGCCCACGGGCCACGATCGGCTCATCAAGGCCCACCACGCCTGCGTCTCCGCCACCGAGTTGTGCACCGTCATCGGTGACGTGGAGAGCGGCGCGGTCGCCACCATCGAGCACCTGATGTCCGCCCTCTTCGGGCTCGGCATCGACAACGTCCTCGTCGAGATCGACGGGCCGGAAATGCCGATCCTGGACGGCAGCGCCCGCCTCTACGTCGAAGCCATCGACGCCGTCGGCATCGCCACCTGCGGGGCTCCCCGCCGCTGGATCAAGGTGCTCCGCACCGTCCGCATCGAGGTAGGACGTGCCTTCGCCGAGCTCCGCCCCATCGACCGGGGCTTCCGCCTCGACGTCGAGATCGATTTCGACAACCCGGTGATCGGCCGCAGCCGCAAGGCGATGGACCTGAACCCCGCCTCCTACCGCCGCGAGATCGCCGGCGCCCGCACCTTCGGCATGATGAAGGACGTGGAGCGCTACTGGAAAGCCGGCTTCGCTCTGGGCGCCTCCCTCGAGAACACCGTGGCCGTCGGCGACAACGCCGTCGTCAACCCCGAGGGCCTGCGCTACGCCGACGAGTTCGTGCGTCACAAGTATCTCGATGCCGTCGGCGACCTGGCCCTCGCCGGCCTGCCGATCCAGGGCGCCTACCGCTCCTATTGTGGCGGCCACCGGATGAATGTCGGCGTCCTCGACGCGCTGTTCGCCGACCGCGCCAACTACACCATCGTCGAAGCGCCCGGCGCCCGCCGCGAGACCACCCGGCCGGAATTCGGCGTCGGCCTCAGCCTCGCCGCCTTCGCCAGCGACCTGTAACCGACAAGCAACATCCTCGCTTCGAATACGTCCGCCGCTCGGCCGCCGCTTTCACGCCCAAATCGGACGCCACTGGTAAATCGTCCGTGACAAGAGGCGAGGTCGCGTGTGCCCCATCGAGGCACATGGGCCGTGGCACCGTGCCGTCAGCCGCTCGACCGACATTTGTGATGGCTTGACGATGCGGCCCCCTTGCCGGGCGCATCTGTTGGGGGAACCGGAATGCGTCTCAACGATCGTAACCGCGGGGCGACGGCAGCCGTGCTCCTGACGCTGTGTGGCTTCGGCCTCGGCGGCTGCGACGCCCTCGACTCGATCAATCCCTTCGCCGAGAAGTACAAGCCCGAGGTCATTCCCGACGTCCCGGCCGACAAGCTCTACAGCGAGGGCCTGGCCAAGATGGAGGACAAGGACTTCGAGGGCGCGTCGAAGAAATTCGGCGAACTCGACAAGGCCTATGCCTATTCCGACTGGTCGCGCAAAGCGCTGCTGATGACCGCCTACTCGAATTACGAGGGCGCCAAATACGACGACGCCATCAACGCCTCGAAGCGCTACCTGCAGCGCCACCCGGCGAGCAAGGACGCGGCCTACGCCCAGTACCTGATGGCGATGTCGCATTATAAGCAGATCCCCGACGTGACCCGCGACCAGGACCGCTCCGAGAAGGCGCTGGCCGGTCTGCAGGAGCTCGTCCAGAAATATCCGACCTCGGAATACGCGGCGGACGCCAAGGCCAAGATCCAGATCACCCGCGACCAGCTCGCCGGCAAGGAAATGGAAGTCGGCCGCTTCTACCTGGAGCGCCGCAACTTCCCCGCCGCGATCAACCGGTTCCGCGATGTGGTGAGCAAGTACCAGACGACCCGCCACGCCGAGGAAGCGCTGGAGCGTCTGGTCGAGGCCTACATGGCGCTGGGCATCACCGCCGAGGCGCAGACCGCCGCCGCCGTGCTCGGCCACAACTTCCCCGACAGCCCCTGGTACAAGGATGCGTTCGCGCTCCTCCAGAACGGCGGCCTGGAGCCCCGCGAGGAGAAATCCTCCTGGCTCAGCAAGGTCTATCGCGGCGTCATCGGCCGCACCGCGGACGCGCGCTAAGCGCATCGGCCCAACCCGCGACGACACGCATATCGGTCGCGGGCCATTTTTCGGGTGAAGCGGCCGCCGCTTCGCCGTAAGACGTGGCCACCGTATCCAACGAGGCCCACCCCGCGGCATGCTGAGTCAGCTCGCGATCCGCGACATCGTTCTCATCGATAAGCTCGCCCTGAACTTCCGCGAAGGCCTCAGCGTCCTGACCGGGGAGACGGGTGCGGGCAAATCGATCCTGCTCGACGCCTTCGCCCTGGCCCTGGGCGGGCGCGGCGATGGCGGCCTCGTGCGCCACGGCGAAGGGCAGGGCGGCGTCACCGCCGTGTTCGACGTGCCCCTCGACCATCCCGCCCGCCGCCTCGCGGCCGAGGCCGATCTCGATACCGAGGGTGACCTGATCCTGCGCCGGGTGCAGATGGCCGACGGCCGCACCCGCGCCTTCGTCAACGACCAGGCCGTGGGCGTGCAGGTCCTGCGGGCCATCGGCGCCACGCTGGTCGAGATCCACGGCCAGCACGACGACCGGGCGCTGGCCGATCCCGGCACCCACCGCGCCATCCTCGATGCTTTCGGCGGCTTGCAGGCTCCCCTCGCGGCGGTGGGCGAGGCGGCCAAGCGCGTGCGCGCCGCCCGCTCGGCTCTCGCCGAGCACCGCGCCAGGGTGGAGGCCGCCCGCAAGGAGGTCGATTTCCTGCGCCATGCCGCGTCGGAGCTGGAGACGCTCGATCCCCAGGCCGGGGAGGAAACCTCGCTGGCCGAGCGCCGCATGGTCATGCAGCAGAGCGAGAAGGTGGCCCGCGAGCTCTCCGAGGCGATCGAGGCGGCGGGCGGCCCGAATTCGGCCGTGTCCCATCTGTCCTCGGCCATGCGCAAGCTGGAGCGGCGGGCGAGCCAGATCCCGGCCCTGGTGGAGCCCTGCATCGCCGCCCTCGACGCCGCGCTGTCCGCCCTCGACGAGGCCCATTCCGTCCTCGACACGGCCCTGCGCGAATCCGAGTTCGATCCGCGCGAACTGGAGCAGGTGGAAGAGCGGCTCTTCGCGCTCCGCGCGGCCTCCCGCAAGTATCAGGTGCCGGTGGACGAACTCGCCGCCCTGCGCCAGCGCTACGAGGCGGACGTGGCCGCCATCGATGCCGGCGAGGAGGCCCTCGGCGGTCTGGAGGCGACGCTCGCCCAGGCGGAGGCGGCCTATGCCAAGGCCGCGACCAAGCTCGGCGAAGGCCGCCGCAAGGCCGCCAAGGCCCTCGACCTCGCCGTGAAGGCCGAGTTGCCGCCGCTGAAGTTGGAGCGCGCCCGCTTCATCACCGAGATCGTCACCGACCCCGAATCGCGCGACCCGGCGGGCTACGAGCGCGTCGAGTTCTGGGCGCAGACCAACCCCGGAACGCGGCCCGGCCCGATGATGAAGGTGGCGTCGGGCGGCGAGCTCTCCCGCTTCATGCTCGCTCTCAAGGTGGTGCTGGCCGACAAGGGCTCGGCCCCGACCCTGATCTTCGACGAGATCGATACCGGCGTCGGCGGCGCCGTGGCCGATGCCATCGGCGCCCGCCTCGCCCGTCTCGCGGCCGGCGTCCAGGTCGTGGCCGTGACCCATGCGCCCCAGGTCGCCGCGCGGGCCGAGACCCATTTCCTCATCGCCAAGGACCCGGTTAAGGGACGCGACCGAGTCGCCACCCGCGTCTCCGCCCTGGAAGCGCCCGCCCGCCGCGAGGAGATCGCCCGCATGCTGGCCGGCGCCACCGTGACCGACGAGGCTCGAGCGGCGGCCGCACGCCTGCTTCAATCTACGGATGCCTGACGCGCGATCTTAACCTTCGGTTAACCATCTTGCGCGATGGTATGGGTACGACGCAGAGAATCTTATGGAAACGCGTCGGCACATCGGGAGTTCGCGTGATGGATCTGGGAGACGGTGAGACCGATCCCCGGCCTGTGAACGAGTCGGACGGCATGCCGATTCTGACGAGTCCGACCCGCCACCATCTCGGTGGCACCCTCCGGGCGATCTACGAAGACACGTTCGATACGCAGCCGATTCCGGACAGCCAGATCGACCTCCTGCTGCGCCTCCGGCACAAGGAACGCGACCGCCGCCGCGTGGGCTGAGACGGTCACGGTTCCTTCACCCCGGCCGGCCCGTCGCCGCTACCAGCGGCGAGCCCCCGGCATGCGCTGGTATTCGGCGCCACGGATCAGCGTCATCACCGCGTCGAGCTCCGCCAGCAGGGCGCGCTCGTCCTCGGCGGCTTTCGCGACCTCGTCCGGATCGGTCCCGAACTGTCGTCGCTGCTCGGCACGGGTGAGCTCGAGCTCCAGATCCTCCCTGCGCGCATGCAGGGCGAGGAAATCGGCATCGCCATCACCCCCGGTGGGTGTCACACTCGATTCGTTCTCCAAGGTGCTGACCTTCCAGGACGGCTGGCGAGACGGGCTGCTCCGTCGTCGCCATCGCCGAATCGTATAACGCACGAGGCCGCAAAACCGTGCCGCTTCGTCCGGGCATCGGTCCACACCCCGCTTTCTCCCTGTCCCACACCGCTCATGCGGTCAACGGGTAGCCCCTGTCATCGATCTGTCATGGCTCCGTCATAGAGCCAGCATGATCGGGCGGGTAACGGTGCGCTGCAGCAGGATCGCTCTTGCAGCGCGGCACCTACAGCGCCTGGACAGATTACGGAGAGCCACCGTGAAACCCTTCCATTTCGCCCTCGCCATCGGGCTCGCCACCGCGCAGTTCGGCGCCGTCGCTCAGGCCGCCGACATCACCGGTGCCGGCGCGACCTTCCCCTTCCCGGTCTATTCGAAATGGGCGGAAGCCTACCGCAAGGAGACCGGCACGGGCCTCAACTACCAGTCCATCGGCTCGGGCGGCGGCATCAAGCAGATCCAGGCCAAGACCGTCGATTTCGGCGCCACCGACGCGCCGCTCAAGGGCCCGGCCCTGGAGAAGGACGGTCTCGTCCAGTTCCCCACCGTCATGGGCGGCGTCGTCACCGTGGTGAACATCGCCGGTGTCGAGCCGGGCAAGCTCAAGCTCACCGGTGAGCTCATCGCCGACATCTACGCCAACAAGATCACCAAGTGGAGCGATGCCAAGATCGCCGCGGTGAACCAGGGGCTGAAGCTCCCCGACTCGCCGATCACCCCGGTCTACCGTTCGGACGCGTCCGGCACGACGAGCATCTTCACCACCTATCTCAGCGCGGTCTCCGAGAGCTGGAAGAAGGAATTCGGTGCGGCCACCACGGTCAGCTGGCCCGCCGGCCAGGGCGGCAAGGGCAACGAGGGCGTCACCGCCACCGTCAAGCAGGTGCCGAACTCCATCGGCTACGTGGAATCGGCCTACGCCAAGCAGAACAAACTCAGCTATGCGCTGATCCAGAACAAGGCCGGCAAGTTCCCGGCTCCCGACGACAAGGCGTTCCAGGCCGCCGCCGCCTCCGCCGACTGGAAGGCCGCCCCGGGCTTCGGCATCTCCCTCGTCAACCAGGCCGGTGACGATGCCTGGCCGATCACGGCGGCCACCTTCATCCTCGTCTACAAGGACCCGGCCGATCCGGCCAAGTCCGCCGACGTGCTGAAGTTCTTCGACTGGGCCTACAAGAACGGCGACAAGCTCGCCACCGACCTCGACTACGTGCCGCTGCCGGACAACGTCGTCTCCCTCGTCCACACCGAGTGGAAAGAGATCAAGGGCAAGGACGGCAAGCCCGTCTTCTAAGGCAGCCTTCCAGCTGAACTCCGAAAACCGCGCAGGCCCGGCAAAAACGCTGGGCCTGCGCCACGAGTGGACGCGGTGTTCCACCTCGCCACTCGCTACCTCGCACTATACGAGCCCTCAAGGTGAAGAAGCAGACGTCGGATGGCCGCCTTGACTGAACAGATTTCGCTGGCCCGCACGGGCTCCCCCGCTCGCAAGAAGCCGGGCGGCCTCGGCGACCAGCTCTTCCGCGCCGCCTCCTACGCGTCGGCGCTGCTGGTCCTCCTCTTCCTCGCGGGCATCCTAGCCTCCATCGCCTATGGCGGCTGGCCGGCCTTCAGGGAGTTCGGCTTCGGCTTCGTCACCTCCAGCGCCTGGAACATCGGCCAGGAGCAGTACGGCGCCCTCGTGGCCATCGTCGGCACCCTGGTCTCGGCCCTTCTCGCCCTCGTCATCGGCGTGCCGATCTCCATCGGCATCGCCGTCTACCTGACCCAGCTCTGCCCCGGCTGGGCGAGGAAGCCCGTCTCGATGACGATCGAGCTTCTCGCCTCGGTGCCGAGCATCATCTACGGCATGTGGGGCCTGTTCATCTTCGCCCCGCTCTTCGCCCATTACGTGCAGATGCCGGTGTCGAGCCTCGTCGAGGGCCTGCCCATCGTCGGCACGCTGTTCTACGCGCGGGTTCCCTCCGGCGTCGGCATCCTCACGGCGGGCATCATCCTCGCCATCATGATCGTGCCCTTCGTCGCCTCGATCACCCGCGACATGCTCGACCAGATCCCCACCGTGCTGCGCGAGAGCGCCTACGGCATCGGCTGCACCACCTGGGAGGTGGTCCGCCACGTCCTGGTGCCGCAGGCGTCCGTGTCGATCATCGGCGCGGTGATGCTCGGCCTCGGCCGCGCGCTCGGCGAGACCATGGCGGTGACCTTCGTCATCGGCAACGCCAACCGCCTGTCCGGCTCGATCTTCGATCCCGGCTCCACCATCGCCTCGCGCATCGCCAACGAGTTCAACGAGGCCGACGGCCTGCAGCTCAACTCGCTGATGGCGCTGGGCTGCATCCTCTTCGTCATCACCTTCGTCGTCCTGATCGTCGCACGCCTGCTCGTCCGGCGCGTGAAGGTCGCCTGAGCCCTCTGGAGCCCGAACCATGGACGCCGTGAACACCCTCACCACCAACGACGCTCCGCCGCTCAAGGCCAGCCGCGTCCGGTCGAGCCGCCGCGTGGCGGACAAGCTGCTCATCGTCGGAAGCACCGTGGCGACGCTGATCGGCATCGTCGTGCTGGGCTCGATCCTGCTCATGCTCATCGTCGAGGGCGTGAAGGGCTTCTCGCCGCTGCTCTTCAGCGAACCGACGCCCGGCCCCGGATCGGAAGGCGGCGGCATCGCCAACGCCATCCTCGGCAGCGTGGTCCTGACCCTGATCGGCATCGTCATCGCGACGCCGGTGGGTGTCATGGCCGGCACCTATCTCGCCGAGTACGGCCGCCACTCGAAGCTCGCCGACGTGATCCGCTTCCTCAACGACATCCTGCTCTCGGCGCCCTCGATCCTGATCGGCCTGTTCGTCTACACCCTGATGGTGCGGCCGATGGGGACCTATTCGGGTTGGGCCGGCGGCGTGGCGCTGGCCATCATCGCCACCCCGGTGATCGTGCGCACCACCGAGGACATGCTCCGCCTCGTGCCCTCGACGCTCCGCGAGGCCGGCGCGGCTTTGGGCGCACCGCCCTCCGTCGTCATCAAGAGCATCACCTGGCGCGGTGCCAGCGCCGGCATCGTCACCGGCATCATCCTGGCGCTCGCCCGCATCGCCGGCGAGACCGCGCCGCTGCTCTTCACCGCGCTCAACAACAACAGCTGGTTCTCGCCCAACCTCATGGGCGGCATCCCGAACCTTCCGGTGATGATCTACCAGTTCGCCCTCTCGCCCTACTCGAACTGGCAGCAGCTCGCCTGGGCCGGCGCCCTCCTCATCACCGCCACGATCCTCGCCCTCTCGATCGTGGCCCGCTTCGTCATCAAGAGCGAGCGGGCGCGCTGACCCCGCGCCCCCGTCCCATCCCGCCCTCCACAAGGACACGCACCCGATGAACGCCGCTCCCGCGATCACGCAAGCTCAGCTGACCGGCCGCCACAAGGCCGACGAGCAGGCCCCCGTGCGCATCGCCGTGAAGGACCTGAACTTCTATTACGGCTCGTTCCACGGCCTGAAGTCGGTCAACCTCAACTTCCACGACCGCCAGGTCACCGCGCTGATCGGCCCGTCCGGCTGCGGGAAGTCGACCCTCCTGCGCACCTTCAACCGGATCTACAGCCTCTACCCCGAGCAGCGCGCCGAGGGGCAGATCCTCCTCGACGGCCAGAACGTCCTCGACGCCAAGGTCGATCTCAACGAGCTGCGCTCGCGCATCGGCATGGTGTTCCAGAAGCCGACGCCGTTCCCGATGTCGATCTACGACAACGTCGCCTTCGGCCTGCGCCTCTACGAGAAGCTGCCCAAGGCCGATCTCGACGTCCGCGTCGAGGAATCCCTGCGCAAGGCCGCCCTCTGGGACGAAGTGAAGGACAAGCTCAAGCAGTCCGGCATGGGCCTCTCCGGCGGCCAGCAGCAGCGCCTCTGCATCGCCCGCACCGTGGCCCAGCGTCCCGAGGTGATCCTGTTCGACGAGCCGACCTCGGCCCTCGACCCGATCTCCACGGGCCGCATCGAGGAACTGATCGAGCAGCTGCGCTCCGAGTTCACGATCGTCATCGTCACGCACAACATGCAGCAGGCGGCACGCATCTCGCAGTTCACGGCGTTCATGTATCTCGGCGAGCTGGTGGAGTTCGGCCCCACCACGCGGATCTTCATGAACCCCGAGAAGCGCCAGACCCAGGACTACATCACCGGCCGCTTCGGCTGAGCCCGCCGGGGCCGCGTCCGCGGCACCGGACCCGATCCTACGCGATGCAGGCCGCCCGAGGCGGCCTCGGTCGAGGAGTGCGAGCATGCCCAACCACATCGTCAGTTCCTACGATACGGAACTGGAAAACCTGCGCCGCTCGATTTCCGAGATGGGCGGGATCGCCGAGAAGATGATGACCGATTCCGGCAACGCCCTGGTACGCCGGGACGTGCCCCTGGCCCAGGCGGTGATCGGCGCCGACAAGCGCCTCGACGCCCTCCAGCACGAGATCGAGGAACGGGCGATCCTGCTCATCGCCAAGCGTCAGCCCCTCGCCATCGACCTGCGCGAGACGGTCTCGGCCATCCGCGTCTCGAACGATCTGGAGCGCATCGGCGACCTGTCGAAGAACGTCGCCAAGCGCGTGGTGGCCATCGCCGAGCAGATCCAGCCGCAGAAGATCGTCATCGCCGTCCAGCACATGGGCGACCTGGTGCAGGAGCAGCTGAAGGACGTCCTCGACGCCTATGCGAGCCAGGACGTGAAGGCCGCCCTCGACGTCTGGGAGCGTGACGACGCCATCGACGCGCTGTACAACTCGCTCTTCCGCGAATTGCTGACCTACATGATGGAAGACCCGCGCAACATCTCGTTCTGCACGCACCTGCTGTTCTGCGCCAAGAACATCGAGCGGATCGGCGACCACACCACCAACATCGCCGAGACGATCCACTACCTCGTCACCGGCACGAACGAACTGGCCGAACAGGATCGCCCGAAGAACGACGCATCGAACTACGCCACCGTGTCGTTGCCCGCCAGCGCCTGACCGTCCCTCCGATCGGGCCATTCCGGCACGATCGTCGCGCGGCCGTCCCGTGCGTGACGGGACGGCCGCCCTCACCCTGAAAACACCCGCATGAGTACGCGCATCCTGATCGTCGAGGACGAGGAGGCCCTCACCCTTCTCCTCCGCTACAACCTCGAGGCGGAGGGCTTCGTCGTCGACACCGCCGCCCGCGGCGACGAGGCCGATCTGCGCCTTCAGGAGCAGGTTCCCGACCTCGTCCTCCTCGACTGGATGATGCCCGGTCTCTCCGGCATCGAGTTGTGCCGCCGCATCCGCGCCCGGCGCGAGACCGAGCGGCTGCCGGTTATCATGCTGACGGCGCGCGGCGAGGAGGGCGACCGCATCCGCGGCCTCGGCACCGGCGCCGACGATTACATCGTCAAGCCGTTCTCGGTGCCGGAGCTGCTCGCCCGGGTCCGCGCGCTCCTGCGCCGGGCCAAGCCGAGCCACGTGGCGGACCTGCTCATCGCCGGCAATATCGAACTCGACCGCGTCAGCCACCGCATCCGCCGCCAGGGCCGCGAGATCCATCTCGGCCCCACCGAGTTCAAGCTCCTCGAATTCCTGATGCAGAGCCCCGGCCGGGTGTTCTCGCGCGAGCAGCTCCTCGACGGGGTCTGGGGCCACGACGTCTATATCGACGAGCGCACGGTGGACGTGCATGTGGGCCGCCTGCGCAAGGCTATCAACCGCCCGCGCCAGAGCGACCCGATCCGCACCGTGCGCGGCTCCGGCTATTCCTTCGACGAGATGTTCTCGACGGACGAGTGAAACCAGGGCGGTCAGTCCGAGTGACGAAAATCTTACGTTTGGTCCCCGCTCCCGGGGCTGCTTTCGACACTTGGCAGAACCCGGGCAGGGTGGCCGAGGGCTTCGACGGTCGGAATGACCCTGGCCGAATGAGTCTCATTCGGCCAAGGGCGTGTCGGGACGCCTACCCCAGCAGGAAATCGGCGTAAGTCAGCGTCGCCTTATCCCGGTTGTCGATGATGGCGAACTGGACCGCCTTGGCCGTGGTGCCGCTGCCATCGGCATCGTAGGACAGGGCACCGGTGTCGTGATCGTAGAGAATGCGGTCGTTCGCATCGATCTTGGCACCGGTCACACCCAGGTCCTTGAACGCCGCCGCGAGGTCATCGGCCGAGAGCGCCGCGAAGATACTCTTCGAGAGCTGGATCGTGTCGATCCCGGCCGAGAAATCGGTGATGTGGTCGATATTGGTCGCGCCGAGCTTCGTGCTGAACACGAAGGTATCCTCGCCGGCCAAACCCGTCAGCGTATCCGCCCCGAGGCCACCGTCGAGATGGTTGGCGCCGGCATTGCCCTTGAGATCATTGACGAGCGTGTTGCCGGTCGCGTTGAGGTTGCCGGTGCCGTTCAGCGTCAGGTTCTCCACGTGGGAACCCCCTAGCGAGAAGGACACCGACGCCTTGACGAGGTCGATGCCGGTGCCGTCGCTCCCCTCCACGGCTTTGTCGCGAATGTTGTCGACGATGTAGGTGTCGGAGCCGGCACCGCCGATCATCGTGTCCGCGCCCGTCTTACCGTCGAGGACGTTGACGCCGCCATTGCCCCTGAGGACGTTATCGAGCGAGTTGCCGGTGGCGCTGAGATTCCCGGTGCCGGTGAGCGTCAGGTGTTCCACGTGGGAACCCCCGAGCGAGAAGGACACGGATGCCTTGACGAGGTCGGTGCCGGCGTCGCTCAGTTCCACGACTTTGTCGCCGATATTGTCGACGATGTAGGTGTCCGATCCCGCGCCGCCGGCCATGGTGTCGGCCCCGGCCTTGCCGTCGAGGAGGTTGGCGGCGGCATTGCCGGTGAGAGTGTTGGCGAGAGCGTTGCCGGTGCCGTTGAGTGCAGCCGTGCCGACTAGCGTGAGGGTCTCGACGTTGGCCGCCAAGGTCAAGCTGATGGACGAGCGGACGGCGTCGATGCCGCGATCGGCCGCCTCGACGACAACGTCGCCGGCATTGTCGACGACATAGGTATCATTCCCCGCATACCCGGTCATCGTGTCGGCGCCGCCCTTGCCATCGAGGAGGTTGGCGCCGTTGTTGCCGACAAGCGCCTGAGCGAACTCGTTTCCGGTGAGGTTCATCGCGCCCGTGCCCGTCGCTTTCGCCGTGGCCAGGGTCTCGATCGCCTGTCCGGCAGCGAGGACGTAGCTGACGCTCGTCTTGACGGTGTCCTGCCCGGCATCCTTCGCTTCGAAGACGCGATCGCCGGATTGATCGACGACGTAGGTGTCGTTGCCGGCCTCGCCGTACATCCGGTCCGCACCGAGATGACCGTCGATGTCGTCGTTGCCGGCTCCGCCGTGGATCGTGTTGCTCAGGACGTTGCCCGTGAGACGGTCGTTGAACCTGCTGCCTTCGAGGTTCTCGATGCTCAGGAGGCGATCCTTTTCCGCCCGGATCGTCGTTATGACGGGAGGGGGGGTGACGATGCCTCCGGGGCCCTCGCCGGGGTAAGGGTCCGGTTGGAACACGGTCACCTTTTCGGGGACGATCTCCTGCCAGCCCTGCAAATCGAGGGAGACGGTCACGCCAACGGTCGCCGACTTGTAGCTCGCCGTGTCGCTGCCGGCGCCGCCATCGAGACGGTCGTTGCCCGCACCACCGTCGAGCACATCGTTGCCGGTGCCGCCGAGCATGATGTCGTCGCCACCCTTGCCGTAGAGGGTATCGTGGCCGTCACCATTGGCGCCGAAGACCGTATAATCGATGTTGCCACCGCCGCCCTTGAGCGTGTCGTTGCCATCACCTCCGATGAGCGTATCGTTGCCGGCGTAACCTTCCAGCGTGTTGGGCGCCTTGTCATATGTCAGGTGATCGATCTCGATCGTCCTGCCGATCGAGTCTGCGACATCGAACTTGTGCTGGCCGCTCGTCAGCTGTCGCAGGGTATCGACAGCCTTTTCAAGGTTTGTGACCCCTTTTTGTGGGTAAAAATACTCATTCAGCCAGCTGCTTTCCTTATCGTTGAATTGTTGTTCCAATCCGCGGCTCGTAAAAAGACTTTTTATAACGTCGTAATTTGTTATATCGCGGTCATAATAGTGTCCGGGGGCGCCTGGGATTGGTACCGCGGGCGTCAAGGCAGTGTCCATGAGTTTATGATCCGCCGATCCTTGCGCGCCGATCACGATTTCCTGCTGGTATGTTCTAAGGCCGCCCGCCTCACCGTTATCGTACCAAACATCGAGGAGAACATTGCCATTGATTAAATAGACTTTGGCGCCGATTTTGTCCTGATCGGGTTGTTTTGCAAATTCTAAAACTTCATTCTTATACGAGGCGACTGTTTCATGGAGTGCATTGATCCCCGCATTCAGTGTCTCCTTGAAGTCACCCGATGTGGCGCCGTCTTCGATCTCGCGAATGACGTTGATCCGAGCGGCGAGCGCAGACAGGAGGGCTGGCATGACGAGCCCGGCGTCTGCACCCGGCTTCCCGGCGAACTCGATCGCCATGGAGAGCGCATCGGTCGATTTATCGATCGCCAGGGATCGATAATCAGCGTGCTTTGGATCGGAGGGGCTCGTATTCATGTATTGGTCGAGATGTGATTTTGACGCCTGAGCAAGCGACGAAATCTCCATCTTATTATCGTAATTGATACCTTCGCCGAGCTGATTGATTTCCGCGAGGATTTCATCGCCTTGCCGAGAAAGCAAATCTAGCTTCTGATCCATTCCCTCAAGAAATGCCTGCGTCGGATCCTCTTCTTCGCCAAATATCGCCTTTAACTCGCTTGGAATTTCGAGGCCGGGAATCATGCCAATCAAATTGACGGCTGTATTTGCAATTGTCAGAACATCGCCGAAATAGCCAAGCGTCTTTCCGTTGCCCATTGTAAGTTTCCCCTCGGTAAAAATTTCTAAGGGCAATTGACCATTTTTCGACCTTTCGCATAGGGGCGGACGCTACCCAGGTGACCGAAACCCTTGGCGCAGCGTCTCATCGCGTCGCGTCTTGCTACGATGTTGCTGTTTAGTCTGTCCCCGCGCCGGCGAGATGCACGAGCGTCGGCTTTGAAAACTTCCGCAATCGGATGTCTCAGGATTCTCGCGTCGGAGGCGAAACGTCGGCTTCGGGCCGAAACGTCAGCGTCCCCTCGCCACCTGGCTCTGACCCTCAGGTCGGGACCATCCGCCGGATTCCGACGACTGGAGGGCGCGGGGGAGGGCGGAAGGCTTCGAGTCGACGCCGGCTCAGCGGTCGAAGCGGCGCATCGAACGGCTGTCCCGCTCGGCGTTGCGCCGGGTCCTGTCATCCGCTCTGGCCCGGTCGCGCTGGACCGTCTCCATACGCCGGAGCGTCTCCGTCTGCTCGCGGTGCGCCCGCGCCAGGTCGCTCACCGCGTTCATCGCACGCACCCGGTTCGCATCCTGTGCTCGTGCGTCGAAGGACCATGCCGCGAGCAGAAGGGCGAGGACGGCCGAGGTGGGGCGGGGCATCGGGCTGGGACCTTAGGGCAGGAGAAGGGTGGATCGGGCGTGCTGCCCGACATGCATCATAGTGCGTGAAATGCAGGGCTTCGCGGGATAGTGTGCATTCCATGCGCGGGCTGCATGAGTGGTATTTGGCGTTTGGTATACCAGCAAGGCGGGGAGGCTGTCATACATGCTGCAACGCAAACGCATCGCCACGAGGAACACCGATATGACCGCTCTCATTCTCACCGCCGTCGCCGTCGCCGCTGCCGCCAACATCTCCCTGGTGGCCTTCGTCGCCGATCGCCTGACCCCCACGACCAGCACCTCCACCGTCACGGCCGGTGAGCTCGTCCTCGTGAATGACAACGCTCCCGAAGCCCTGAAGCTCGCAGCCTGATCCACGTCGCACGGCTTCAACGTCACCGCCATCGGCCCCGCCTTACCAGGCGGGGCTTTTTCACGTCGCGTACCGCCATATACCCCGGCGCATGGCGGTCGAAAGGGGGGTCGCGTGGCGGTCGATCCGCCCGTCTCATCCGACGGGTTTCGGGGCCGGCGCTTCGCTCTCCCGCGCGAGCGAGGCGGCCTCGGCGAACCGGGCGCGGACCGCCTCGCTCATCCGGCCGAGGCCCAGATGCGCGGCCATCCGCCCCTCGACGCCGGGTGCCGGATCGAGGTCGCGGGCGAGGCCTGCGAGCTCTTGGAGCGGGATGTCGGCGGGGGCTCGCCCCTCTCCTTTAGCCGGCCGGAACCTCACCGGCCCGGCAGGGGAGGCCTCCGGCCAGAGCACGATGCGGTCGCCCTCGCCGGTATGGGGGCAGCGGGGATCGACGGCCCCCAGGGCGCGCTGGCGCAGGCGGGCCGTGATCCGGGCAAACCCGTGGGCGCGCAAGAGGCGCTCGGCGAGAACGTCAGCGAAAACAGGACCTTCGCGCGCGACCACCTCGGCCGCCATCGCCGCCAGCGTGGCCTCGTAACCCACCTCGTGGAACCGCGCGGCATCGGGAGAGAAGCCCGACAGGTCGGCGGGTTCATAGAGGCCGGGGGGCTCCACCTGCGGGATTTCGGGGGCGGCCGGCGCGATCACGACCGGCTCCGGCTTCGCCCTGTCGGCGTCGAGATCGGCCCGCAACGCCGTGTCGAGCCGGTCGAGGGCGCCTTGCGGATCGTTCCACCAATCGGTGCTCCAGACCCGGTGGATGCGCCATCCGAGGTCGGTGAGCACCCATTCGCGCAGACGGTCCCTGTCCCGCGCCGTCGCCGCCCGGTGATAGGTCGCCCCGTCGCATTCGACGCCCGCGAGGTAGCGCCCCGGAGCGTCGGGATGGACGATGCCGAGGTCGATCCGAAAGGCGGAAACGCCCACTTGCGGCACGATTCTCCACCCCCGCGCGGCCAAGGCCGCCATCACCGCGCCCTCGAACGGCGATTCGACGTCTCCCCCCGTCGGCGCGGCCGCCGTTTCGAGGGCGCGGGCGCCGTGTTCGGCAAAGGCGAGGAAGTGCTTGAAATCGCGCACGCCGCGGGCGCTGCCACGGCCGAGATCCACCTGATCGGCCCGCATCGACGCGAAGACCACGAGCTCCCGCCGGGCGCGGGTGATCGCCACGTTGAGGCGCCGGTGGCCGCCCTCGCGATTGAGCGAGCTGATCTGACCGGTGATTCGGCCCGTCGCGTCGGGACCCGCCGCCACCGAGAACAGGATCGCATCGCGCTCGTCGCCCTGCACGGTCTCGAGATTCTTCACGAAGACCGGCTCTTTCCAGGCCCGCCCGTCGAAGAACCGCTCCAACTCCGGCCTTCCCCGCCGCTCGGCATCGAGCAGGTTCTCGATCAGGCGCTGCTGCTCGCCGTTGAAGGTGACGATGCCCAGCGAGCGCTCCTCCGCCGCGAAGGCCGGGGCCGAGAGGCGGGCGACCACCTCTGCCACCAGGGCGCGCGCTTCGGGCCGGTTCACCCGCGCCCCGCCGCGCTCGTAGACCCCATCGGCCACGTGCTGGAGCCGCACCGCCCGGTCCTCGGTGACGGGGGAGGGGAAGGTGACGAGCCCGCCGCGATAATAGTGACGGTTGGAGAAGGCGATGAGGCTCTCGTGCCGGCTTCTGTAGTGCCAGGCGAGGCGCCTCTGCGGCAGGTTCGCCGCCAGGCACTCGTCGAGGATGCTCTCCTGATCGGCGATGTCGAGACCGTCCGAAATCTCGTCGACGCCGCGATCGCCCACATTGGTGGGCGGCAATTGTTCGGGATCGCCGACGATGACCACCTGCCGGCCCCGCGCGATGGCGCCGATGGCGTCCCAGGGGGCGATCTGCGAGGCCTCGTCGAAGATGACGATGTCGAAGGGCTTCGCCTCGGCCGGCCAGTATTGGGCGATGGAGAGCGGGCTCATCATCAGGCAGGGGGTCAGGCGGGTCAGCGCGTTCGGCATCCGCGCGAAGAGCTGGCGCAGGGGCATGTGCCTGGCGCGCTTGGTGATTTCGCGCGCCAGGGTACCCCATTCGGGATCGGTGCCGAAGGCGCCGGCGAGCGGCACGTCGCCGCCGATGCGGGCACGCACCGCCGCCCCGGCGAGGCCGGAGAGCCGGGAATCGGCTTCGCCGAAGCCCCGGATCGCCTCTTCGTGGCGCTGGCCCATGAAATCGCGCAGGCGGACGTCGTCGGTGACGGCATGGTCGATCCACCAGCGCGCATAGGCGCCCTCGAAGGCCGGGAGGATGGCGTCGTCCTGCAGCGTTCCCGCCTCGATCTCGGCGACCAGAGGACCGAGGCCCGCCTTCGTCGCCTCGCTCACCGCCCTCTGCCAGCTGGCCCAGGCCTGCGCCTTGGGCAGCGCCCTGCGCCAGCGTTCCGCCACCGCGAGGGTGCCGGCCACCCAATCGCCCTCCGTCTCCACCGGGCGGTCGGGCTTGGCCCTGCCGGCCAGACGCCCGAGCGTCTCGATCGCCTTCACGGCCGCGCTTCTCCGCGTCGTGAAATCCTCCTTTGCCAAGGCCAGGCTGTCGCCAGGTTCGAGCCTGCCATCCTCGGTGTCGAGGAACTCGGCGAGCCTCGCGCGGACGATGTCCGGGCCTCCGACGAGCGGCGCAATGGTGGTGATGACCGGTGCGAGCCGCGTCGCCCAGGCCATCGGAGCGGTGAACAGGTCGGCGGGGGCCGCCGGATCCGACCACGGATGTCCGAGTTCCGCGGTGGCGCTCTCCAGAACCTCCGCCAGAGCGGGTCTTGTCGCCTGCAGGGACTTGATCTCGGCGAGGGTGACGAGGTCCGGCCCGATATCCTCCGGTACGCGCCCTTGCGCGAAGGGGGCGAGGAGGTCGCGAACTCGGCTCAGACGCCGCCCCCGCAGGAAGAAGTTCGAGGCTTTCGCCTCGCGCCACTCGGCCAGCAGGCGGTCGAGGTCGCTGCCGAACACCGAGGGGGCGTAGGGGACGAAGAGCCGGGTGGTCAGCCGGGCGAGCGCGTCCTGTCGGGTGCGGCGGGCCTCGACGGCCTGGCGCAAGGCCGCGCCTCCGGGGCCGAGGAAGCGCAGGCCCATCCGCGCCTCCAGCCGGAACAGGGCGGCGGCGAGGGAGGAGAGCGCGCGCAGGCCGTCATAGGTCCGGCCGAGGGGCGTCAGGCCCATCGCCTCGGCGAGACGCTGGCCGGATGTCGGGAAGTCCGGCAGGGTGCGGGCGAGTTCGGGAACAGCCTGCTCCATCTCGGCCCGCCACAGGGGCGACCATGCGATGGCACCGATGCCCCGGAGGGGATGGTTCGCGATGTCCCCGACGATGGGGCGAAGGGCAGTCAGCTCCGCGCACTGGGCGCGCAGGCTCTCCCGGTGGCCGGGCGCGGAGGTCGCGTCCTTCGGCCAGACGAGGCTGAGCCCGTCCCGGCCGGCCTGCCGGTCGGCGATGACCCGCCCCATGGCCGTATGGGCGCTGAGGCCGTTCGGCCGGGTGGCGTGCAGGCTCTCCACCACACCGTTCAGGCCCTCCCGGCGGCGCTGGAGATCGGTGGCTGCGTCCTCCCAGGGGACGGGCTCGCCGCTCCTCGCGGCCCAGGCCTCGCGGAGTTGCGCGATGACGTGCGTCTTCTGGGCCTTGGCCGCATGGACTTCGAGGCAGCAGGCGCCCAGCCCCACCGCGTCGAGGCGCCGGCGCACCACCTCCAGGGCGGCGCTCTTCTGCGACACGAACAGCACCGTGCGCCCGAGCGCCAGGCACTGCGCGATCATGTTGGCGATGGTCTGGCTCTTGCCGGTGCCGGGTGGGCCGAACAGGACGAAATCCTTGCCCGAGGCCGCGGCGAGGATCGCCGAGACCTGGGAGGAATCGGCGAGGAGCGGCGTGAAGATGCCGGAGGGTGGATGCTCCGCGTCGAGGCGCTCCGGCACGGGAAAGCCAGTGCCGTCGCCGTAGGCCTGTTTCGGCGTGTCGAGGAGGTGGCGCACCACCGGGCTTCGCTTCAGGAGGTCCGTGCGCTCGCTCAGATCCTTCCACATCAGGAACTTGGTGAAGGAGAAAGCCGAGAGCACCACCTCGGTCGTGACCTCGAACCCTTTCAGGTCGCGGATATGGGTGCGCACGATCCGCCAGACGGCCTCGACGTCGATGCCGGATTCGTCGCCCGGCAAGCCCTCGGCGAAATCCGGCATGTCGAGGTCGAAATCCTGACGCAGCATCTCCAGCAGCGTCGGGTTGAGGCGCGCCTCCTCGTCGTGGCGCACCAGGCGGAAGCCGGCGCGGACGCTGGCGCGGGTCAGGGCCGCCGGCACCAGCAGCAGCGGTGCGCGGGCGGGCGGCATGCCGTTGCCCCGTGTCCAGGTGAGGAAGCCGAAGGCGAGGAAGAGGACGTTGGCACCGCCCTCCTCGAAGCTCCCGCGGGCGAGCCGGAACAGGTCGGTGAGGCGGGCCTCCAGTTCCTCCGTCCCGACATCGGCGGCGATCTCGCCGCGTTCGTCGTCCGACGCGCCGAGCGGTGCCTCGGAAGGGGGACGGGCGACGAGCCGGAAGGCGCGGCCCGCCGCGAGGGCGTCTTCGAACGCACCCGGCTCAGGGCAATCGAGGGTGAGCGATCCCTTGCCCGGTTTGAAGTTGAGAAGCTTGTTCCGCAGCGTCAGATCGAGGAGCCGCAGCTTCCAGGCTTCCAGCCGGTCGCGGGGCTCGCGACGGGGTAGATCGAGGCGGGGAGCAGGGAGATCCTCGACGAAGGACGGCGGCGCGCCGAGCGCCTGGACGAGCGCCACCGCGATCTCCGGAGCCGGCGCCTGTGCGCCGGGCTCGCCCGTATCGAGGGGGGAGATGCCGGATAGCCGGGCGCGCCGCAGATCGAGGACCATCTCCAGGGAGGATTCGGCATCCGCATCGATCAGGCGCGCGCCGGCCGCCACCGCATCCGCGAAACTCCCCGGCGGATCGGCGGTGAGAATTGTGGTCTCGATCAGGATCAGTTCCTGCAGGTCGCGGCGCTTCCGCAGGGCTTGGGCGTCGTCACCGACCTTTTCCGGCAGGGTCTCGTCCACGAGCCACAGCCCGAGGAGCGCGTGATCGCGGGTGAGGATCAGGAGCGGATTGAGCCCGGCCTGTTCACAGCAGGCGGCCCAGAGCAGGGTGAGGTCGAGGCAGGTGGCGAGCCGCCGCTCCACGATCGCGGCGGGCTCGCGGACCTTCTGTCCCGACCGTTCGAAACTCGCGGGCGGCAGGATGTAGGTGATCCGCAGGGCCGCCATCGCCGCGTGGATCGCTTCCGCCATCTCCCAGGCCCTGGCCCTCCTTCCGCTGCGATAGCCGTCGAAGGCGGTGCTCCGCCTTGCCCGTTCCAGAATCGCGGCGGCGGAGCGCAGGATGCCGTCCACGGCCGGGTCGTTGGGCCTGACGAAGGCCGCGAGCAGTTCGGGCGCCGCATCCGCGCCTCCCCAATGGGAGGGCGGCAGGAGCCGCAGGTCGAACTCCTCCCGGGCGAGCTCGCCCGCCCGATCGCTCCCCTCGGCTGGAGCCGTCAACGTCAGCGTGAGGGTACAGAGCCGGCTCTCCCGTAATCCGGCGAGGACCGCTCCGTCGATCCGCAGATCCGGCGCATCGATACGTTGGAGGCCCCCAGCCCCGATTTGCTGGATCGGCAGGGTAAGGGGGCGGAACAGCGGCGGAATCGCTGAGATGTGGAGCGTCACATCGGACAGGTCGGCCTCGCCGCCATGGGTCACGGTAATGTCCCGGATGAGGGGAATCCCGTTCTGCCAGGATGCGACGCTGGCATGATCGGCGATCGTGCAGGCGAGACCGCAACGCGTGCGAGCCCCCTCCGACGCTTCGAGCGTATCGTCCATCGCGCCCGGTTCCCCGCCATTCGGCAAGGGTTCTACAGGCGTGGCGTTCGCACCCGCAAGACTCGCCCGGCGACCGCACCGAAGCTCGTCGGGCTCACGGTTTGCCTGAACTCCCGTGGTTCGGCGTACTTGGAATCGTTCCACAACATAGTGATTGCCCGGACAAGACGAGGCTTTGTATAGCGTTGTGTGATCGGCAACTCGGCCAAGATACTGGTCGTCGCGGCGTCGAGGCCATCCGTTTCGCTGGCGTTGCCTTGCCGAGCCCGCCTGCCGTTCGTTCCTCGCAAACCGGTGCTGCCTGCCGATGACGGATACGACCAAGCCGAATGCACGGCCATCGCAGGGCCGCTACCGTCTGATGGTGGCGGGCCGGACCCTCCTGGCGATCTTCGGAGGCTATGCCCTTGCGGCCATTGCCACGGCCTTCCTGTCTTTGACCTTGCCCCTCGACCGGTCGGAAGCCGTCGCCGCCGCCACCCTGGCGAGCTTCGCGATCATGGCTGGTGCGGTGATCTGGGTCTTCTCCGCCCGTACTCTCGCCCGCGCGGCGATAGGGCTGGCGCTTCCGGCTTTGTGCCTGGGGGCCGGTCTCTGGCTCGCCCTCGGCAGCGCGGTGCAGCCCGCATGAAGCAGGGGTTTCGCCAATCGATGGCGTGGCTGCACACCTGGGCGGGGCTCGTCACCGGCTGGGTGATGTTCGCCGTCTTCGTCACCGGCACCGCCACCTACTACAAGTCCGACATTTCCCTCTGGATGCGGCCCGAATTACGCGCGCAGGCGGAATACGACGTGGTCCGGGCGACCGAACTCGGGGTCGCGTATCTCAAGGTCCATGCCCCAAAGGCGATGGCTTGGTATGTGGGCGTGCCGCAGACCGACAAGCCGTATATCGGCGCCTATTGGATGGTCACGCCGGACGGCGAGTTCGGCAAGGCGCTCCTCGATCCGGATACCGGTGCGCCGACAGAGGCCCGGGCGACACAGGGCGGTGACTTCTTCTACCGCTTCCATTTCGAATTGCAGATGCTCCCGGCCCTCGGCCGCTGGATCGTCGGCATCTGCGCGATGGTCCTGCTCGTCGCCCTCATCAGCGGCATCGTCACCCATCGCCGGATCTTCGCCGATTTCTTCACCTTCCGCCGTTCGAAATCCGCCCAGCGCGGCTGGCTCGACGCGCACAACGTCACCGGTGTTCTGGCGCTGCCGTTCCACCTGATGATCACCTATACGGGCATCGTCTCGCTCGCGCTCATGTACATGCCGTGGGGAATGGTGAGCGCCTACAAGGGCGACGAGATGCGCTTCTACGTCGAGTCCGGCCAGATGCCGGCCTGGCGCGCCGCCGAGGGCAAGCCGGCCGAGCCGGCGCCGCTCGGTCCTCTCATCCGCCGCGCCCAGGCCGAGGTGAGCGAGCCGCTCGAACTGGTCTCGATCAACAATCCCGGTGATGCCAATGCCACCGTGGTGGCGGTGTTCGAGGAGCCCCATGGGCTCGCCCATCGCCATCCGCAGATCGCCTTCCACGCGGTGACCGGGGAGGTGGTCGAACGGACCGGGCCGCTGAAACCGGCGGCGCATGCCTATACGAGCTTCGTCGGCCTGCACGAGGCGCATTTCGCCGGGCCGGCCCTGCGCATCCTGTTCTTCCTGTCCGGCCTGATGGGCTGTGCCGCCATCGCCACCGGACTCGTCCTGTGGACCGTGGCGCGGGCGCCGAAGGGCGTCGTCCGTCCCGCCCCCGGCTGGCGCCTCGTTCATGCGCTCAACATCGGCACGATTCTCGGCCTACCCACCGGCATGGCGGCGCTCTTCCTCGCCAACCGCCTCGTTCCAGTGGAATGGGCCGCGAGGGAATCCTGGGAAGGCGGTGTGTTCTTCGGGATCTGGCTCCTCGCCGCACTGATCCCCCTCGCTCGCCCGCATCGCCGGGCATGGGGCGAAATGAGCTATGCCGCCGCGCTCCTGTTCCTCGCCGTTCCTCTGGTCGATTGGGTGCAGACGGGATGTCGTGCCGAC
Organism: Methylobacterium sp. Leaf85; assembly: GCF_001422125.1. NCBI lineage: Bacteria > Pseudomonadati > Pseudomonadota > Alphaproteobacteria > Hyphomicrobiales > Methylobacteriaceae > Methylobacterium > Methylobacterium sp. Leaf85. Next base: position 112,881 of record NZ_LMME01000031.1, on the reverse strand, counting down.
TTCCTGGGCTTCGACGCCGCCATGGTGGCGCTCGCGCTGGTCTTCCTCTTCGGCGCGCGCAAGCTCGGGCGCCACGAGGGGGCGCGGAGAGAGTCCGCCCGTACCACCGGAGATTTCGTCCGAGCATGACTCCCGTCGCCGTATCCCTCACCTCACTCCTGAGCTTCTCCGGTCTCGCCTGTCTCTGCCTGAGCATGGACCGGCATGGCCGGACCCTGTTCCACGGGCGCCCCTCCCGGCGGCGGGACAGAGCGTTCCGCGTGGCGGGTTGGCTTTTCATCGCCCTGGCCTTCGCCGCGGCCGTCATCACGGCGGACTGGAATTTCGGTCCGGTGCAATGGCTCGGCTCGCTTACCGGGGCCGCGCTCATCGTCGTGGCGCTGATGTCCTATCGTCCGGCCTGGATCCGCCCGGCGGCCATCGCCGCACTTCCTCTCGCCATGGCCATTGCCTTCTTCATCTGAGCTGGCGGCGGGTTCCAGCCCGATCGGATGGGCCTATGTGAAGGGCGGTTCGACAGGCTTTCACGAGGACGATCGATGGCGCTCGACCCTGCTCTCGCGGACCGTATTGCCACCTCGGTGGAGTTGGGCTTCGCCGAGCAGGTGGCCCATATCCAGGCCCTTGTCCGGTTCGGCTCGGTCCGGGGCGCCGAGCACGCGATTCAGGACCACGTCTTCCGCTGCCTGAGGGAGCGCGGCTACGCCATGGAGCAGGTCCGTATGGACCATGCGGCCATCAGCGCGCATCCCGGCGGGGGACGGATCACGCCGGAGCATTCCGATGTGCCCCTCGTCGTAGGCATCCACCGGCCCCGGCATGAGACCGGTCGCTCATTGATCCTGCAAGCGCATGTGGACGTCGTACCCCCCGGTCCCCTCGACCTGTGGAGCCACCCGCCCTTCGATCCGGTGATACGGGGCGACTGGATGTACGGAAGGGGTGCGGCCGACATGAAGGCCGGCCACGCCGCCAACCTTTTCGCTCTCGATGCGCTGGCCCGGATCGGGCTTCAGCCGGCTGCCACCGTGACGGTCCAGTCCGTGGTCGAGGAGGAATCCACCGGCAACGGTGCTCTGATGGCCCATCTGCATGGCTACCGGGCCGATGCCGTGCTGATCCCCGAGCCCGAGGACGAGAAGCTCGTGCGCGCCAATACCGGCGTGCTGTGGTTCACGGTCGAGGTGCGGGGCACGCCTGTCCATGTCCGCGAGATGGGGGCGGGAGCCAACGCCATCGACGCGGCCTACCGGGTGATCGGGGCCCTGCGCGAACTCGAGGAATCGTGGAACGCCCGCAAGACGGGACGCCGCCATTTCGAGGGTGAAGCGCATCCGATCAACCTCAATGTCGGCCGGATCGAGGGGGGCGATTGGGCCTCGTCGGTGCCCGCCTGGTGTCGGATCGCCTGCCGGATCGCGATCTATCCGGGCGTCGGCGCGGCGGATGCGGCACGCGAGATCGAGGCGGCGGTGGCGGACTTCGCCCGGACCGACGCGTTCCTGGCGAAGACGCCGCCGGTGGTGGCCTTCAACGGCTTCTTCTCGGAAGGCTACGAGCTGGACGAAGGCTCGGAGGCCGAGGCCGTGCTCGCCACCGCGCACAAGCGGGCCACGGGGACCGACCTTCGGAGCTTCATGTCGCCGAGCTATCTCGATACCCGCGTCCATGCCCTCTACGACCGGGTTCCGGCCCTCTGCTACGGGCCGATCAGCGAGAACATCCACGGTTTCGACGAGCGCGTCAGCCTCGCTTCGGTCAAGCGGATCACCACCGCGATGGCGCTGTTCGTGGCTGAATGGTGCGGGACCGAGGCGCTCGGGCGATAGGCGCGGGCGTCGCGGCCCGTGTTCCCGGGCGTGCTCCTGGCGAGGGGGCACGCGCGGGCCGTGTTGCCTCGCGTCAGCGAATGCCGCCGCTGGCGGTGATGTTCTCGCCGGTCAACCAACGGGCATCGTCTGACGCGAGGAAGGCGACGACCTCGGCGATATCGTCCGGCTGGCCGGCCCGGCCGAGCGGTGTCTGCGCGATGAACCCCGCTTCCATATCGGAGCCGACGATGCCGGCTGTGTGGGTGCCCTCGGTCACCACGAAGCCGGGGCTGACCACGTTCACACGGATCTTGCGTGGGGCAAGCTCGTTGGCGAGGACGTCCGAGATCGCGTTCAAGGCGCCCTTGGTGCCGGCATAGACCGCCGCGCTCGGCGTATGCACATGGGTGATAGCCGAGGAGATATTGACGACGCTGCCGCCTTCCCCAAGATGCTTTGCCGCCGCCTGAGTCGCCAGCAGGACGCCGAGCACGTTGACGTCGAAGAGACGGCGATAATGCTCTTCGGTGATTTCCTCGATCGACGCGAATTCATAGACGCCGGAATTGTTGACCAGCACGTCGAGCCGGCCGAACCGCTTCACTGCTGCCTCGACCAATTCCTGTGCCTGAGCAGCCTTGGAGACGTCCGCCTGGACTGCGATGGCCTTGCCCCCGGCCGCGGTAATGTCCGCGACCACGGTTTCGGCTCCGGCCTTGCTCGATGCGTAATTGACCACGACGGCCGCACCCTCCTTCGCCAGGGCTTTGGCGATCGCCGCACCGATGCCCTTCGATCCGCCGGTCACGACAGCGACCTTTCCGTCAAGCTTCGACATGTGTGCTATCCTTCGTCGGGAACCGGCTGCCGACTAGCTGTCTTGGTCCCATAGTTCGGAACTTCGGAACTAAACGAACGAAGATCAAGTCCCCATATGGACAAATTATGAGGCCCCTGTTTCACCCCGCGATCGAGGACGTCCAGCCGCAAGCGATCCTCCACGCCCTGTCCGATCCTCGCCGCGCGGTGATCTTCGCGCGGATCAGGAGCGCGGGCTGCGTCGAGGCCTGCTCGGCCTTGTCCGCAATGGGAGACCAGATCATCCCGAAATCCTCGCTCTCGAGCCATTTCAAGGTGCTGCGCGAGGCCGGATTGATCCACTGCGAACGTCACGGCGTGGAGATGCGGAACCGCTCGCGTTGCGCCGAGGTGGAGTCTCGCTTTCCGGGTCTACTGGCAGCGATCATGGCCGCCTACGCATCGAGCATCGACGCGAGCGCGTGCGGGACAGGCGAGTAACCGCCAGGGCCTCGCCTCGCCTCGCCTCGCGAATGCCGATTTGCTCTGAGGGACGCAGGACGTCGTCCTTCGGCCTACCGGCGTTCCTCGTGTCGTCGACGCCTTCGCTCATGCCGAGCCGGAGGCGAACGGTTGCCTTAGGTCGTCCTGTTCCTGCGCCGCAGACTGCGAGTTGACCGTAGGACAGTGTCACCGGCCCTCGCCGATTCCGCGCATCAAAGCGGCGGACCCGCTGCTGCGGCACGCGGGTCCGCGTGAGATGAGTGGCAGACACGCGGTCCATGCCCCTTGCCGGAACGCCCGACACCTTATATTGCGACGCGATAGCTCGATCCCGTGACCCGGCGCTGCCGGCCGCATCCCTGCGGCCCGTCGCGTGACGGGCTCTTCTCGCTGCCGGATACCTTATGAAGCTTCGCAACATCGCCATCATCGCCCACGTCGACCACGGCAAGACGACGCTCGTCGACAAGCTCCTGTCCCAGTCGGGGTCGTTCCGAGACAACCAGCGCGTCGAAGAGCGCGCGATGGATTCGAACGACCTCGAGAAGGAGCGCGGCATCACCATCCTGGCCAAGGCGACCTCGGTCGTCTGGAAGGATACCCGCGTCAACGTCGTCGACACCCCCGGCCACGCCGATTTCGGCGGCGAGGTGGAGCGTATCCTCTCGATGGTGGACGGCGTGATCGTCCTCGTCGATGCCGCCGAGGGCCCGATGCCCCAGACCAAGTTCGTGGTCGGCAAGGCCCTCAAGATCGGTCTGAAGCCGATCGTGGCGATCAACAAGGTCGACCGTCCAGACGCCCGCATCACCGAGGTGGTGAACGAGGTGTTCGACCTCTTCGCGGCCCTCGACGCCACCGACGACCAGCTCGATTTCCCGATCCTCTATGGTTCGGGCCGTGCCGGCTGGATGGCGACGTCGCCCGACGGTTCCCAGGAAGACGGCCTCGCGCCGCTCTTCGACCTCGTGCTCTCGCACGTGCCCCAGGCCAAGGTCGAAGAGGGTCCGTTCCGGATGCTCGGCACCCTGCTCGAAGCCAACCCCTTCCTCGGCCGCATCATCACCGGCCGCATCGCGTCCGGCACCGTGAAGCCGAACCAGGCCATCAAGGTCATGGATCGCACGGGCAAGCTCGTGGAGACCGGCCGCGTCTCGAAGATCCTGGCTTTCCGCGGCCTGGAGCGCGCGCCCATCGACATCGGCGAGGCGGGCGACATCGTCTCCATCGCCGGCCTCGTGAAGGGCACCGTGGCCGACACCTTCTGCGACCCGCAGGTCGAGACCCCGATCCAGGCCCAGCCGATCGATCCGCCCACCGTCACCATGTCCTTCATCGTCAACGATTCGCCCCTGGCGGGCACCGAGGGCGACAAGGTGACGAGCCGCATGATCCGTGACCGCCTGTTCAAGGAGGCCGAGGGTAACGTCACCCTCAAGATCGAGGAAGCGGCCGACAAGGATTCGTTCTTCGTCTCCGGTCGCGGCGAGTTGCAGCTGGCCATCCTGATCGAGACCATGCGCCGTGAAGGCTTCGAGATCGCCGTGTCGCGTCCTCGTGTGGTGCTCTCCAAAGACGAGAACGACAACGTCCTCGAGCCGGTCGAGGAGGTCGTGGTCGACGTGGACGAGGAATACTCGGGCGTCGTCGTGCAGAAGATGTCCGAGCGCAAGGCCGAGATGATCGAGATGCGGCCCTCGGGCGGTAGCCGCCTGCGCCTCGTCTTCCATGCGCCGACCCGTGGCCTCATCGGCTACCAGGGCGAGCTCATGACCGATACGCGCGGCACCGCGATCATGAACCGCCTGTTCAAGGCCTACGAGCCCTACAAGGGCGAGATGCCCGGCCGCCGCAACGGCGTGCTGATCTCGAACGACAAGGGCGAGGCCGTGGCCTACGCCATGTGGAACCTGGAGGATCGCGGCCCGATGATGATCGAGCCCGGCGCCAAGGTCTATCAGGGCATGATTATCGGCGAGCACAACCGCGAGAACGACCTCGAGGTGAACGTGCTCAAGGGCAAGAAGCTGACCAACATCCGCACCACCTCGAAGGACGAGGCCGTGCGCCTCACCCCTCCGATCCGCATGACCCTGGAGCGCTCGCTGGCCTGGATCCAGGACGACGAGTTGATGGAAGTCACGCCCAAGTCGATCCGCCTGCGCAAGACCTACCTCGACCCGAACGAGCGCAAGCGCTTCGAGCGCTCGGGCGGCGTCGCCTGAGGGGCGCCCACGATTTGAACCATACGAAGGCCGGGCTCATCGCCCGGCCTTTTCTTTTTTGAGCGGAGCCGGCGCCCTCACTCGGTCTTCGCCCGCTCACGCAGCAGGTACTTCTGCACCTTGCCCGTCGTGGTCTTGGGCAACTCTCCGAACACGATGTGGCGGGGCAGCTTGTAGCCAGCCAGCCGCTCGCGGCACCAGGCGATGAGGGCGTCGGCCTCCACGCTCGCATCGGGCTTCAGCTCTACGAAGGCGACGGGAGTTTCACCCCATTTCGCGTCGGGCTTGGCCACCACGGCGGCGGCCGCGACGGCGGGGTGGCGGAACAGGGCGTCCTCCACCTCGATGGACGAAATATTCTCGCCACCCGAGATGATGATGTCCTTCGAGCGGTCCTTTAACTGGACGTAGCCGTCCGGGTGCTTGACCCCGAGGTCGCCGGAGCGGAACCAGCCGCCTTTGAAGGCGGCCTGCGTGGCGGTGGGGTTCTTCAGGTAGCCACGCATCACCACGTTGCCGCGGAACATCGCCTCGCCCATGGTCTGCCCATCGGCGGGCACCGATTCGCAGGTCTCGGGGTCGCGGATGTCGAAGCCTTCGAGAACGGGGTAGCGCACGCCCTGGCGCGCCATTTTCTCCGCACGCGCGTCCGCATCGAGGGCGTCCCAGTCCCGGTGCCAGGCATTCACGACGGCCGGGCCGTAGGTCTCGGTGAGGCCGTAGAGATGGGTGACGTCGAAGCCGGCTGCCCCCATGGCGCCGAGCACCGCCTGGGGCGGGGGCGCGGCCGCCGTCAGGAAGGCGACGCGCCGGGGCAGGGGGCGGCGCTCGGAATCGGTGGCGTTGAGCAGCAACTGCATCACGATCGGCGCGCCGCACAGATGGGTGACGCTGTGCTCGGCAAGTGCTTGGTAGAGTGCGCCGGCCCGAACCTGTCGCAGGCAGACATGGGTGCCGGCCACCACCGACAGGGTCCAGGGGAAGCACCAGCCGTTGCAGTGGAACATCGGCAGGGTCCAGAGATAAACCGGGTGCTGCCCAAGATTGCCGGTGATGACGTTGCCGAGAGACAGGAGCGCCGCGCCGCGGTGATGATAGACCACTCCCTTCGGGTCGCCGGTCGTGCCCGAGGTGTAGTTCAGCGAGATCGCGTCCCATTCGTCCGCCGGCATCGCCCAGTCGGACGTCGGGTCGCCCCCGGCCAGCAGGGCCTCGTAGTCAACGGTGCCGATGGCGGTGCCTTCGCCGGTGAACACCGGATCGTCCACATCGATGACGAGGGGCTTTGCTTCGACCTGCTCCAGTGCGGGGCCGACGACCCGGCTGAACTCCCGATCGGTGATCAGCACCTTGGCCTCACCGTGGTCGAGGCAGAAGGCCAAGCCGGCCGCGTCGAGACGGGTGTTCAAGGTGTTGAGCACCGCGCCGGACATCGGCACCCCGTAATGGCACTCGATCATTTCGGGGGTGTTGGCGAGCATGACAGCCACCGTGTCGCCCCGGCCGATGCCGCGCGCTTTGAGCGCCGCCGCGAGACGTCGGCTGCGCTCGTAGAGGTCGGCATAGGTTCGGCGCAAGTCACCGTGGATCACCGCCACATGGTCGGGAAACACCCGCGCCGCCCGGTCGAGGTAACTCAGCGGTGTCAGCGGCTGGTGATTGGCCGGGTTTCGGTCGAGGTCCCGATCGTAGATCGACGTCGCGTCTTCTACGACCGAATCGGGGGCATTCATGGCGTCTGTCTCCCTTTGGAACACAGTACCCGCCTCACCGGTGCGCTCAATGGTCTTCGCGACTTGTGGACGAAGGGCATGTTTCGATCGAAGACCACGCCCTTCATCGTCATGACGCTTCAGCCGCCGCCAGGATCGGTCTCGTCATCAGGCGACTTGTCGCCCTGCGGCCCTTGTCCCGGTTTGCCTTCGGTCTTCTCATTGGGATCCATCACGGCATCGGGTGCCGAGTTGGCCGGCTTTCCCTGCGGTGGCTTATCGTTCTTGTCCACATCGTCCACCATGGGTGTTGCTCTCCTTATTCGAAGCGTCACGTCGTCCCCTGACGATGCGTCTCACCGCTTGCGGTCCGATTGGCCATTCGACGAACCGCCCACGGGAGTCGGGTTGCGCCCGGCCTTGTCGGCGTCCTTGTTCCAGTTCGCCTTCCGGTCGGCATCGCTGAGGCCGCCCGGATCGATGCCGGTGATGGCCGCCTGTTGCGCGGTCTGGTGTCCACCCTCCAACGCAGGCTCGCCCCGGGATCCGACATTGTTGGGCTTGCGCGTCGCGGCATCGGTGGGCTGCTTGTCAAAATCCGACATCTAGCTCTCCTCGTCCTTGCCGACGCTCGCGGTGGCGCGATCGATGGAATCCTTCGCCGCCGCGCTCTGAGGCTCAGCTTTCTGCGAAGCATCACCGATGGCCCGGATGTTCTCGGCCGGAACTTCCGCCTCCGTCTGGTCGATGGCGTCCTCACTCGGCGTCCCGGACGCGATACGGGCAGTCTCCGCCTCTCCCGAGGGATCGCCTTTGAGATCGGCTTGTGTGCGCGACGGGATGCCGACATCACGGGCATTGTCCTGGCCGGGATTTTGGCCGTTTCGATCGGTATAGGTGTCGAAATTCTTCAGCGAAGGGCGCTGGCGCGGCTCAACCGTCATGGTGTCCTCCAATGTTGGAGGTTCAACCACTCCATGGGCCGCGAGGTTGCGTCAGCCTCGATGGCCGACGAGGGCATGAGCGGCTCGCAGGACTTCGAGATCGTCGGGCAAGTCGAGGAGTTTCTCCGCCCGCGCGAGTGCATTGTCCGCCTCCCGGCGTGCGGCCGCCTGAAAGTCGGGGCCGCCAATGGCGTGAAGGGCGGCGAGCGCCTTTTGCAGGCGCACCCCAACCTCGGCGCAAGCGGCACCGTCGCGGCCGATGGGACGGAACGCGTCGGCGAACAGGTCCGCCACCTCGATGCCCGGTACCCGCAGGCGTGGGTAGATCTCGCCCCGTGTCGGAGCGGCCCAGCATTCGGCCCAGAGCGTCAGAACCCTTACTTGCGTCCCGATGACGTCGATCGGCGTGCCGGGATCGTTGATAGCCGCAGACAGCCCGCGCGAGGCGACTTCAGTAAGGACGATGATACCGAAGCGCGGATCATCGTCGAAGCTGCGCCTGTCGCCGATGACGAAGGCCCTGGTGATGCCGGCCAGGGTCGCGGCGTCGGGATTGCCGTCGATCTCTACCAGGAGTCGGCCCCGATGGACGAAGCTGCCTGGTAGGACCGCAAGGTGCAGGACGAGGTCCGACGCCTCGCCGAGCGCCTCCAGCGCCCCGGAATCCACATGCTGGATGTATCCCGTGCTCTGCGCTTGCACGGCGATCGCGCCCTCCGGTGCGGGGCACCAGGGCAGCCCACCGAGATAGGGTGCCTCGGCCCGCCGCCTGATCGCGGCACAGGCCGCCTCTTCGATGGCGTCGACGGTCTCGCCGACCCGGCCGAGATGGGCCAGGGTGTCGATCCAGCGTACCAGGGTGACGACCACCGAGGCGAGGACGACGAGGGTGAGGCCGAACAGGATGACCCGGCCCTGATCGCCGTAGAAATGGGTCTTGAGCGCGATCAGCCCGACCACGCTGTAGACGAAGGCGCCGATGAAGCTCGCCACCGCATTCTGCGCGCGGGTATCCTCCATCAGCAGGGTCACGGCACGGGGCGTCACGTTGCTGGTGGCGCCGCCATAGGCCTGCACCATGATCGAGAGCGAGAATGTCGCCACCGGCAACATGCTCGTCGCGAGCACGGACAGGATCTGGTCGACGGCGTCGGCGCCGATCGATCGGGCTATCTCGATGGGGATCAGCGGCGCGCCGAAGGCCGAGGCGAGCGCGGCCGCGACACCGGCTCCGCAGAATGCAGCCACCCGCAGCCAGGGGCGGCGGGTGGCGCGGCGGATCCGATACAGGGCAGTTGAGGACAAGGGCGGCCTTCAGAAAGGGGCTCGAAAGCCACAGGGAGAAAGCGCCGTCGTCCTGGAAAAGTCGGCCCCGTGGCAGGGCCGGCCGTCGGAGGTCAGATCCCCTCGAAGAGCGCCGAGGAAATGTAGCGCTCGGCAAACGAGCAGGCCACCGTGACGATGCGCTTGCCCTGGAACTCCGGCCGCGCCGCCAGTTTCAGAGCTGCGGCGACGTTGCCGCCGGTGGAGATGCCGCCGGGGATGCCTTCGAGTTTGGCGAGAAGCCGGGCGGTGTCGAAGGCTTCCTGGTTCGAGACCGTGATCACCTCGTCGATGACCTCGCGGTCGAGGTTGCCGGGGATGAACCCGGCGCCGATGCCCTGGATCTTGTGCGGGCCGGGCTGGCCGCCGGAGATGACGGGCGAATCGGTTGGCTCCACGGCGACGACCTTGAGGTTGGGCAGGCGCGGCTTCAGCACGCTGCCGACGCCCGTGATGGTGCCGCCGGTGCCGACGCCGGCCACGAACGCGTCGAGCTGGCCCTGGGTGTCGTTCCAGATCTCTTCGGCCGTGGTCTTGCGGTGGATCTCGGGGTTGGCCGGGTTCGAGAATTGCTGCGGCATGATCGCGCCGGGAATCTCGTTGAGAAGCTCTTCGGCCTTGCTGATCGCGCCCTTCATGCCCTGCGGGCCAGGGGTGAGGGCGAGTTCCGCGCCGAGGAAGGCCAGCATCTTGCGGCGCTCCAGCGACATGGTCTCGGGCATGACGAGGATCAGGCGGTAGCCGCGCGCCGCCGCCACGAAGGCCAGGGCGATGCCGGTATTGCCGGAGGTGGGCTCCACCAGCGTGCCGCCCGGCTTCAACTGGCCGGAGGCTTCGAGGGCGTCGATCATGTTGACGCCGATCCGGTCCTTCACACTGGCGATCGGGTTGAAGAACTCGAGCTTCAGCAGGATCTCGGCATCGACGCCGCGCTCCTTGGTGATCCGGTTGAGCCGGACCAGGGGCGTGTTGCCGATCGTCTCGGTGATCGAGCCGTAGATGTGGCCGTGGCCGGGTTTGCGGGACTGCGAGGGGCTGGTGTCGGCCATGACGAGATCTCCTGATCGGCTCTTACGCATTGCGAAGGCCTCGACAGGCCCTGCGCTCGGTGTGCGCCGGGATATCGCGTCGCTCTAGGCGAGGCAATCGGCAATGGCCGCAGGTCAAAGACAAATCTTCTCTGTCTTCAACAGTCTGAATCATCAGTAGAAATATTGATTTGCTTGGTGGGGTATCGGGAGAATTTAGTTCTCGCGATGCCGCGAGCGGCCTGTCATCCCAGATCTTCCGCGCAGTCGAGTGCCGATCAATGCCGGGATCGGGCGGCGTTCACGAGAACAGGACCATCGCGGACAGCACGAGCAGAGCCGCGCAAAGCGGCGTCGACAGCGCGATCCGGAAGGCTCCCGGATGCAGGCTCGGCGGGCAGGTGTAGACGGCCTGTTCGCGGACGCCGCTGCGGACGACGCTCCCCGTCGCCCATTCCAGTCGCTTCACCATTTCGCTTCCCCTCGCCTCAACCGCGATTGGCAGAAGGCGACGGGGGCATTGAACGAGGGGTAAAGCCGGGCTGGAGACCTCGGATCGTCGTCAACGCGGTCTTAAAGTGAGGTCGATCTTCGCGAAGGAGTCGGCGTCAGTTCGCCCGACGAATCTGCACCGAGGGTTGGGCAGGGCGTCGGGCCGCCCCGCCTGCGCCGTCATCGCTGTCCTTCCGACCTCGGTTTCCTTGCGACCGGTCGAGTCGTCCGTCTAACGCGAACGGTCATCGTAGCGCGTCTTCGCCCGAGGGAATGCGTCCGGTAACCGGCCGCGTTGCAGCGAAATCTAGAGCGCGCGATCGAACTTCAGCTCGCCCTTCTGGCTCTTGATCACCAGCTGCGACCCGACGAGGTCCCACTGGGCAGCGGTGCGCAGGGCGATGAAGAAGTCCTGCTCACTGGCACCGGTACCCTTGTCGCAGGGCTTCTTCGTGAGAGCGAGGGGGCCGACGGCGAGGTGCTGCTCGCGCAGGGGGAAGGCCGTGGCGGCGAAGGTGTTGCAACCGCCGTAGCCGCGGGCGCGGTACTGCTTGTCGATGATGAAGCTCGGGCGGTCGGTGCCGTTGAAGGGCTTGCCGTTCAGGCTCACCGCGGTCCAGGTCGCATCGAGGGGAAACATCTTCTCCTGAGGCTTGGCGGCCGGAACGTACTGCTTCTTCTCGGGCTTCTCGCGGTTGTCCTTGCCGAAGCCGGTGACGTTGGATCCCTGCGCCATTGCGCCCGTCGCCAGCATCCCCGCCGTCGCGGCACAAGCCATCGCGGCGAACAGCATCGCTCTCATCGTCCGGCCCTCCTTCGTCATCATCATTCGAACTCGCATGGTCGCGCACCGCGTCCCGGTTGCAAGAGTTCGGGCCGCGCGTTCCATGCGAAGCTCCGTGTCGGACGAAGCTCGCGCGGACGGCGTACGGACGCCCTTCGGATAAGATTCCAGCACAAATATGGTCAAGACTGTCTATCCCAGGTTTTCCTTGTCATCCCCTTCCAAACGTCGCTCCACGCTTACTCTACGTGAACAATCCCCCTGCGAGCCTCGTTAAAGCAGCTTAGAAGCGGGCGTGCGTTGAGCGCCATTGCATGACGGAGAGCTTCCTGTGTCGGGATTGGACGAGAACGGACGCGGCGGGGCAGGGCCGAACACGATGAGCCCGGCGCAATCGCGGGCCGCTCGCGGCATGCTGGGCTGGTCGGAGGCGGATCTCGCCGCCAAGGTCGGTCTGGCCGAGCAGGACGTGAAGGCCTTCGAGAATGGCACCGGCGATCCGGCCTCGGGCCGGATCGAGGCTTTGAGAAGCGTCCTCATGACCGCCGGCATCGTCTTTCACGAAGGCAGCGAGAGCGGGGTCGGCCTGCGCGCGACGGGCGGAGACGAGGGTACGCGCCTCGGCTCGCTGACCACGGAAAACGATCACTGAGGTTGCGGCTTCACTTCTGAGCCTCTTCAGGCGCCGCCGCGTCCCATCGCGAGAGCTTTCAGGTCGAAGGTCGGATCGGCGGCCTCGTCTTGGGTCGGCGACAGGCCGCGCGCGATGATCCGGCGGGCGGCCATATGCTCGGCCGCTGAATCCACCGTCTCGATTCCAGTGAGGTGCGGACCGCGATAGCGGAACACCGCAAAGCCCCCGGCGGTGGCGCGTCGCACCGAGACGTCGCTCGGAACCGGCAATCCCACCATCTGCAGCTTGTGGCCGCCTTGATCGCTCCAGAACCAGGGGACGGCATCGTAGGGGGCGGGGCGCCCGGTGATGCGGGCGGCGAGGCAGCGGCCGTGGTCGATAGCGTTCTGGACGGATTCGACGCGCGCCGTACCATGGGCGGCGAAGCGTGTGGGAAACCGGGCACAATCGCCGATGGCCGAGATCGACGGATCGTCGGTGAGAAGGACGGAATCGACGACGATGCCGTCCTCCACGTGAAGGCCGGCCTCGGCCGCGAGATCCTGGTTCGGTAGGACACCGATCCCGATCAGGACCAGATCCACCGGGCAGGTGGCGCCGTCCGACAGGACAATCGACGCGGCCCGACCGGCCCAGCCCTCTATGGCCTGCACGCCGCCGCCGAACAGGAAACGGATGCCGGCGCTCTCGTGGACCTCTCGGAAGAAGGTGGCGATCGGCTCGGACACCGCCCTGGCCATCGGGCGGTCGGCGGCCTCGATGACGGTGACGGACAGACCGCGCGCGGCGCAGATGCTGGCGAATTCGAGCCCGATGAACCCAGCGCCCACGATGGCGATGCTGCGCGCTTCGCCGATGGCCGCCTGGATCCGGTCGGCATCCGCGATCGAGCGCAGCTGATACACGCCCGCGAGCTCCGTCCCTGGCACCGGCAGAGGCCGGTTTCGCGATCCCGTGGCGAGGACGAGATGATCGTAGCCGAGGTCGCGTCCGTCGCTGAGGCAGACTCGGCGGGCCGCCCGGTTGATCGCAACGGCCTCGACCGAGGTCTCGCAGGCGATGCCGTGGTCCGCGTAGAAGCCCGGCGCACGCAGGAACAGGCCGGTGGCATCCACCTTGCCGGCGAGATAGGCTTTCGAGAGCGGCGGACGCTGATAGGGAAGGCTCGGCTCGTCGCCGATCATCGTCAGGAGTCCGCCGTAGCCCGCCTCGCGCAGGGAGGCCGCAGCCTGCAAGCCGGCCTGACCGGCACCGACGACGACGATCCCGGTCTCTCTCACGCCTCGAACTCCGCGGTGACCGAACTGACGGCCGGTGTCAGGGCCAGGCGCGGCAGCTTCCGACCGCCTTCCTTCACCGTGTAATCCCAGAACGCCGCCGCCGCCGGCCCGAGCACCTTGTCGGCGCGGCGGACCACGTACCAGTCGCGACGGATCGGCAATCCCTGCACGTCGAGCAGGATCATGCGCCCGCTCTCGACCTCGGCCGCCACCGTATGGCCGGAGATGAGGGCGATGCCGAGCCCGGCCATCACCGCCTGTTTGATCGTTTCGTTCGAGCCCGAATCGATCCCGAGTTTCGCGCGCTGGATCATGATGCCCGACATGAACTCTTCGAACACCGTGCGGGTGCCGGACCCCTCCTCGCGCACCAGGAAGGATTCCTCGGCCAGATCCGCCCGCGTGAGGTTGGTCCGCGTGCTGAGGCGATGACTCGGCGCCGCGATGATCACCAGTGGGTGCGCGCCGAACATCTCGGCCTCGATGGCGAAGTCGCGCGGCGGACGGCCCATGATGGCGAAATCGATCTCGTAGTTGCGCAGGGCCTCGACCATAGCGCCGCGATTGCCGACGACGAGGTTGATCTCCACCGCGGGGTAACGGTCGACGAAGCCGGCGATGATCTGGGGCGTGAAATACTTGGCGGTGGACACCACCCCCATGGCGACCCGCCCGCCGCTGCCACCCTTGAGGGTCTGGAGCCGGTCGGCGCAGGTCTCCAGGACCGTGTTGATGCTGTCGATCGCCCACAGCATCTCGCGCCCGGCATCGGTCGGCTTCAGGCCCGTGGGTGTCCGGTCGAACAGCAGCAGCCCCGCCTCTTCCTCCAACTGGCGGATGCGCGCATAGAGCGCCGCCGAGGTGACATTGAGTTCCTGGGCCGCACGGGTCATCGTTCCGAGGCGGGCGACCGCTGCGACGGCCTGGAGTTGCTTGAGCGAGAGGTTGCGCATCCGGCGTTTTTAGTTTTTTTGGAACCGCCCGCAAGTTTTTTCAGAATTCCTTCTTTGCACGGGGAATGCCCGTCTGGCGCTCTGGTTGAACCCGGCGCTATCGTGCAAAGGGCGGTGCTCCGGCCTTTCGACGGCCCGGAACCGAGACGGAAGATGAGCGGCCGGATGGTCTCCGGCGGGTCTGTGGAAGAGGACGTGAGCCGATGTCGTTGGGGTCTCTGGAAATTGGGTCGCGGCTCGACGCGTACCTCGCCCAGGCGGTCGCCGCCGATCAGGGACTCGCCGACGTTGCGGCGGTCATCGCAGCCTGTGCCGAGGCCGCTGTCGATGTGAGCGAGGTGATCGGCCGCGGCGCTCTGGGCGGCGGCGATCTCGCCGCGCAGGGTGAGCAGAACAGCGACGGCGACGTGCAGAAGGCCCTCGACGTTCTGGCGCACCAGCGCTTCACCGAGGCCCTGCGCGGCGCACCGGTGGCGGAGGTCGCTTCCGAGGAAGCCGAGGGCATCATGCTCCTCAACGCAGGCGCTCCCCTCGCCGTCGCCATCGATCCTCTGGACGGCTCGTCCAATATCGGCGTGAACATGGCGGTGGGATCGATCTTCGGCATCCGGCCCGTGGGCGCGACGGCGGAGAACCCCCTCGGCTCGTTCACGAGCCCCGGCACCGCCCAGCTCGCCGCCGGCTTCGTCACCTACGGCCCGGCGACCTCCCTGGTGCTGACGCTCGGCTTCGGCACGCAGATCTTCACCCTGGACCGGGCAGAGCGCGTGTTCCGCCTCACCAGCCCGCGGATCGAGGTGGTGGCCGCCGCCAAGGAATACGCCATCAACGCCTCCAACGCCCGGCATTGGGACACCCCGGTGAAGGCCTATATCGAGGATTGTCTGGCCGGTTCCGAGGGACCGCTGGACAAGAACTTCAACATGCGCTGGCTCGGCTCCCTGGTTGCCGACGCGCAGCGGGTCCTCCTCCGTGGCGGCGTATTCCTCTATCCCGGCGACAACCGGAAGGGCTACGCGCAGGGCCGCCTGCGCCTCCTTTACGAGGCCGCGCCCATCGCGATGCTGATGGAGCAGGCCGGTGCCGCGGCCACCGACGGTGCCAACCGCATCCTCGACATCTCCGCCACCGGCATCCACGAGCGCGTGCCGCTGGTGTTCGGTTCGAGCGAGGACGTGGCTTGCGTCGCCAAGTATTACGGTGGCCGCAACGCCGCCGCCGGCCGCTCGCCCCTGTTCGGCCAGCGCGGGCTGATGCGCAGCTGACCGGGGACAGGCTGGAACCGGTCGGGTATCGTACATGTCGGCGCGTCATCCCATCATCTCGGTCACCGGATCGTCGGGCGCCGGCACGACCTCCGTGCGCAACACGTTCGAGCAGATCTTTCGCCGCGAGGACGTGAGCGCGGTCTACATCGAGGGGGACGCGTTCCACGCCCTCGATCGCAACGCCATGCGCAAGGCCATGGCCGAGGAGCCGACCCTCAGCCACTTCGCGCCCCGCGCCAACCTGCTCCTGGAATTGGAGGAGGTGTTTCGCAGCTACGGCGAATCCGGCGGCGGGCGCACGCGCCACTACGTCCACGACGTCGCCGATGCGCAGGCCTACGGCGCCGAGCCGGGCACCTTCACGCCCTGGGAGGATTTTCCGCCGGGCTCCGACCTGCTGTTCTATGAAGGCCTTCACGGCTGCGTCGTCGACGACAATGTCGACATGGCCCGCTACGCCGACCTCAAGATCGGCGTCGTGCCGGTGATCAACCTCGAATGGATCCAGAAGCTGCACCGGGACCGCTCGTTCCGCGGCTATTCCACCGAGGCCGTCACCGACGTGATCCTGCGGCGCATGCCGGATTACGTCCAGACGATCTGCCCGCAATTCACCTGGACGGACATCAACTTCCAGCGCGTGCCCACGGTGGACACCTCCAACCCCTTCATCGCCCGCTGGATTCCCACCGCCGACGAATCGATGGTGGTGATCCGCTTCAAGGACCCGAAGGGCATCGACTTTTCCTACCTGATCTCGATGATCCAGGGCTCCTTCATGAGCCGTGCCAATTCCATCGTGATTCCGGGCGGCAAGCTCGACATCGCGATGCAGCTCATCCTGACCCCGATCATCATGCAGCTCGTGGAGCGCAAGCGCCGGCTCGCCTGAGACGACCCGACGTCCGCGCGACGGCACTTGCCGGACCGACAGAGTGAACGAGATAGACCGTATGACGACCCGCACGGCCGGCCCCATCATCTCTCCCTCCATCCTCGCGGCGGATTTCGCGGCTCTCGGCCAGGAGGTCCGTGCGGTCTCCGAGGCCGGGGCGGACTGGATCCATCTCGACGTGATGGACGGGCATTTCGTGCCCAACATCACGTTCGGCCCCGACGTGGTGAAGGCGCTCCGGCCGCACAGCGCCAAGGTGTTCGACGTCCACCTGATGATCGCCCCCGCCGACCCGTATCTCGCGGCCTTCGCCGAGTCGGGCGCGGATGCGATCTCGGTCCATGTGGAGGCCGGACCGCATATCCACCGCTCGCTTCAGACCATCCGAACCCTCGGCAAGCGCGTCGGCATCGCGCTGAATCCGGGCACCCCTGCGAGCGCCATCGAGCCCCTGATCGACATGGTCGATCTCGTCCTGGTGATGACGGTGAATCCCGGCTTCGGCGGCCAGAGCTTCATCCCCTCGACCCTGGAGACCATCGCCCGGATCAAGGCCATGACCGCCGGCAGTGCCATCGACATCGAGGTGGATGGCGGCATCACCGCGGAGAATGTCGGCCTCGCCGCAGCCGCCGGAGCCAACGCGTTCGTGGCTGGCAGCGCCGTGTTCAAGGGCGGGCCGGCCGGATATGCCGAGCGCATCGCTGCGATCCGGGCGGGCGCCGGCGGCACCGTCGCATGTTGAAGGCGCTGATCTTCGACGTCGACGGGACGCTGGCCGAGACGGAGGACCTGCACCGTCAGGCTTTCAACCGCGCGTTCTCGGAACTGGGGCTCGACTGGCACTGGTCGCCGGAGCTCTATGCCGACCTCCTCACCGTCATGGGCGGCAAGGAGCGGCTCGCCCATTACGTGGCCACCGAGCACGGCGAGCCGGATGCCGAACGCCGCGCCCAGATGAGCGAGATCCACGACCGCAAGACCGGGATCTACGGCGACCTCGTCACGAAAGGAGCCCTCGAACTGCGCCCCGGCATCGCGCGGCTCGTGGGGGAAGCCAAGCGCGCAGGCCTGCTCCTCGCGGTGGCGAGCACCACGAGCCGCCCCAACGTGGACGCGCTCCTCGCCGTCAACTTTCCCGAGGGCAGCCCCTTCGACGTGGTTGCCTGCGGCGACGAGGCTGAGCGCAAGAAACCGCATCCGGACGTGTTCGTCCTGGCCCTGACGCGCCTCGGCGTGGCGCCGGGGGAGGCCATCGCCTTCGAGGATTCGGTGGCCGGCATCCGCTCGGCGCTGGATGCGGGATTGCCCGTGGTGGCCACGCGAAGCCGCTACACCGGCGGACACAGCCTGGAAGGCGCTTTCTCGGCGGTGTCGGATCTCGGTGAGCCGGGGATGCCCCATACCCACCTCTCGGGAATCCCATGGGCAGGGGGCGTCGTCACCCTCGCGGGGCTGGCGGCCTGGCACGGGCGGGCGGGCTGACCCCCTTCGCCGGCCGGGGGAACAGCGTCGCCCCGGCGAGAAGACCGAGGCCGGCGGTGAGGGCGAGGCGCCACCAGGGTCGCCCGGCCCCGTCGTCTCGGGGGGATGTCGCCATGTTCGTATCCGCCGGGGTCGGAAAAGCCCTGTCCCGCCAACGCGGCGGGCGCGCTCGCGTTGCCTCCGTGGGCGGACCCGGCCTATAACCCGGCCAAATGCCGCTGCGGCGACGCATGCGTGCCCCTCCGTTCCACCTCCGTATCGATCCAAGGTCACGCCATGGCCGGCCATTCCCAGTTCAAGAACATCATGCACCGCAAGGGCCGCGTCGACGCGGTCCGCTCCAAGATCTTTGGCAAGCTCGCCCGAGAGATCACGGTGGCGGCCAAGCTCGGCATGCCCGACCCGGCGATGAACGCGCGCCTGCGCGCCGCCATCATCGCGGCCCGGGCCGAGAACGTGCCCAAGGACAATATCGAGCGCGCCATCAAGAAGGCCTCGGGCGCCGACGCGGAGAGCTACGACGAGATCCGCTACGAGGGCTACGGCCCGGGCGGCGCCGCCCTCATCGTCGAGGCGCAGACCGACAACCGCAACCGCACCGCCTCCGACGTACGCTCGGCCTTCACCAAGTCCGGCGGCAGCCTCGCCGAGACGGGGGCCGTCTCCTTCATGTTCGACCATGTCGGCGTGGTGGAGTTCGACGCGTCGGTCGCCGATGCCGACACCATGCTGGAAGCCGCCATCGAGGCCGGTGCCGACGACGTGCGCTCCTCCGAGGACGGCCACGAGATCACCTGCGCCCAGGATTCCTACGGCGAGGTCTCGAAGGCGCTGGAGGCCCGGTTCGGCGAACCGCGCCGCACGGCCTTGGTCTGGAAGGCGCAGAACACCATCGAGGTCGACGACGAGACCGGCGAGAAGCTGATCCGCCTCGTGGAGGTCATCGAGGACCAGGACGACGTCCAGAACGTCTACGTCAACTTCGCCCTCTCCGACGCGCTGGTGGCCAAGCTCGAAGGCTGAAGGGCCACCGTTACCCTTCCCCTCGATCTGAGGATTGCCAGAGACGGATCGATCCGAATTGGGTCGGGGAAGAGCGATCGTCCATGGCCTCGCCCTCGAACCGAGGAGGGAATTCACCCTCCCCGCGTGCGGGGCGAGGGGATGCACACGCCCTCGTCTCCGCGCACGACGGCACCGACGTGAGGCATCGCCTCGCCGCCTCTCCTCGTCAGGCCGGCTCGACCGTGATCGTCGGACCGGGCGGAGGTCTGGGATCGGCCGGAAGGACTGTCATGGTGGCGTGTCGCCCGACCGCTGCGGGGAAATCGCGGACCGGAACGGGACGTCCGGCGGCAGGCGAACGTGGTTTGGTTCGTCTTCGATCGGACGGGTATGGAACGACGACATCCGCATCCATCCCCCGATCCATGCGACGATACTGCGCTCGTGTCTCCGCCCGGGTCGTAAATGAAGTCCGGTGATGCGGGCCGACGTTGCATGCGTCGCGTCATCCAATAGCGTCAGGCGCGAATGACCGTCGAGCACCGTAAAGAGAAGACACCGGCGGTTTTGCCCGACGTTCTTCTGGACTTGAACGAGGTCCCGATCACCGAAGCGTTGGCAGGACGTCCCACCCGCCCTCCCGACTTCGAGGCGGAAGCCCATGTCCTCTCCGAACTGGCGCTGGAACTGACCGTCAGTCCCGGCAGCATCCTGCAGCGCCTCGTCGACCTGATCGTCGAGAGGGGGATCGCCGGATCGGCCGGCATCAGCATCCTGAGATCCCACAACGGAGTGAGCGCTTTCCGATGGGATGCTGTCGCCGGGCTATGGGCGGCGCGTCTCGGCGGCATCATGCCATACGAAGCGAATCCATGCGGCATCGTGGTGACCCGTAACACCCCCCTGCTGTTCTCGCGTCCGCACACCCACGTCCCCGCCGCCGCCGCCGAACCTTTCATCCACGAGGTTCTACTGATCCCTTTCCCTGCCCGCGACGAGCCTGTCGGTACCCTGTGGGTCAGTGCCCATGACGGGGAGCGTGCTTTCGATGGTGAGGATCTCAGGCTGCTCACGCGCCTGACGCGCTTTGCCTCCGCCGCCTACGTCATGACCGGGGCCCTCGATGAGGCGCAGGCTGCGAGGGAAGATCTGGAGCGGCGCGTCACCGACCGCACGAAGGCGTTGCGGGAGAGCGAGGAGCACCATGCGTTCCTGCTCCGCCTGAGCGACATTCTCCGGCCGCTCAAGGCACCGGCCGAGATCGCGGAGGCTGCGGCCCGGCAACTCGGCGATCACCTCAATATCAGCCGCGCTTGCTACGGTGAGATCAGCGAGGGTCGCTTGACGATCCAGCGCGAGCATGGCCGCGGTGTCTCTTCCATCGTCGGCGAGTATTCCTTGGACGCTTTCGACCCGGAGTTTCTCGCGGCCTACCGTGTCGGCGAAGTCGTGGCGGTGTGTGACGTCGAGACGGACGCACGTTTCGGCGCTGCCGCGAAAGCCGAACTCCAGTCACGAGGCATCGCTTCTTTCGCCGATGTCGTTCTGCTCGGGGACGGTCAGCGGACGAGCATCCTCTGCGCCCAACACGCGATCCCTCGTTCATGGACCGAGGCCGAGCGGTTCCTCATCCGCAGCGTCGGCGAGCGGATGCGGTCGGCGATCGAGCGTGCCCGTGCCGAGGTGGCGCTTCAGGAGAGCGAAGAGCGATTCCGTGCCTTCGTCACGGCGAGTTCGGACGTGATCTATCGGATGAGCCCGGACTGGTCGGAGATGCGTCGGCTCGACGGACCGGGGTTCCTCGCGGACGAGGGAAGCCTGGGCCAGGGCTGGGTGAACGGCACCATCCTGCCGGAGGATCGCCCCACCATCGACGCTGCCATCGACGGAGCGATCCGTGGCAAGCAGGTCTTCGAACTGGAGCATCGTGTTCGACGGACCGACGGCAGCGTCGGCTGGACGCACTCGCGCGCCGTTCCGATCCTGGCCGGCAACGGCGAGATCGTCGAGTGGTTCGGAGCCGCCAGCGACGTGACGGCACGGAAAACGGCGGAGGCGGCGTTACGCGAGAGCGAGGAGCGTTATCTCGGTCTCTATAATGCCCTCGACCAGGGTTTTTGCACCATCAGGGTGGCGTTCGACGGCGAGGGCAACCCGGCCGACTATCGGTTCGAGGAAGTCAGCCCCGCCTTCGAGGCGCAGACCGGCATCAGGGATGCGGCTGGTCGGTGGATGCGTGACATCACGCCCGGCCTGGACCAGTTCTGGATCGACGCCTACGGTCGGGTCGCCCTGACGGGAGTACCCGCGCGGTTCGAGGCCGGGTCCGAGCAGCTCGACCGGTGGTGGTCGGTCTATGCCTATCGCATCGGCGATCCGAATGCGCGCACCGTGGCGCTTCTGTTCTCCGACATCACCGAACGCAAGCGTACCGAAGCGGCTCTGCGCGAGAGCGAGGCGCGCCTCAGCCAGTTCGGCGAGGCCTCTTCCGACGTGCTCTGGATGCGCGACGCCGCGACGTTCCAGTGGATGTATCTCACACCCGCCTTCGAGACGATCTACGGCCTGGACCGAACGGCGGCCCTCTTCGGCGACAACATGGTGGGATGGGCCGATCTCATCGTGCCGGAGGACCGCGAGCGTGCGGTCGCCAATCTTCAGCGTGTCACGATGGGAGAGAGGGTCAGCTTCGAGTACCGCATCCGGCGGCCGACCAACGATGAGATCCGCTGGCTGCGCGATACCGCCTTCCCGATGCGTGACGCGTCCGGAACGGTGCGTTGGATCGGCGGCGTCGGGAGGGACATCACCGAGGAGAAGGAGAGGGCCGAGCATATGAGCGTGCTCGTCGCCGAACTGCAGCATCGCACCCGCAACCTCATGAGTATCGTGCGCGCCACGGCTGAAAAGACCTTGCGGAACAGCGCGGATCTGGCGGACTTCAAGGCACGCTACATCGTTCGTCTGGCCGCCCTGTCCCGGGTGCAGGGCCTTCTCTCCCGCCTCGCCGAGGGGGCGCGCATCACCTTCGACGAGTTGATCCGCAGCGAGGTCGCCGCCATCGACGGGGAGGGCGCGAGGATCGTTTTGAAGGGGCCATCCGGCGTCGCTCTGCGCTCGTCGACGTTGCAGACCTTCGCGCTGGCCGTGCACGAACTCGCGACCAACGCGGTCAAGTACGGTGCCCTCGCGCAACCGCAAGCGCGCCTCGAGATCAACTGGCACTTGGAGCATGCCGAACCGGAGCAGAGGCCGTGGCTGCACGTGGACTGGCGCGAGCGTGGCGTCGTCATGCCGTTGCAGACGGGCTCGCAACGGAATGGGGCGGGCCGCGAGCTGATCGAGCGGGCCTTGCCCTACCAGCTCGGTGCCAGGACAACCTACGTGATGGAATCCGATGGGGTTCACTGCACCATTGCGCTGCCCGTATCGGGACGCATGATGTCCGGGAAGATGGCCGATGCCTGAGGACACGCTCCAAGCACGACGCATCCTCGTCGCGGAGGATGAGTATTTTCTCGCGGACGAGCTGAGCAGCGCGCTGCAGGACGTAGGAGCCGAGATGCTCGGTCCGGTCGCCTCCGTGGAGGGCGGATTGCGCATGCTGGAACGAGGCGCCGCGCCGGACGGCGCATGCCTGGACGTGAATCTCGGCGGCGAGAACGTCTACCCGCTCGCGAACGCCTTGATCGCACGCGCCGTGCCGTTCGTGTTTACTACGGGATACGACCAGGCCGACGTCCCGGACGCCTACGCTCACATTCGCCGCCTGGAGAAGCCGGTCGAGGTCGCGACGGTGCTGAGAGCGCTGGAGGACCTTTTCAGATCCTGAGCAGGTTTCGCAGAAGCGGCCCCCGGTTCTGCGGCAAAAACCTCCTCAGTGGTCAGGGCCTGACGCTGGGTACCGCCGCGACATATGCCGAAGGTCGGGGCTTGGAAGCCAGTGTTGCCGTGGAGCATTTCGGCGGCCGGAAGGCCTCGGTCGGCGAGGGAGGGGGCATCCGCGGCCGGCCGTCTGGCCTATGATGGCGCGCCATAGGCAGTCACCGCGATACAGGCCCCCATGACCCCCATCCGCATCCTCGGCATCGATCCCGGCCTGCGCCGTACCGGCTGGGGGCTGATCTCCGTCGTCGGGGCGAAGCTGACTTACGTCGATTGCGGCGTGGTGACCTCGGACGGGGATCTGCCGCTCGCCCTGCGCCTGCGGGAATTGCACGAGGGCATCACCCGCGTGGTGTCGGGGTTTTCGCCCGACGAGGTCGCCGTGGAGGAGACCTTCGTCAACAAGGATGCGCAGGCCACCCTGAAGCTCGGGCATGCCCGCGCCATCGCCCTGCTGGTGCCGGCCCTGGCCGGGTTGCCGGTTTCCGAATACGCCGCCAACCTGGTCAAGAAGACCGTCTGCGGCTCCGGGCACGCCGAGAAGGTGCAGATCCAGGCGATGGTGAAGTTCCTGATGCCCAAGGCCGAGTTCAAGACCGCGGACGCGGCGGATGCCCTGGCCATCGCCGTCACCCATGCCAACCATCGCGGGGCGCATGCCCTGAAGAAGCTCCACGCCCCCGTCGCCGGGGTGAGCGGGCTTGCCGCCGCGCGGATCGCGGCGGCCCTGGCGAAGGGGTGAGCATTCTCCTCTCCCACCTTGCGGGAAGAGGCGGGGGCCGCACTGCCTGAAAAGCCTCCCCGCGCGGGGAGGCGACCGCTCACTGCGCCTTGAATTCGCCCTCGAGCCGCAGGGACACGTCGTCGCCGATCGCGGGCAGGAAGGCGTTGACGCCGAAATCCGAGCGCTTGATCACGGCCCAGCCGTCGAAGCCCACGGTATAGCGCTTGTCGATGGGGTTGAGGCCGGCCCGGTTGAAGGTGGCGTCGAACGCAACGGGCTTCGTCACGCCCTTGAGGGTGAGGCTGCCGGCGACGCGGGCCGTAGTTGGGCTCGTGGGCTCCACCAGGGTGGCGGTGAAGGTGGCGGTGGGAAACTTCTGGGTGTCGAAGAAGTCCGGCCCCTGGAGATGGCGGTTGAGCGTTTCGTTCAGGGCGTTGATGCTTCCCATGCCGATGGTCACGGTGAGCCGGTTCTTGCCTGGATCCTTGGGGTCGAGGTCGGCTTGTCCCGACACGTCGGTGATCTGGCCGTAATAGGTCGAGTAGCCGAGGTGGCTCACCGACCAGGTGATCTTGCCGTGGGCCGCGTCGAGCACGTAGCTGCCGGCCCGGACCTGGGTGGGGTCCGTGGTGGGGGCGGCATCCTGGGCCGGGTTCTGGGCCGGTGTCTGAGCATGGGCGTGGGCGGCGGCCATCACCATGAGGAGGGCGGCGAGGGGGGTGCGCATCGGGCGGTCACTTTCTCTCGGTGGCGTGTCGGACAGGCGGGCCTGTCCCTGGTAAAGACCCGTCCGTGATGACGGGATGACGCATGATCGGCAAGTTGAAGGGCGTGGTGGATTCCTACGGCGAGGATTTCGTGATCCTCGACGTGCAGGGCGTCGGCTACGTGGTGCATTGCTCCGCCCGCACCCTGCAGCGGATGCCGGAAGCGGGCGAGGCGGCCTCGCTGGCCATCGAGACCCATGTCCGCGAGGACATGATCCGGCTCTACGGCTTCCGGTCGGATGCGGAGCGCGAGTGGTTCCGCCTGCTCCAGACCGTACAGGGGGTGGGCTCGAAGGTGGCCCTCGGCCTGCTCTCGGTGCTGGAGCCGGAGGCCCTCGCCACCGCCATCGCCATGGGGGACAAGACCTCCATCGCCCGCGCGCCGGGTGTCGGCCCGCGCCTGGCTGCCCGCCTCACCGCGGAACTGAAGGACAAGGCGCCGGCCTTCGCGCCCATCGACCCCGCCGTGCTCGCCCTGTCCGGCGCGGTGGAGGACCGCACCGCGCCGCAACCCGCCGCCGATGCGATCTCAGCCCTGGTCAATCTCGGCTACGCCCCGGTCCAGGCCTCCGCCGCCATCGCCGCCGCGATGAAGGGCGCCGGGGAGGGGGCGGAGGCCAAGACGCTGATCCGCCTCGGGCTCCGCGAACTCGCCCGCTGAGCGCGGCGCGCCCGCATCCTTCGCCGGGAGGATCGGCTTTCGTCCTTCCGACGATCCGTGAAACCGGCTACTGATCCGAGCCCCGACTGGGCGGAACCGCTCTGCCGGGGTGAACATGACGGGCTTCTGGACATCGCTGGCGGCCGCGCTGGTCTCGTGCGCGGCGCTGGCACCGGCTCTGGCGGCCGATCCTGCGGGCGCACCGTCCCCCGCTCCGGATGCACCTTCACCCTTCTTCCTCTTTTCCGATACCCAGGTGAGCTATCATTACCAGTTCCCTGCCGCCGAGCCGGGCGTGCGGGTGCGGAACGCGGACGGGTCGTTCCGCTCGCGGGGTATCCCCAAGCAGATCTTCACCCTCTCGCATGCGAATGCCTGGGCCTACGGCACCAATCTCCTCTCCCTGGACATCCTGAAATCCGGCTCGCAGGAACGCGCTGGCACGACCAACGCCCCGGGCGGGCTCTTCCTGCGCGATGACGGCGCGACGGAGTTCTACGGCCTCTACCGCGGCACCCTCAGCCTCAATGCCCTCACCGGGACAAAGGCGTTCATAGTGCCCGGCCTCGTCAAGGACGTCTCCCTCTCCTACGGGTTCGACGCCAACACGAAGGACACCGCCTTCGGCCCGCGCAAGCGCAACGTCGTCGGCGGCCTGAACTTCGCCTTCGACGTGCCGGCTGGTTTCCTCAGCGCCTCGGTCCACGCCTACAAGGAGTGGAACCGCAACGGCTTCAACCCCTATCCGAACCGGGACATCAGCTACGACACCGTCCCCGAGATCGAGATCGCCTACAACTTTCCCCTGGCCTTCACCGGTCTGCCGCTCAGCGTCACGGGCATCAACAACATCGTCCTGCCCAAGGGGCGCGGTGTCCGCAATCCGTCGATCTTCGCCTTCAACCGCGAGACGGGGCTCGAATTCGTCTCCCGCACCAACCTCGTGCTCGACCTCGGCAAGCTCGTCTACGACCGGCCCGACCGCGTCGATGTGTTCATCGGTTTCCAGTACTGGCTGAACAAGTTCGGGAACCTTGAAACGGCGACCCTGAAGGGCACGGAAGAGAAGAGCTTCCTCGCCGGTATCGCGTTCCACGTCTTCTGATCCCGCCTCGCCACGATCGAGCCTTCTGGCCACAGGACGCGTCCGCGCGCCTTGCGCATTCGTCCCACGGCGGTTAAGTTGTTGAGATAGCAGTAGATTTTAAAAGTTCTAAAGAGGCGCGTAAGCCAATGATCGGGGAGGGGAATTTGCCGATGACGCAATTGTCTCGTCCGCGATCGACGCTTCCTGTTTCGTTCAGCGAGCTCCCATGATCGTCTGTTCCTGTAACGTGTTGTCCGACGGTGCCGTTCGCGCTTGCCTGAAGGACGGGCCCGATTGCCCGAGAACCCCGGCGCAGGTCCATGCCTGCCTCGGCTGCAGCCCGAAATGCGGCCGCTGCGCCCGGACCATCCGTTCGATCATGCAGGCGGCTCTGCAGGGTGCTCTGCAAGACGCAGTGGCGGAGGCCGGCCATGCGTGCGGAACGGGTTGCGCAAGCAGCTGTAGTTTGGTTCAATTCCAAACTGCGGGGGAGGGGATCGCCGCCTGAGGGCCTGTGCGAGGCCCCACGCTCCCCTTCGAGCTTGAAATAGCCGGACGGGAGTGAGTTTTATGAAGGGTGATGCGAAGGTCGTCGAGTACCTCAACAGAGGTCTGCGCAGCGAACTGACGGCCGTGAGCCAGTACTGGCTCCACTTCCGCATGCTGAACGACTGGGGCTACATCGACCTCGCCAAGTTCTGGCGTAAGGAATCCATCGAAGAGATGAACCATGCCGACCGGTTCATCGACCGGATCCTGTTCCTCGACGGGTTTCCGAACCTGCAGGAGCTCGATCCGCTGCGGATCGGTCAGAATATCGAAGAGATCATTGCCTCCGATCTCGCGGCCGAGACCGAGGCCCGCGCGCTCTATCTCGAAGCCGCGCAGTACTGCGATTCGATCAACGACCGCGTGTCGAAGATCCTGTTCGAGGAGCTGGCCGCCGACGAGGAGGGCCATATCGATTTCCTCGAGACCCAGCAGACCCTGATCGCTCAGATCGGCCTGGCGCTCTACGCCCAGAAGCATATCGGCGGCCTGGAAGCGATCGCTCCCGAAAAGGATTGATCCCAAGCTGAGCGCCGGCCCGGCCGGCGCTCAGCGGGCGATCACCCGATAGTAGATGTCGCGCAGGGGCAACACAGCCTGGATTGCCGCGAGATCGAGATTTGCATCAAGCCCCTCGATGATACGGAGCCCGCTCCAAACGCCGTCGACCCGGTCGAAGACTTCGATATGCGGTCTGTCGCGCGCCACCAGCACGTAGTGCTGAAGGGATCCGAGCTGCTGATAGACGTGCCACTTCTCGAAGCGGTCTCGGGCTTCCGTCCCCGGAGACAGTACTTCGAACAGGATGGTCGGGTTGTCCACCGAGGTCGTTCCCGGTTCGAGGTCGCCGCAGACGACGAGGACATCCGGCAACATCGCCGCATCGAGCGGTTTGCTCTTCATGTAGAACGTCTCGGTGAACGTCTGACAGGAAGATCCTCGGGCGCGAAATCCATTCTCAAGTCCGGTCGCGATGTTTTGGACGATGCGCCCATGCTCCCAGCGGGCTCCGACCATCATCCGCACGACGCGGCCGCCGATCAGCTCCCAGCGCTCGTTACGCGGCTTGTCGGCCAGCAGCTCCTCGAAATCGTCGAGGGCCATCATCTCGAATTGCTGTGAGGTGTCACTCATCGCGAACCCCCTGCGGCGGTCGCGTGCCGCCGATGGCGCAGTGTAGCGTGCCGGGCGGCGTTGTGCGACATCGGGCGAAACGCCCATCCACCGGAGCAGGCCCTGTGCCGGACCCCGACCGAGAGCCCGTGTGAGCAAGCTCCCCAGATCGCCGAAATCGCCCACCCTTCATCCGCTGCCGGAATCGCTCCTGACGCCGGAGCGGCGGCCGGACGACGTGGAGCAGTCGATCCGTCCGCTCAGCCTTCCCGAATTCATCGGGCAGCGCGCGGCGCGCGCGAACATGCAGATCTTCATCGAATCCGCGAAGAAGACCGGCTCGGCCCTCGACCACGTCCTGTTCGTGGGGCCTCCCGGCCTCGGCAAGACCACCCTGGCGCAGATCGTGGCCCGCGAACTCGGGGTGAACTTCCGCTCCACCTCCGGCCCGGTCATCGCCAAGGCCGGCGACCTCGCGGCGCAGCTCACCAACTTGGAAGAGCGCGACGTGCTCTTCATCGACGAGATCCACCGCCTCAACCCGGCAGTGGAGGAAATCCTCTATCCGGCCATGGAGGATTACCAACTCGACCTCATCATCGGCGAGGGGCCGGCGGCGCGCTCGGTGAAGATCGAGCTGCCGAAATTCACGCTGGTGGGCGCCACCACCCGCGCCGGCCTGCTCACCACGCCGCTTCGCGACCGGTTCGGCATCCCGATCCGCCTCGAATTCTACGATGTCGACGAGCTCGAGCTCATCGTCTCCCGCGGCGCGCGGGTGCTCGGCATCGGCATGTCGGCGGAGGGCGCGAACGAGATCGCCAAACGGGCGCGGGGCACGCCCCGCATCGCCGGGCGCCTCCTGCGCCGGGTGCGCGACTTCGCCATCGTGGCCGATGCTCCCACCGTCACGCGCGCCATCGCCGACCGCGCGCTCCAGCTCCTCGACGTGGACCCGGCCGGTCTCGACGTGATGGACCGGAAATACCTGACGATGATCGCCACCTCCTTCGGCGGCGGCCCGGTGGGGATCGAGACCATCGCGGCGGCGCTCTCCGAGCCGCGCGACGCCATCGAGGACATCATCGAGCCATTCCTGATCCAGAAAGGCTTCGTCCAGCGCACCCCGCGCGGGCGCATGCTGACCCCGCATGCCTACAAGCATATGGGTTTTGCCGTGCCCCGGCGCGATCCGGCCTCGCAGTTCGGGCTGTTCGGGTCGGCGGATCCCGATGGCTGAGGCAACCCGTGGCGTCTGCGTTCTGCTCCCTGCAAAGACAGTGCGATGACGGACGGGCAGCGTGTTTGAAGTGAGACGATGTGTGCACATCTCCTCTCCCCGCTCGCGGGGAGAGGAGGGCTAACGTCGGTCCGAACAGCAAGTCCTCTGCGATAGACCCGGCCGAAAGGCGACCTCCACCCCATGAGCTCCGACCCCGCATCCTCCCCGGTCCGGATCACCCGCCGCACCGTCGTGCTCGGCCTCGGCGCCGTGGCGCTCGCGGGCAGCGGTACGGCCGCCTACGGAATCGGTATCGAGCCGATGCGTCTCGCCATCACGCGCTACCGGATCACCCCGATGGCGCCGTGGCCGGCCGGCCTGACCCTGCGGATCGTTGCCGTCTCCGACATCCATGCCTGCGATCCCTTCATGACGCCTCAGCACATCCGGCGGATCGTCGAGGCGGCCAACGGCCTCGGCGGCGACGTGATCGTGCTGCTCGGCGACTACGTGAATGGCATGGACCGGCTCGCCGGCATCGTGGACTCCGCCGATTGGGCACCCGTCCTCGGGGCGTTGAAGGCGCCGCTGGGCACCTACGCCATCCTCGGCAATCACGATTGGTGGGCCGATCGCGCCGCCTGCGAGCGCGGGCACGGCCCGACCTTCGCCGGGGAGGCCCTGACCCGCGCCGGCATCCGCGTCCTCGAGAACGAGGCCCTGCCTCTGCGGGTGAGGGGACACGAGGTCTGGCTCGCCGGGCTCGGAGATCAACTGAGCTTCGAGCGCACATGGTGGCGCTTCGGTCTCCCCCGGAAGGGCAGCGACGACCTGCCGGCCACCCTCGCGGCGATCCCCGCCGGCGCGCCCTCCATCCTTCTCGCCCACGAGCCGGACATCTTCCCGCAGGTGCCCGCCCATGTGGCGCTGACCCTTTCGGGCCATACCCATGGCGGACAGGTCCGGCTCCTTGGCTACGCCCCCGTCGTCCCCTCCCGGTATGGGCGGCGCTACGCCTATGGCGATGTGCGCGAGCAGACCGACCTCGTGGTTTCCGGTGGCATAGGCATGAGCGGCCTGCCGGTGCGCTTCGGGGTTCCGCCAGAGATCGTGGTGGTCGACCTATCCTCGGAGCCCATGGCATGAACCCGGTTGACGATCGGATCGGCGAGGAGGCTCTGCCCTCCAAGACACAAGCAGTGAGGATCACGCGCCGGACGGTTCTCGCCGGCCTCGGCGGCATGGCCCTGGCAGGAGGTGCGACGGCCGCCTACGGCGTCGGCATCGAGCCCATGCGCCTGTCGGTGACGCGCTACGCCATCACGCCGAAGGGCCACTGGCCCGCCGGGCTGAAGCTCCGCATCGTGGCGCTGGCCGACATCCATGCGTGCGAGCCGTGGATGAGCGCCGCCCGCATCGCCGGCATCGTCGAGACCGCCAATGCGCTCGGCGGCGACCTGACGGTGCTCCTAGGCGACTACGTCACCGCGCAGAACTTCGTCACACGCTATGTCGAGGCCGCCGAATGGGCGCCCGAACTCGGCCGGCTCAGGGCGCCGCTGGGCACTTGTGCCATTCTCGGAAATCCACGATTGGTGGGAGGACCGTTCAGCGCAGGCGCGCGGGGCGGGGCCGACCATCGCCGGGGAGGCCCTGACGCGGGTCGGCATCCGCGTCCTCGAGAACGAGGCGATCCGGTTGGAAAAGGACGGGCGCGGGTTCTGGCTCGCGGGACTCGGCGACCAACTCGCCCTGCTGCCGGGCGCCAAGCGTCACGGCCATGCCCGCATCGGGGTCGACGATCTCGACAAGACGCTCGCCGCCGTGCCGCAGGGCGCGCCGACGGTCCTGCTGGCGCACGAGCCGGACATCTTTCTGCAGGTTCCGGCCCATGTGGCGCTGACCCTGTCCGGCCATACCCATGGCGGCCAGGTGCGGCTGTTCGGTTACTCTCCCGTGGTTCCGTCGCGTTACGCCAACCGTTACGCCTACGGCCATGTCCGCGAGCAGGCGGATCTCGTCGTCTCCGGCGGCCTCGGCAACAGTATCGCGCCGGTTCGCTTCGGCGTTCCCCCCGAGATCGTCGTGGTCGACCTATCCTCGGAAGCCATCGCATGACCTCTCATCGCATCGATATCCGCGTCTATTACGAAGACACCGATTTCTCAGGTTTTGTCTATCACGCCAATTATTTGCGCTACATGGAGCGCGGCCGCACCGAGCTGCTTCGCGCCCTCGCCATGGAGCAGGTCGACCTCGCGCGCGATGCCGGGTTGATCTTCGTGGTGCGGCGCATGGTGCTGGACTTCCTGAAGCCGGCGCGGATGGACGACATGCTCGCCATCATGACCACCGTCGTCGAACTGCGCGGCGCTTCGATGCCGATGATCCAAGAAGTGCGGCGCGGCGACGAGGTCCTGCTCAAGGCCGAGGTCACCGTGGCGGCGGTGCGCGATGGCCGCGCGGTTCGTCTTCCGGACAGCCTCCGCCGGGCCATGGCGCAGCGTTTCGCGACTCCGTCGCTTTAGGCCCCGGCGGGGCCGGCCCGGCTTTCGGTCGGCAAAGCGATGCGTCGAGGACAGTGAGACGTCCGGCAGGAGAGAATCCGACACTTCCTCATAGTTCATTAACCTTGACGGCCGAGGAAGGTGCGGCGTGCATTTTGCGATGCACCCCATACTTTCGACAGATTCACCAGCGATCTGGGGAACATACCGCCCGGGTCAGGTGGAGCGCGGGAGTCGACCTCCCGGTCGACCCGGGACGAGGACGAACGCATGAATCCCGCCGATGCCATGCAGGCGCTGCCGCCGCCGGACATGAGCTTGTTCAACCTGTTCTGGCACGCTCATTTCGTGGTGAAGCTGGTGATGGTGGGCCTGCTCGGCTGCTCCGTCTGGTGCTGGGCCATCATCGTCGACAAGACCCTGCTGTTCCGCCGCACCAAGACCGAGATGGATGCGTTCGAGGAGGCGTTCTGGTCCGGCCGCTCCCTGGAGGAGCTCTACCGCTCGTTCAACGACCGGCCCGCCACCAATCTCGGCGCCCTGTTCGTGGCCGCCATGCGCGAATGGAAGCGATCGTTCGAGGGCTCCGGCCGGCAGATCCAGAGCCTGTCCCAGCGCATCGACAAAGTGCTCGACGTGACGATCCAGCGCGAGGTCGAGCGCCTCGAGTCGCGCCTGCTGTTCCTCGCCTCCATCGGTTCGGCCGGCCCCTATGTCGGCCTGTTCGGCACGGTCTGGGGCATCATGACATCCTTCACCGCCATCGCGGCGTCGAAGAACACCTCCCTGGCCGTGGTCGCACCCGGCATCGCCGAGGCCCTGTTCGCCACCGCCATCGGTCTGTTCGCGGCCATCCCCGCGGTGCTCGCCTACAACAAGCTGCAGTCGAACGTGTCGAAGGCCCAGTCGCGGCTCGAGGGCTTCGCCGACGAGTTCTCCGCCATCCTCTCGCGTCAGATCGACGAGCGCCTGTCGCTCGCCGCCTGATCCCGCATTCTTAGAAGCATCGAGGCACGATCATGGGCATGGCCCACGGAGCGGCGCAGGGTGGCAGCAGGCGGCGTCGCGCGCGGCGCGGCGGTGCCATCAACGAGATCAACATGACGCCGTTCATCGACGTCGTGCTCGTGCTGCTGATCGTGTTCATGGTGGCCGCGCCGATGATGACGGTGGGCGTGCCCCTCGACCTGCCGCAATCCAAGGCGAGCCCGCTCAACTCCGATTCGACGCCGGTGACCCTGTCTATCCGCCAGACCGGCCAGGTCTTCCTCGGCGAGGCCGAGCTCACCGACGACACCATCGTGCCGAAGCTCGTGGAGACCTCCAAGTCCGGCTTCGAGGAGCGCGTCTTCGTGCGCGGCGACAAGCGGGTGGATTACGGCCGCGTGGCCCAGGTGATGGCGATCGTGACCGGAGGCGGCTTCAAGAAGGTCGCCCTCGTCACCGAGCCGGACCAGAAGTAACGGGCGCGGCGGATCGTGAAGCTTCCCTCCAAATTCCGGGAACCGGGCGTCTGGGTGTCGAGCGGCGTGCATGTCGCCGTGCTCACCGTGGCGCTGATGTCCGTCGCCGCTCCCGCCCTGCCCGACGCCCAGGAAGGCGTGCCGGTGGAGGTGATGACCGAGCAGCAATTCTCGGAACTGACCAAGGGCGAGAAGAACGCCGACAAGCCGATGCCCGACGCCAAGCCGCGCGCCGACAAGGTCGCGGAGAAGGTCGAGGAGCGCGAGCCCGAGAACGCGAAGGTCGATGCGCCCGCGCCCCCGAAACGCCCGGCCGACATGAAGGTCGCCAGCGCCGAGGAGATGCCCCTGCGCATGCCCGACCACGAATCCGAGAAGGAAGCGGCGGAGGCTGCCGCCAAGGCCGAAGCGGCGAAGCTCGCCAAGGAGGCTGCCAAAGCCGAGGCCGCCAAAGCGGCGGAAGCCAAGGCTGCGGCGGAGGCCAAGGCAGAGGCCAAGGCCGCCGCCAAGGCTGAGGCGGCCAAGGCCGAAGCAAAGGCCGAGGCGGTGAAGGCCGCCAAGGTCGAGGCCGAGAAGCGCGAGAAACTCGCCGAGCTCATCGAGCGCCAGGAGGCCGAGGCCATCGCCAAGGCGGAGGCCGCCAAGGCCGAGAAGGCCAAGGCCCTGGCGGAAGCCAAGGCCCAGGCCGAAGCCAAAGCTCTGGCCGAGGCGAAAGCGCGTGCCGATGCGAAGGCCAAGGCCGAAGCGCTCGCCAAGGCGGAGAAGGCCGAAGCCGAGGCGGAAGCCAAGGCCGAAGCGAAGGCGAAGGCCGAGGCCGAACGTCAGCAGGCCGTCGCTGAAGCCAAAGCCGCTGCGGATGCCAAGGCCCAGGCTGAGGCGAAGGCCAGGGCCGATGCCGCCGCGAAGGCCAAGGCGAAAGCCATGGCGGATGCGCGCGCCAAGGCCGATGCCGAGGCCAAGGCGAAGAAGCAGGCCGAGCTCGCCGACAAGTTCAGTTCCGGTGACATCAAGCAGCTGCTCGCCTCGCGGGCACCCTCGCAATCCACTGGCGCGACTGGCCACGAGGTCCAGCGCACGGCCTCGCTGGGAGCCGCCAGCGGTACCTCGCAGCGCCTCTCGCCCTCCATGCGCGATTCGCTGATCGGGATGCTGACCCAGCAGATCGAGCGCTGCTACTCGGCGCCCCCCGGCGCGTCGCAGGGCGTGGTGCTGCCGATGCTCGATATCCGCCTCTCGGCCAACGGTTCGCTGAGCACCGAGCCGCGGATCATGCGCGGCGGCGCCAACGCCGTGGATCGTTCCCTCGCCGAGGCCGCGCTCCGTGCGGTGAAGCGCTGTGCGCCCTACAAGATCCCGCCCCAGTTCGCGCCGTACTATGACGACTGGAAGGCGATCAACGCGGAATTCGAGTTCTCGCGGGTGTGATACAGGTCGGTGATCCTTCCTTCGGATTCGTCCAATCCCTCTCCCTCATCCTGAGGTGCCGAAGCGTGAGCGAAGGCCTCGAAGGAGGCTTCCAGGGCCCTCGTGCCGGCTGGAAGCCTCCTTCGAGGCCCGCTGACGCGGACACCTCAGGATGAGGTCGAGGATAGGAAGAACCGACGCTCCCAGAATCCCTGTTCAAGGTTTTCGGAATCTCTTCATGACCGACATTCTTCACCGGCGGCTCGCCTCGCCCCTGGCGTCGCTCCTCGCGGTGCTGGCCTTCGTGCTCGCCTTCGCCGTGCCCGCACAGGCGCAGCTGAACCTGCGGATCGGCGGCGGCTCGTTCCAGCCGATGCCCATCGCCGTGGCCGATTTCTCCGGCGATCCGAGCCTCGGCCTGCTGGTGTCGAGCGTGGTGACCAACAATCTGCGCCGGTCCGGCTATTTCGTGCCCCTGGAGAAGGGGAAGTTCCCTGAGAATCCCGGCTTCGATGCGGTGCCGGGCTTCGACAAGTGGCGTGCCGCCGGCGCCCAGGCCCTCATCACCGGCCGGGTCGGGCGTGATCCTTCGGGCAAGCTCAAGGTCGAGTTCCGGCTCTGGGACGTCACCTCCGGCCAGCAGCTCACCGGTCAGCAGTATGGCGCGGACGTCGCCAACGCGCGCCGCACCGGGCACCTCATCTCCGATGTTGTCTATACCAAGATCACCGGTCTCGGCGGCTGGTTCGACAGCCGCATCGCCTTCGTCGACGAATCGGGATCGAAGGAGAATCGCCGCAAGCGCCTGATGGTGATGGACCAGGACGGCGCCAATGTCCGTGCGCTGACCAACGGCGAATCCGCCGTGGTGGCACCGCGCTACTCGCCCTCGACTCAGGACATCGCATTCATGACCCAGGCCACCGGCCAGCAGCCGCGTGTCCAAGTGATCAACCTGGAGACCGGCGCGCGTCAGGCCATCGGCCGGATGGATTCCATGAGCACCAGCCCGCGCTTCGCGCCGGACGGTCACCACCTCGTCATGAGCGTGCAGCAGGGCGGCAACGCCGACATCGTCAAGATGGATCTCGGCTCGAAGGCGCAGACGCCGATCACCAACGGCAACGCCATCGATACCTCGCCGACCTATTCTCCCGACGGCGGCAAGATCGTGTTCGAATCCGATCGCGGCGGCTCGCAGCAGATCTATGTGATGGGAGCCGACGGCTCGAACCCGACCCGAATCTCTTTCGGCGAGGGCTCGGCCTCGCAGCCGGCCTGGTCGCCGAAGGGCGACCTCATCGCCTTCACCCGGCAGCGCAAGGGCGGCTTCGCCATCTGCGTGATGAAGCCCGACGGTTCGGGCGAGCGCGTGCTCACGGAAGGCTTCCACAACGAAGGGCCGACCTTCGCGCCCAACGGCCAGTACGTGCTGTTCTTCCGCGATCCCGGCGGCCAGGGCGGCGGCAAGCTCTACATGGTCGATATCACCGGCAAGGTGGAACAGCCCGTCCCGACGCCGTCCTACGCCTCCGACCCGACCTGGTCGCCGCTATTGGCTGGGAAGTAGGGGCTACCAATCGGGCTCGAGGCGAGACGGACCGGAACCCGTATCCCGTCCTGCCTCGGTCAGAAAAGCCGACTGTTTGCGCAGGGCGCGCGGCAGCGCGGCCAGAGCCGGATCGTCGAAGCGCAGATGCGGTAGGCGGTTCGTCACGAGGGACGCGACGAGGTGGGCCTGAGCCCGGTCGCGTTCGCGCTTAAGTGGATCACGGTCCTGGCGTCCAGCGAGCCAGAGCTTGTGCAGAGCGAAGGCGCGCGGGTCTGGGACGATCATCGTGAGCGGATATCCGCGGGCATCGATGACCGTGGCTGTCGCTTTGGGGCTGTTGACGAGCCAGGCCAGCCCCTCGATCTCGACGGCTTCCAGGTCCGTCGCCTCCGCGCCGATCCGGCTCCGTCCCCGCTTGCCCATGAGGTCTTTCGGTGCCGGCGTGATCAGGTCGACCATGTAGCCGTCGCGGTTGATGGCGCGGAAACCGCCCTGTCCCATGACTTCGAAGGAATGGTCGACCCTGCGCAGGAGCCCTGCCACGCCCGTGAGTGACACCTCCGGGGCCATCAACCGGAGGGAGCGGCGTGCGTCGAACAGCAGGTCGACATCGGCCGTTGCGAGATGTGCTCCGGCGATCTGGACGCCGGCAAAGCGCTCATAGGCGAACAGGGCATTCGTCCCCACCACCTCGATACCTGAGCCGATCAGGTTCGCCCTGCCCAAGGCACGCAGGATGCGCGCTGCGATAAGGGGCAGACGCCCGAGGTTGAGGGCTCGATTGACCGGGGCCATGGCGTCGAGACGTGCGGCAAGACCGGCCATCCTCTCCTGCAGTCTCGTGCGGCCATCATGAAACTGAAGGGCGATCGCCTCCGTCTCCGCTCCGCGCGGCCCCAGGGATTTCCATGCGTCGCGTCGCTTGCGGTAGAGATAGTCCCGTCCGCCCACCGTTTTCCACGACATCGAGCCTGAGAACCGCCGGTCCAACTCTCCCTGCGTCATCGCGTATCCGGAGAAGACCTGTTCGACATCGATAGTCTGTCGTGCCTGATCCCCGCTTAAATCTCTGAAAAACATGAGATTATCCCTCAAGCGTCCGATTTCGGTCTTCGGAGGGATAATGCGCCGATGGCGCTGGAGAAGCCATTGGTCCGACTGCGTTTATTCATTCCGCGACGAACATTCGTCCGGCA
Source organism: Methylobacterium sp. Leaf85 (assembly GCF_001422125.1). Taxonomy (NCBI): domain Bacteria; kingdom Pseudomonadati; phylum Pseudomonadota; class Alphaproteobacteria; order Hyphomicrobiales; family Methylobacteriaceae; genus Methylobacterium; species Methylobacterium sp. Leaf85. Next base: position 75,610 of record NZ_LMME01000031.1, on the reverse strand, counting down.
TGGAATCATCGCTCACGCTCCGTTGCATCGTGTCTTTCATCACTCCGCCGGCAGCAGCCGGTCCCGCCCCTTGAGGGCCGGGAACAGGCGGCCCCACAGCACTGCCACGAGGATCGTCGCGAGCCCGCCCGCCACCACGGCCGGCACCGCGCCCACGAGGGCGGCGAGCGTGCCGGATTCGAACTCGCCGAGTTCGTTGGAGGCGCCGATGAACACCGTGTTCACCGCCGAGACCCGTCCGCGCATGGCATCGGGCGTCTCGCCCTGTACGAAGGTTTGGCGCACGTAGACGCTGATCATGTCGGCCGCCCCCGTGACGAACAGGCAGGCCATCGAGAGCGGCAGCGAGGTGGACAGGCCGAACGCCGTGATGGCGAGGCCGAAGACCGCCACTGCCTGCAGCATCCGCTGGCCGGCATGGCGTTCGAGGGGGCGATAGGCGAGGAGAATGGCGGTGACCACTGCGCCTGCCGCGGGCATGCTTCGCAGGGCGCCGAGCCCGAGGGGGCCGACATGGAGGATCTCGGCGGCGAAGATCGGCAACAGGGCGGTGGCGCCGCCCAACAGCACGGCCACGAGATCGAGGCTGATGGCGCCGAGCACCACCGGCTGCGACCGAATGTAGGACAGGCCGGCCGAGAGGGTGGCCCAGGTGACGGGCGGGCGCTCCGTCACGGCAGCGGGGCGGAAGCGGATCGCGACCACGAGGGCGCTCGCCAGGGCGAAGCTCGCCGCCGCTGCCCCGAACACGGCGGCGGGCCCCAGCATATAGAGAAATCCGCCGGCGGCCGGGCCGAGGATCGATGCGCTCTGCCAGAGCGAGGCGTTCCACGCGATGGCCGATCCGAACAGGGGGCGCGGCACCAGGGTCGGAAGAAGCGCCTGGAGCGCTGGGTTGGCGAAGGCGCGCGACGTGCCGATGACGACGACGAGGGCATAGATGGGCCAGATCGAACCGGCGCCGGACAAGGCGATGGCGACGAGACCGAGATCGGCCGCGGCCAGGGTCGCATAGGCGATCGCCGTCACCAGACGCCGGTCGTAGGTATCGGCCACGTGCCCGGTGATCAGGGCGGAGAGCATTGCCGGAAGGAAGCTCGCGAGCCCCACGAGGCCGAGGGCGAGAGCCGAGCGGGTCAGGTCGTAGACGAACCATCCCACCGCCACGGCCTGCATCTGGTAGGCAAGGCCGGTGAGGAACCGCGCGGCGCCGTAAAGACGGAAATCGCCGTTGCGGAAGACCGACCAGCGGGGCGCGGCGGGTTCTGTCATGAGGGATGGGCCAAGGGCGTGAAGGGAGAGCCGCACCGCATCGTCTCGACAAGGCCGAGGGTGCGACAGTGATGCCGCGGCTACGCCGCATGCGAAGTGCTGCCTTGTCGAATTGCTAATCTATCGGCCGAATAATTGCTGGTCGGGACGGAGCGTCATCGGGTTGTGCCAGCATGAACCAAACTAGCCTTGGGCTGAACCCGGAAGGCCAAGCTCAGCTTCCTGCTGACGTTCAAAATATCGTGGCTTCGTCTTCACGCGGCTCGATCCGTGCGTTCCAGAGGAGCGACATTCCGCAGGTCTGCCAGTTGTTCTCGCAGACATTCCGCCTGGGCAGGAGCTATCGGGCTGCCAAGCTCGCCGCCTGCCTGGAGGCGACGTATTTCGATCCTCCTGGTTATACCGAAGGCACCGGCTCCATCGTCCACCTGGACCGGAACGGGGTATTGGATGGCTTCATGGGCGTCATCGCCATGACCATGGTCGTCGGGGAGCGGACCCTGCGCGCCGGCATCCTCAGCGCCTACATGGCCGCCGATCCCGACAACAACCCCGGCATCGGCGTCAGCCTCATCCGGGGCGTCACCGCCCGCGATTTCGACCTCCTCTTCACCGACACCGCCAACCGCACGTCCCTCGATATCGCCCGTGCCACCCGCTTCGTGATCCTGCCGGCGCAGAGCCTCGAATGGGTGAAGATCCACCGGCCCGCGGGGACGGCGGCGTATTTCCTCGGCAAGCGTCTGCCCCGGCTCGCGCGTTGGATCGTTCCGATGGCCCGTGCGGCGGATAGCGTAATCCGGCGATTCCTGCCCTCCGGCTTCCCACGCCCCGACGGTATCGTCTCGCGTCCCATCGCCGCCGCCGATTTCGCGGAGGCCGCCCGTCCCTTCCTCGCTCACTACGATCTCAAGCCGGACCCGACCGAACTCGGCTGGTTCGTCGAACAGGCCGGTCTCCAGACCAAGTATGGCCCCCTCCAGATCCGCGAGGTGGTGGACCGGACCTCCCGCCGGATCGGGTTGTATCTCCTCTACGCCCGCCGGGACGGCGTCGCCTATGCGCTCCAGCTATTGGCCCTGCCCAACCGTGAGGAACTCGTCGTCGGCCGGATGTTCGCCGACGCTGCTGAATTCGGGGCCGTGGCCGTGCGCGGGGCGACCTCACCCGACCTGATGAAGGGGCTCTTCCGCCAGAAGGGGCTCTTCTATCACCACGTCATGGGAACGATCGCCTGGACGCGCGATCCGGAGGTGGCGGCGACACTTCGCGGCGGCAACGTGTTTCTCGGCGGGATCGCCGGCGAGACCTGGGCCCGGATCGTCACCGAGGATTTCTCGTAACGGGGCGGATTCCTCAGGAGGCGTATTTCACCGTGCAGCCATAGGGCTTCGCGGTCCTCACGCTCACCGGCTTGCCGGCGGCGATCTCGGTGAGGGCGAGATCCACGTAATTCTTCGCGGTCTTGAGGTCGTCGAGATTGGCGGAAGGCTTGTCGTCGATGCCGCCCTGGTAGAGCAGGGTGCCGTCACCCGAGACGATGAACATGTGAGGCGTCGTTTTGGCGTCGTAGGCGCGGCCGATCGTGCCGGCTGGGTCGAGGATCACGGCGGTAGGGGCGGCCCCCCGGGTCTGGGTCAGGCGGTTGGCGGCCTGTCCGTCCACCGCGCCCTGCTCGCCGGGGGCGGAGGAGATGACCGACAGCCAGACGATGCCGGCCTCGGTCCACTTCTTCTGCAGGGTCTGCATCGCCTGTCCGCCGTAATGCTTCATCACGAAGGGGCAATCGTGGTTGGTCCATTCGAGGACGACGGTCTTGCCCCTGTAATCCTCCAGCCGGACGGTGCGGCCATCGGCATCCGTGCCGGTGAAGAGCGGAGCGGGCTTGCCCACCTGCGGCCCCGCCGCCATCGCCTCGCCGATGGGCAAGAGTCCGACGAGCACGGCAGCGAACGCGGTTGCGAGAATCATCCGGCGGGGCAGGGCCATGGCTCTCACCTTTTCGTGGTCTCGAGGGTGGCGCGCCGGTCGGCGGCATTCGCCGGGATCTTGGATAGCTCGTCGAGGACGATGCCCGATGTCAGGATCTGCGGCAGCACGATGGGCTCGCCCGTGCCGGTATAGAGCAGGTAGAGCGGCACGCCGCTGCGGCCATGCTTCTCAAGCAGAGCGGTGATCTCTGGGTTCTGGTTGGTCCAGTCACCCTTCAGATAGGTCACGTCACGCGCCTTGAACGCGGCCTTCACGCTCTGGGTGCCGAGCGCCGTGCGTTCGTTGACCTGACAGGTGATGCACCAGGCCGCCGTCATGTTGACGAAGACCGGCTTGCCCTCGGTCATGAGGGAATCGAGGCGGGCCTGGGTGAAGGGGGCGATGCCTTCGGCCGTCGCATTCTTGCTATTCGCCGAGGCCCGGTCCTGGTCGAGGCCGAAGGTCAGCGCGAGGGTCGCCGCCAGGGCCGCGACGGAGGTGAGGCGGGCGAGCCCGGCGCCGATGCCACCCGCGTGGCGGGCCCGCTCCCAGGCCCAGGCGGCGAGGCCTACGAGGACGAGGCCGATGAGCGCGGCCAGGAGGCCGGCCGATCCGACCTGCTGCGACAGTACCCAGACGAGCCAGGCCACGGTGGCGTAGATCGGGAAGGCGAGCGCCCCCTTCAGCGTTTCCATCCAGGCCCCCGGCCGTGGCAGGCGGCGGACTGCCGCCGGCCATGTGGTGAGGACGAGGAAGGGCAAAGCGAGGCCGAGGCCGAGGCTCGCGAACACCGTGAGGCTCACCAGCGGTGCCTGCGTCAGTGCGAAGCCTACCGCCGAGCCCATGAAGGGGGCGGTGCAGGGGGTGGCAACCACCGTTGCCAGGATGCCGGTGAAGAACGACCCTTCGAGCCCCGCCCGCCGGGTCAGTCCATCGCCGAGCCCGGTTATTCCTCCGCCCAAATGGACCACGCCGGAGAGGCTGAGGCCCATGGCGAAGAGCAGGTAGGCGAGGCCCGCCACCACGAGGGGCGATTGCAGCTGGAAACCCCAGCCGATCCCGGCGCCCGCGCCCTTGAGGGCGATGAGCAGCCCCGCCAGGGAGAGAAAGGCGGCGAGGACGCCGGCGGTGTAGGCGAGGCCGTGAAGGCGCACCCGGGCGGCCGGCTCGCCCGAATGCTTGACGAGGCTCAGCACCTTGATCGACAGCACGGGAAAGACGCAGGGCATCAGGTTGAGGAGGAGCCCGCCGAGGAAGGCGAGGCCGGCCGCACTCCACAGGGTCAGGCTCTCCTCCGACGAAGTGTTTCGCGATGCGGAGTCCGATGCCGTGGGAATCACCCCGGTGGGTGCGGCGGCCGGCGCGTCGCCGATGGCATAGGAGCGCTGGACCGTACCATCGGCGGTCTGCTCGTCGAAGGTGAGGACGCCGGGAAGCTCCGTGGGGGCGGGCTCGCCGGGTGTCGCCCGCGCAAGGCTCAGACGGAACCCCTTGTCGTCGATGGTCAGGGTCTGTGGAGCGGCGTTCTCGATCGCCGTCTCGGAATAGGGGAAGAAGGCCGGTTGGCGGATCGCGTCGGGTTTCAGGCCGGGCGCGTCGGCGGTGAGGACCAGCCTGTCGCCCTCGCTCGTGAGTGTCACCGGCCAGGGCGAGGGAACGGGGAGGGCCGCGCGGGCATCCTCGAACAGCAGGATATTGGTAGCCGAGCTTCCCACGCTGGTGCCCGGAGCGGCCACCGGCACGCTGAGCTTCAGATCGGCGGAACCCGGAATGCATTCGCGCTCGCAGACGAGGTAGGTGAGCTTGGCCGTCAGTGTCACGGGCTTGCCGGGCGGAAGCACCGCCGGGGGGGTCACCTCGGCCAGCAGCACTGTCTCACCCTCGAAACCGAAATTCACCAGATGCGCCACCGGGATCCGGCTCGGCGTCGGCCACTGGATCGCGCCCGCCGTGAAGCCCTGGGGAAGCGACCACGCCACCTCCGGCGACAGGCCGGAATCGCCCGGATTGCGCCAGTACACATGCCAAAGCGGGCGCATCACCATGCGGATACCGATGGTGAAGGGTTCCCCGGCCCGGATCGCCCCCGGCTCGGCCACGAGGTTCGCCTTGACGAGATCGGCCGGCGGCTTGAGCCCCTGCGCCGAGGCCCCCGTGGCACCGATCAGCGCGAGAAGCAGGAGGGCGAGGGGCCGGATCATCGAAACCTTGAGGCGGAGGAGCGGGGCACCGGACATGGCACCCTGACGCCTAGATATGGCCGTTTGGTGCCGCGGTAAAACCGTCGGCACCCGATTGCCCTCGACGGAATCGCCGCGTTGCAGTGCCTCACGCGAGTCGGCGAGGCTCACAGGAAGCGCCGGGGGTCGAAGGGCGCGAGGGGTATTTCCGGTATCGCGCCGCCAACGAGCTGGGCGACGAGGCGTCCGGTTCGCGCCGAACCGACGAGGCCCACATGGCCATGGCCGAAGGCGTAGACGACATCCATGGTCTTGCGCGCCGGGCCGATGCAGGGCCGCCCATCCGGCATGCTCGGGCGGTGACCGAGCCAGACTTTCAGGCGATCGGCCGGTATCGGGTTCGGTAATCCGGGAAACATCGAAATGAGGTGGTCGCGCAGGATCTCGGCACGCTTCCAGTTGGGAGCCGCCGCCAGCCCCGCGAACTCCACCTGACCGGCCGCACGCAGGCCGCCATTCATGAAGTTGACGATCATCTTGGCGTCCGAGGCCATGACCGGCGTGCGCGGCCCCGCCTCGGCGCCCTCCACCATGACGTGGTAGCCGCGCTCGCTCTCCAGAGGCAACGGATCGCCGAGGGAGGCGGCGAGGGGCTTCGACCGGGCGCCGGCAGCGACGACGGAGCGGTCGCAGGGGATCTCGCCGTGTTCCGTCGTCACGGCGGCGAGGCGTCCGCCTTCCAGTCGGAATCCCGTCGCACGGGTGGCGACCAGGGTGGCGCCGCGCGCCTGTGCCAGTTCGGACAGGGCGGCGACGTAGCCGCCGGGATCGCGGCAATGGCCGGCCTCCTCGACCACGAGGCCGAACGTGTAGCGCCTATGCAAGGAGGGTTCCCTCTGCCGCAACTCGTCGGCCGAGAGTTCGAGCCACGTGACGCCGACCTTGCGCCTGATTGCCCAGGACCGCGCCTCGCGCTCGAAGGCCGCCCGGTCGGGATAGACGTGCAGCACGCCGCGCCGCTCGACGAGCTGCGGGACACCCGCCTCCTCGGCGAGCGTCGCGTGGAGCTTCGGCGCATCGAGGAGGAGTGTCCGCATGGCGCGGGCGGTGCGCTCGATCCGGGCCGTGGTGGCGGCGGCGAGCAGAAACCGCGTGAGCCAGGGCATGACCTTGGGCAGGTAAGCCCAGCGGATCGAGAGCGGACCGAGCGGATCGAGGAGGAAGGAGGGCACCCGCTTCCACATGCCGGGCTCCGCCGGCGGGATGACCGAATGCGACGAGAGCCAGCCGGCATTGCCATAGCTCGACGCCTGCTCGCCACCGGGAGAGCCGGGATCGACCACGGTGACCCGGTGGCCCGCCCGCAGGCATTCGATGGCGCTCACCGTCCCGACCGCGCCGGAGCCGATGACGACCACGTGGAGGTCCGTCTGGGCGGTCATGTCGTGTGTTCCTGTGTGGGCATCCTCTCCACCTTCGGCATGACACGGCCGCTGCGGCACCCATCTCGGATCGATCCGAAGTCGATCGTAAGGCCTTGCCAACCATCCCCATCATGCTCTCGATGTGGACGGGGACCGCGAGGTCGCAATGGAGAAACCAAAACTGCCAGTTTCTGACTTACCCGCGACTTTTCACGAATGCGAACATCGCGATGATGAGGGGCCAAAGGCTAAAGCCGAAGGCGGCGAGGACGCCGAATCGGACAGGCGCGGAAGATAGCGGAGCGAGGCGGAAGCTGATCGCCCGCGTCGCCAGACCCGTATAGAGGCCGATGACTCCGACCATCAGGATCGCGAAACCTAACGGCCCACCTGCGCCATTGCTGCTGTGGAGGCTATTCACGGCAAACGACGTGACGAGCAGGCCCGCGAATGCCGCCAACCCGATGTGCCTCCATCGGCGCAGCAAGAGAGCGAGGACGAAGGGGCCTCCGTAAAGTGCGACAAGGGGGCCATAAAAGTCCTTCATCTCAAGGGGCCTTTGGCTTGGCTCTCCTGAAGGATCACGCGTCTGCGTCCTTCATCCGACGCAAAGGCCGCGTCGCCGCTTCGAGCCACACCCGCGTCTCCCCGTCGAGATCGGCGCTCAGGGCCTCCCGCACCCGCGCGTGATACGCATCGATCCAGGCGATCTCGGCCTCGTCCAGTAGCGAGAGGTCGATGAGGCTGGCATCGTAGGGGGCGAGAGTCAGGGTCTCGAAGCCGAGCATCGGCCGGTCCCCGCCGGGGATCGCGCGCTCCTCCACGAGGACGAGGTTCTCGATGCGGATGCCGTAGGCGCCGGCCCGGTAATAGCCCGGCTCGTTGGAAAGGATCATACCGGGCGAGAGGGCGGTGGTGCCGGTCTTGGCGATGCGCTGCGGGCCTTCATGGACGGAGAGGAATGCGCCGACACCGTGGCCGGTGCCGTGATCGAAATCGAGCCCCGCCCCCCAGAGCGGCGCGCGGGCGAAGGAATCGATCTGCGCGCCGGTGGTCCCCTTCGGGAATATGGCCCGCGCGATGGCGACATGGCCCTTGAGCACGCGCGTGAAGCGGTCGCGCATCTCCTCCGTCGGCGTGCCGATCGCGATGGTGCGCGTGATGTCGGTGGTCCCGTCCGCATATTGCGCGCCCGAATCGACGAGGAAGAGTTCGCCCTCGCCGACCGTCCGGTCTGTGTCGCGGGTGACGCGGTAATGCACGATGGCGCCGTTGGGGCCGCTGCCCGAGATGGTCGGGAAGGAGATGTCCCGCAAAAGGCCGGTTTCGCCGCGAAGATCCTCCAGCGCGTCCACGGCGGCGATCTCGGTGAGGAGGCCGCCCGGCGCCTGCCGCGAGAGCCAGGCGAGAAAGCGGGTGACTGCGATCCCGTCGCGATGATGGGCCGCGCGCGATCCGGCGATCTCGCCCGCATTCTTCACCGCCTTCATCAGCGTGATCGGATCCGGGCCGGGATCGACCCGGCCCCCGGCCTGTTCCACCAGTGTCGCCAGGGCCGACGCGCCGGTGGCGGAATCGAGCCTGATCCTGGACGCTCCGGCAGCGAGAGCGGCGAGGGCGGCGTCGAAATCCGCCCGCCCGGCGATGTCCGCGGAGGGCGAAAGCGCCTCCCGCAAGGCGGGATCGATGGCCGACGAGGTGAGATACAGAGCGGCACGCCCGGTCCGGGGGACGACGGCATAGCCCAGCGCCAGGGGCGTATGCGCCACGTCGCTGCCGCGCAGGTTGAACGCCCAGGCGAGATTATGCGGATCGGAGATCACCAGGGCGTCGCAGCCGCCGCGCCCGAGCGCCTCGCGGATGCGGCGGAGCTTGGCCTCGACGGAGTCTCCGGCGAGTTCGAGGGGATGCGCCACCACCGCGCCTGCGGGGGCGGCGGGCCTGTCGGCCCAGACCGCATCGACGGGGTTCTCCGCAACCGGTGAGATGCTGGCCCCGGCCTTGGCCGCCGCCTTCTCCAATTTGGCGACGCCCTCGGCGGTGTGGAGCCAGGGATCGTAGCCGAGCACGGCGCCCTGCCTCAGGTGCTCGCCGATCCAGGCCTCGACACTGGTCTCTGCGAGCTGAACCGGGGTGAGGATCGTGGTGTCCACCTGTGCCGGAGCCTGGAGCGTGTAGCGCCCGTCCACCACCAGGGCCGCTTCGTCGGCGAGAATCACGGCGGTGCCGGCCGAGCCGGTGAAGCCTGTGAGCCAGGCGAGGCGCTCGGCATTCGCGGGCACGTATTCCGACTGATGCTCGTCGGCGCGGGGCACCACGAACCCGTCGATCCCCGCCCGCCGCATTGCCTCCCTCAGGGCGGCGATGCGCGTCGCGCCCTCCCGGTGGCTCGGATCGTCGAAGGTCTGGAAGCGGGCGCGGCTCATGGGATCGAGAGTTACGCGCCGCCGGACGAGGCGGCAACCGCCCTCAGAGCGGGCGCGGTGCCGCTCCGCCGCGCTTGAGCACCAGCGTCGCCCAGCCCTCGATCAAGCCATGCCAGGCGAGGTGGAAGCCGCGATGGCGATAGGTGGAGAGGACGCCGGGCACGTCGCGTTCGATCAGCCCCGAGAGGATGAGCACGCCGTGATCCGCCACCGTCGCCGTGAGGGTCGGCGCGAGGCGCTTCAGGGGCCGAGCGAGGATGTTGGCGAAGACCACGTCGAAGCGCCGGCTCCGGTTCGCGCTCGCATGGCGCACGCCGGGTCCGACATAGAGCCGGACGAGGCCGCCGAGACCGTTCAAGCGGGCATTGCCCTTGGCGGTGGAGACCGCCTCGGGGTCGAGGTCGCCGGCATGGACCGGCTGATGCAGGGCTTTGGCCGCCGCGAAGGCGAGGATGCCGGTGCCGGTGCCCACATCGAGAACATGCGCGGGACGGCCCTGCTTCAGGATGCCGGCCAGCGCCTTTAGGCAGCCCAGCGTCGTGCCGTGGTGGCCTGTGCCGAAGGCGAGGGCCGCCTCGATCTCGATAGCCAGATCGTTGGGCCGCACAGTGTGGCGGTCATGCGCGCCGTGGACGAGGAACCGCCCGGCGCGGACGGGATTCAATCCTTCCAGGGAGGCGCGGACCCAATCCTGCTGATCGATGGTCTCGAACACGGCCGCATCGGCCTGTTCGCCCACCAGGGGGCGGATCAGGTCGCGGACCATCTCCTCGTCCGGAGCGTCGGCGAAATAGGCCTCCAGCCGCCAGGTCTTGCCGTCCTCCGCCTCGAAGGCGGCCACCGCCGTCTCCGTCGGATCGAACATCTCGCCGAGGATGTCGGTCATGGCGCGCGCCGACCGCTCGTCCGTGAGGAGGCGCAGCACATGGGTGGGGCGGTTGGGATGAAGGCCTTCGAGCATGGTGCGGGCTCTAGCATCCGCGGGGATTGCCCGCCACCGTCGCGGAACCGAACCCGAACCTTCGCGTTTTTCTGCGCTTCTCCTGTCGTCCCTGCGGCGTTCGAGGGTGCGGTGTTGAGTACGAACCAGAAGAAAAACATAACCCGGGCCCCCGTGGCCATCGTCGGCAGGAGGACCGCCAGACGCCTCCGTGCGAGCGGAGCCACGGGGTTGCTCGATTCCGAGCCGCATTTCGAACCGATTCCGGGTTCGATGCTGGTTCTCTTGAGTCGGCTCCATCGCGCCGAACGCCGGATCAAGCCGGAGGACGAACCGAACGCCCCCTGAGCGCATGCCCTCATGGGTGGCCGCGATTCGTGCTATCCGCGCTTGTGATTGGCTGGTGCGGTTCGCGAGGATCGGATTGCCGCGAGAGGGATGCGCGTCTCCATGATCCAGGCTAGCGGCATTCGAAGCTCGGGCATGCGCTCCTCCGAGACCGGCGTCTGATTCGCATCCCGTGCTCGATTTCACCCCCGACGAATGGAGCGCCATCGGTCTGAGCTTGAAGGTCGCCTCCGTGGCGACGCTGGCGAGCCTCTTTCCCGGTCTCGGCATCGCCATGCTCCTGGCGCGCGGACGTTTCCCCGGCCGCGCGCTCTTGGACGGCCTGGTCCACTTGCCCCTGATCCTGCCTCCCGTGGTGACGGGCTATCTCCTGCTGCTGTCGTTCGGGCGGCGCGGCACCTTCGGCGCGGCGCTCGCCGAGGTCGGGATCGTGTTCTCGTTCCGCTGGACCGGAGCGGCTCTGGCCTGCGCGATCATGGGGTTTCCGCTGATGGTTCGGGCCATGCGCCTGTCCATCGAGGCCGTGGACCGGCGCCTCGAACAGGCCGCCGCCACCCTCGGAGCAAGGCCGAGCGCGGTCTTCCTCACCGTCACCCTGCCGCTCGCCATGCCCGGCATCCTCGCCGGTTCGGTGCTCGCTTTCGCCAAGGCGATGGGCGAGTTCGGCGCCACCATCACCTTCGTCTCCAACATCCCCGGCGAGACACAGACGCTGCCCTCCGCGATCTACAGCCTGACTCAGGTGCCGGGCGGGGAGGGGGCCGCGTTGCGCCTCACCCTGATCTCGGTGGCCCTGTCGATGGCGGCCCTCCTCGTCTCAGACCTGCTGGCCCGGCGCCTCGCGGTCCGCCTCGGCACGGGGTGAGGAGACCCATGTCCGCCACCCGCGACCCCGCTACGCAGGACTCCGTTACCCTCGACATCGATGTGTCGCTCACGCGGGGGGCCTTCAGCCTCGACGTCGCCTTCACCGCCGGCCCCGGTCTCACCGCCCTGTTCGGCCGTTCGGGCTCGGGCAAGACCACGGTGATCGATCTCGTCGCCGGGCTGGCACGGCCCGATCGGGGCCGCATCGCGGTGTCGGGCGAGACGCTTCTCGACAGGGAGCGGGGGATCGCCGTTCCGGCCCATCGTCGGCGCATCGGGGTGGTGTTCCAGCAGGCGCGGCTGTTGCCGCATCTCAGCGTGCGTCGGAACCTGGGCTACGGCCGGGCCTTCGCGCGGAGCCGCAGCGACGGGATCGCCTTCGACGGCGTCGTCGATCTCCTCGGCATCGGCCATCTCCTCGACCGGCGGCCGGCGGGGCTGTCGGGTGGCGAGGCGCAAAGGGTGGCGATCGGCCGGGCCCTGCTCAGCCGGCCCCGGCTCCTGCTCATGGACGAGCCCCTCGCCGCCCTCGACGAGGCCCGCAAGGCCGAGATCCTGCCCTATATCGAGCGCCTGCGCGACGAGGCTGGTCTGCCCATCGTCTATGTCAGCCATGCGGTCTCGGAGGTGGCGCGGCTGGCGCGCACCGTCGTGGTGCTCGAGACCGGCCGTGTCGCCGCCGTCGGCACGGCCGATGCGGTGCTTCGCCGGGCGGACCTCCTTGCCGCGCAGGGGGGAGAGGCCGGCGCGCTCCTCGACATGGTCGTGGGCGAGACCGATCCCGAGACCGGCCTGACGCGCCTGAGCGGGCGTGCCGGTCGGCTCTCCGTTCCCCGCCTGACGCGGAGCCCCGGCACGGCGGTGCGCATCCGCGTGCCGGCGCGTGACGTCCTCCTCGCCACGCAGCCGCCGCTGGGTTTGAGCGCACGCAACCTGCTCGAAGGGCGCGTCGTCTCGATCCACGCCCTCGGCGAGGCGGCGTCCATGGTGGAGATCGACTGCAACGGCGTCCTGCTGGCGGCCCGCCTGACCCGCGCCTCGGTGCGCGATCTCGCCCTCGCGCCCGGCCGCGCCGTCTACGCCGTGGTGAAAAGCGTCGCCTTCGATCCCGAGGGTGTCGGCACGGCGAGGCCGGACGCGGTGGAAATCTGACCGCGCGCTGGCCTGATTCTTAAAAAACTATCTATCCCCTTGAGAATTCCTTTCTCATCTTCGGGGACAGTGGTGGGTAATCGGCGGGTTTTAAAGACTGGTTTACCCTCGCCGTCGTTTTTGGTTGCATGCCACGACCACCTTCGAAAGGGCGTGCAATGACGATCCTCAGTATTTCTCCGATGTCGATGCCCACCGTCGCGCCAGTCGCTCCGATCGTGAATGCCCCGGCTCCGGTGCGTAAAGCCGGCCCGGCGACGACGGTCGGCACGCCGTTGGATCCACCCGTGCGCTTCGATGTTCGGCTGGACGACGCACCCGTCGCCGACGATCAGGCGCCGAAGCCCGACACAGAGGCGCCGACGGCCGATGAGCGCCGCATAACGGTGGATCAGGACACCAAGAGCCTCGTTTATCAGGTGGTGGACCCGAATTCCGGTGATGTCGTCGTTCAGTTGCCCGAGGCCACGATCCTTCGAGCCCGCGCCTATGCGGAGGCGACGGCGATGCGGGCGAAGGAAGATCAGCACCCCCTCGATCGAACGGCCTGACGGGAACTGGGGCCGGAAGCACAAGCCGAGGGAGGGTGGGCAAGCAAGGTCGTAGCTCGGGCTACGACCTTTTCGTCGTTGGCCCGTAGAGCCGGCGTCGTTGTTCACAGGAAGCTGAGAGACCCCTCCAGCGGGTTAGCCGAGGAAACCGGCACTGGTTAGCCCGGCGGCCATGGTATCGCGACAGCCGATCCAGCGTGCCGGTATGCGTCGCGAGGCGTACGCACGCTTCCAGAGGGGCACCCTCGTGCGTCAGGTGCGCAGCCCGGCGGCGATCTGGTGATTGATGTTGATGAGGGCCGATAGCTTCTCCGCCTTCGGGTCGATCATCGTGTCGATCATCCGCTTGAAGACGAAGGTCGAGAGTTCGGCAATGCTCGTCTTGATTTCGATCGGCAACTGGCTCTCGGGAGCCGTCGCGGCACCGGCAATGATCGTCCAGACTTTCTGATTGAAGTTCAGGGCCTCGTTCAACGCTCCCGACTGGTTCTGCCAATCTTCCTGGATCGTCTGGAGCCGGCCCGCTGCCTTGATAAGGACGGCTGCCTCCGCCTCCCGAGGCGACAACGCGGTCTGCGCGACCCGTGCATAGGCACTGGCTCCGTAGGACATGGTCGATCCTTCTCCCGAAGCGGCCGAGCTGATTCGAGCCGCTGGAGGCAGACGTTGACGGGGTAAGGTTAAAATCTGGTAGCGGACGGATTTCGCCCCAATCATGCCGATAAGCTGGCGGAGGACGTGGAGTGAGGTGGATGACCTCGCCTTGTCCGACTGGATCGACCGACACGATGGCGTGCGCTGCAGCAAGGGAACGACGCCGGACGGCATTGTGCAACGTATCAGTTAGATTTTGCGGTCATGCTGCGTCGAAGCAGACCCGCGCTGCGGGCGGGCACGACTTTTCACAGACATGATGAATTTTCTGCTCGGTACGCTCGCCGGAGGGCTCATCGCCGGGGTCGTCACCATCGTCGCCGTCCGGCAGCCCGAGGTCCAGGCCAGGCTCGGCCTCTATCCCGTCTCGTCGGCGCTGCTACTCCCGGCGGCTCCGCCGCGCATCGAGCCCCCTTGCAGTCTCGTCCCGGCCCGACCTCAAGGCGATCAGAGCATCGGCCACCCGGACATGCTGTTCTCCAAGCGACGCTTCTGGTTCGTGGCCCCGTAATGGGGCCGACGATCACAGGCTGCTGAGGAGGAACATCACCATCGTCGTCGCCACGGTGGTCGAGAGGAACCCGCACAGAGCCGCCGCGAAAGACGGGCCGGTCGCCGACGAGTGGGCGGCGTGGGACGAGAGCAGGGTGAGATCGCTGTGCTGGGCGGAAGCGTTCATGACGGAAGTCTCCCGACGGACAAGCTTTCCGTCGTTCGTGAAGCTGTGACGTGGGGATGGCGGGGCGGCTGTGCGTCGCCGCACCGGACAGGCGGATGCAGAGGCAATTCGCAGTAGAGCGGATGCCGATTTGAGTTCGAATTGTCAGTCGGATGAGGCGAGAACGCAGTATCCGCGTCCGATCTCACCGTTCAGTCGCAACGATTCACCGATTTGGCGGCCCGCAAAGCCCGCGTTTCGCTGCGAAGATCGATGGCGACGATGCCGGCACCGCAATCCTCGAAGGCTTCCTTCGCGTCCTCGTACCGATCGCCGACTTCGTCGAGGGTGTCGCACACCCGGTCACGGTTGCCGAGACGTGCTTCCTCGCGAGCTTGGTATCGCAGCGCCGCGGCTTCCTGGATCTTCCGTTCCCCCTTGAGGCAGGAGGGCGCCGCGAGGGTGGGGGCGATCATGCACAGCACGAAGCCAAGAGCGGCGATGGGCGTTGCAGGAGCGAAGCGCATGGGAGAATCCGATTGTGCGTCTCGTTGAAGGTGGTCTGTCCGTCTTTCGACCCAGGCGACTTGGTCCGGTCGGTGCCTCATCAAGTTCAAGGCCAGTGATCGGTCGTCATCGTCGAGTCTGCCGTTCAAACGGCGAACTCACGGCGAAGGTTCCGCAGGTTTCTTGCGCCGGCGAGAGGCCAGAATCCGGTCGAGGCGCACCGGGGCACAGGCATGAACGTCGACCCCGACATCGTATTGCCGTGGGGCCGGCGCGAGCTTGCCGTGGGAATGGCCGTGGAGATTGAGGGCGCCGCGGCCGATGCCGTTCCAAGTTCGGAACGCGTAATGGCAGAGGACGAGCCGCCGCCCTTCCACGTCGATCTCGGCATAATGGCCCACCGAGGCCCAGTCCCGCAGGGCGAGCGTACCCGGACCGTCATTGTTGCCGACGATCAGGTGCTTCACGCCGTTGAGAGCGCCGACGATGTCGGCGATGCGCGCGTCGGAGGGGCCGACCGCCACGTCGCCGAGATGCCAGATGGTGTCCTCCGGCGCGACCCTCTCGTTCCAGTTGGCGATGAGGCCGGCATCGTGGGCCGCGAGGTCCGGATAGGGACGCCGGTCGATGTTCAGCGCACGCCTGTCGCCGAAATGCGTATCGCTGGTGAACCAAACCGCCACGACCCCGACCGGCTCAGCCGCCGGGCCGGAAGCGCATGGGAACGGTGACGGCGAGGCTGCTCACGGAGACGCCGGGAGGAGCCGCCGGCAGCGAACCGCGCACGGCGGCCAGCGCCGCGCCGTCAATGACGCTGATGCCGCTGCTGCTGGCGAGCCCGGCACTGAGGACCTGACCCGAGCGTGAGACGGTGAAGCGCACCACGGCGGTGCCCCCCGCCGTCCCCGCCGCCGCGTTGCGGTTCATGCGGCCGTTGATGGCCGAGGCCAGGGCTCCCTGCCATTGGCGCAGGGCACTCGGATCGTTGCCGGAGGCGGACGAGCCCGTGCTCGCCTGCCGGGCGGAGGAGGCCGAACTGGCGGGCCCGCCCTCCTGAGCGGCGCGCCTCATGGTCTCGCGTGCGGCTCTGAGCTTGGCTTCCTTGGCCGCCTTCAGCTTCGCCTCGCGGATGGCCTCGCGCTTGGCCTCCAGTTCCTCCCGGCGCTTCGCCTCGATCTTGGGATCGGGCTTCGGCTTCGGTTTGACGATCTCGACGGGCTTGGGTGGCTTCACCGGCTCGGGCGGCTTGGCCACGACCGGCGGCGGGGGAACGAGGGGCTCGGCCACCTCGGCGGTGGAGGTCACCACCTGCTCTTCCGGCGGCACCTCCGTGATCGTGTCGGGCGTGACCACGGGCTGGGTCTCGTCGGGGGGGATCTCGGCGGTCTCGGGCGGCGTCACCTCCGCCATGTCGGGCGGTTGCACCTCTTCCACCACGTCCGGCGTCTCGACCGGGGTCTCCTCCGCAGGGGGAGGCACTGCCTCCGTCATGGCGGGAGCCGACGGGGCTTCGGCCTCCGTCGATTGCGGCGCCAGATCGATGGTGATCGTGTTCTCGCCGGGGGGCGCCTTGGGCGGCTGACCGAACAGCATCATGCCGGCCAGCACCGCCAGGTGCAGGACGAAGGCCACGAGGAAGGCGGCAGCGAGTCCCGTGGGACCTTTTGGTCCGGGTTCACGTGTCGAGACGAGGGCGCTCATTGGGTCTACCGCGGTGCTCCACTCGCCGCGGGGGCAGCCGGAAGCGCTCCGCCCGGGGATTGCGCGATGAGCGACACCTTGGTGAAGCCGGCCTGGCCGACGAGGCCCATCACTTCCATGATCTTGCCGTAGGGCACCTCCTTGTCGCCGCGCACCAGCATGACCTGGGTCGGGTCTTCCGCCGCCAGCGCCTTCAGGCGCGGCATGATCGTCTCGGGCGTCAGCTCGTCCTTGGCCAGGAACGGCTTGCCTTCCTTGTCGATGGAGATTTCAAGCGGCTTCTTCGCCTGAGCGACCTTGGCGGCCGTGGTCTTCGGCAGTTGCACGGGCACGCCCGTCGTCATCAGCGGCGCCGCGACCATGAAGATGATCAGCAGCACCAGCATCACGTCCACCATCGGAGTGACGTTGATCTCAGACATCGGCGCCGAGTCGAGGTCGTCCTCGTCGTCGCCGCCGCCGCTGGCGCGGACCGAACCCATACCCATCGTTCGCCCTCCGGGGCATCGGCGGCCGGCTCGATGGCCCGCCGCATGTCGTCACCGTGCCGCCGCATTCGCGCCGGCCATGGAATGTTCAGAGCGTCGAGAGAGCCGTGCTACTCGGCGGCGGCGGCGTGCGGCACGCTCTTGCGGTCCCGCGCGAGGCGGTTGCCGAGGGTGCCGATGCTCGCGACGAAGGCGGATTGCACTCGGCCGAGATCGTTGGTCAGCTTGTTGTAGGCCATCACCGCCGGGATCGCGACGATGAGGCCGATGGCCGTGGCGAAGAGGGCCTCGGCGATGCCGGGGGCCACCACGGCGAGCGACGTGTCCTGGCTCTGGGCGATGGACGAAAACGAGTTCATGATGCCCCAGACCGTGCCGAAGAGGCCGATGAAGGGGGCGGTGGAGCCGGAGGTCGCCAGAAGCGGCAGGCCGCTCTGGAGGCGCTTGACCTGCAATGTGAGGGCGGCCCGCATGGCGCGCTCGATACGGTCGCGGCGCTCGGCACGGGTCTCGGTGGCATCCTGGTCGCGCCAGGCCTCGAGACCGGCCTGAACGATGCCCGCATCGATCCCCGATCCCGTCGCTTCGAGCGAACCGCCGGAGCGGACCAGGGCATCGAAGGCCTTAGCCTGACGCTTGGCGGCGGCGAAGCGGACGAGCTTTTCGAACACCACCGTCCAACAGGCGATCGAGGCGACCACCAGCAGGATCATGACGCTTTTGACGATCGGGTCCGCCTGGAGAAACAGGCCGATGAAGGAGAAGTCGTGGGCGGCAGCGGCCGGCGCGGAAGTCGGATCCATGGCGGGCTCCTCGGGTTTCGTTGGGTGGCGATCGCCGAGGGGCGACCGGATCGGCGTTCGGACGGGCCGTCGGCCCGCCCGCGGGGTCAGCGCGTGAACGTCGCGCTCGTCTTGCTCTCGGTTTCGATCCGGTCGAGGCAGCTCTCGCGGCTGGCCTCGCCGCCTTCGCAGGCGAGGACGTCGTTGAGGAGGATGCGGCCGATCTTCGGGCAGGCGAGGGATGGGAAGTCGAACAGCCGAACCATCGTCTTGCGGTCCTGGATGGGGCCGAGTTCGACGGCGAGGCGCTTCTGCGCGACGCCTTCCGTATCGAAGGCGAAGAGATCGAGCTTGAGGGATTTCAGCGCGGTGCCGCGGCTATTGTCCACGAGGAGATAGGTGCGGCAGGCCTCGCCCGCCGGCTCGAGCCGGTTGAGTTCGAGCTTCAGGGCGGGAGGCTTCGCATCCTGGGCGACGGCGGAGCCAGCCCATCCCAGCGTGAGGGCGGTGGCCACCAGGGCGGCGCCGACGGCCCGGACGGGAGAAAGAGTTGGGAAGTCGATCACGCAGTGCGCCTCTTTCATAACGGTCCGGTTCTCCTCGGTTGCGGCAGTCCCTGGTCGCCTGCGTCGAAACGCCATGGCAAACGAGAAGCGCCGAGACCCCTGGCAGGGCTCGTCTTCGGCGGTTCCTCGGGCAATGAGCGCGACGCTCGCGTTCCGGTGTCGCTCCAGCCTGACCCGTGGCGCCCGGCTTGCGCACCGCCGCATCGTTCGACGTGGCGCGGAGTATCCGAATTGATCCGGCAAGATCAAGCTTTGGGCTGAAAATCAGAGCAGTTCCAAACTGTTACTGCGACGCTCCACGCGGGCATCGTCGATTTCCTAAACGTCCCAAATAAGTTGCCTGATCGTCCCGACCTCTCGCGCTTACTCCCGAACCGCAATCATCCTCTCCACCGGATGCGATGGTGTTCCGGGCGGACCTCTCCCGTTGGGGGGGCGGACGGTGCGAGGAGCCGGCGGTGAGCCGAACCCTTGATGCCGCTTTTCCACATCTCCATATCGCGATGACCGGCAGGCTACCGCCGGGAGGAGTGCTGCAGCAGGCGGGCTCCGACAGTTCGAAGTGCCTCATTCTATCTATCGACCCTTGGGCTTCGCGAAGGACAAGATCACGTGACGACACGGCCTTCTCCGTTCGGACATCCGTTTCTTCTCGGCTTCGACGAGATCGAGCAGGCCCTCGACCGGGTGTCGAAGGCGGCCAATGACGGGTACCCGCCCTACAACATCGAGCGCGTTCAGCGCTCCGACGACGAACCCGAGCGACTTCGCATCACCCTCGCGGTGGCCGGCTTCACGCGGGACCAACTCGACGTGATGCTGGAGGAAAATCAGCTCGTGGTGCGGGGCCGCCAGGTCGACGACAAATCGCGCCAGTTCCTGCATCGCGGCATCGCTGCCCGCCAGTTCCAGCGCGCCTTCCTTCTCGCCGACGGCATGGAGGTGGTGGGCGCCGACCTGTCGAACGGACTTCTCTCCATCGACCTCACCCGCCCGGAGCCGGAACGGATCGTCCGGAAGATCGCCATCGCATCCCGCGACGACGTCTAGGAGCGCGACCTACCTACCCGGTGACGGCCAGCGAACGGAACCGCACCGGACCAAGCTCTGCCTCGAAAGGAGGGCATCATGACCGATTTCAACCCGAATCCGATCACCCCGGCCGATCTCGACCCCGCCGAGTTCAACGCTGCCGATCTCGCGGCTCTCGGCGAAGGGCACATCGCCTATGTCCGGCCGATCCGCTCCGACGAGGTGAAGCGGCTGTTTCCGCAGGCGCCTGACCTGACCCCGGGCATGGACCTGTTCGCCCTGCTCTCGGCCAGCGGCAGCCCGATCCTGCTGGCCGATTCGCGGGACGTGATCGTCGCCAACGCGGTGGCGAACGATCTGCACGCCGTGAGCCTGCACTGAAGAACGACCCGCCTCGCGGCTCAGCCGATCTCCGCCACCGCCGCCAGCAGCCGTGCGAGATCCTGCGGCCGTGACAGGCGGTGGTCGCCATCGGCGATGAGGGTGAGGACAATGCCGGAAGCCGGCAGCCGTTCCACCGTCGCGAGGGCATGGGTGTAGGGCACGTCCGGATCGCGCATGCCCTGCAGGATATGCACCGGGCAGCCCGGATCGATCGGACCGCCGAGGAGAAGATGCCGGCGCCCGTCCTCGATCAGCGCCATGGTGGTGGGCACCGGCTCCGGCCCGTAGTCGGTGGGCCGCATCCACACCCCCTCCCGCTCCATCGTCGCGCGGATATCGGGTGGAAAACGCTCCCACATCAGGGTCTCGGTGAAGTCGAGGGCGGGAGCGATCAGCACCATGCCGGCCAGGGGGGCGTCGCCCCGGAGCGCCCGCGCGCGCGCCGCGAGGCAGGCGATCCAGCCTCCCATCGACGAGCCGACGAGGATGGCCGGCCCCGTCACGGTGGCGTCGAGGACCGCCATGGCGTCTTCGAGCCAGGTCGAGATCGTCGATTCGGCGAACTCTCCCTCCGATTCGCCGTGCCCGGTATAGTCGAACCTGACGAGCGCGCGGCCATGGTCCCGCGCATAGGCGTCGAGGACCATCGCCTTGGTGGCGCCCATATCGGAGCGGAAGCCCCCGAGCCAGACCAGAGCGGGTCCGTCTCCCGCGCGGCTGCGTACCGCGATGCGCCGCGCGGCGTCTCCCTTGCCCACGGTGATGAAGGTCGGGGCCTGGCTGAGCGCTGAGTCCATGCGTAGTCCCTTTTATCCGGTAAAACCGAGATTTGACTGTGATGCAGTCGCATTTCGTTTACCGAGCCGTAAAGCGTGCCCCCGATGCTGGAGACCATGATCGAAACACGAGACGAGTCCCGTCGCCCCTTCGAAGACCATCTTCCGTCGATCCTGCCGTCTCCGGAAGGATGGGCCCGATGAGCGGCGAGGAAAGATTCGGGGCCGGATTCCCTAGCGAGGCCCAACCTCTGGCGGGCGCCACGGTGCTGCAGATCATTCCGGCCCTCGACGCCGGTGGGGCCGAGCGTACCACGGTGGATGTGGCCGCAGCCCTCGCCTCCGCGGGCGCGCGGGCCCTCGTGGCGACGGAAGGCGGACGCCTGGTCGGCGAGATGCAGGCCAAGGGCGGAACCTGGCTTCCATTCCCCGCCGCCTCCAAGAATCCCCTTGCCATGGCGCTGAATGTCGGGCGCCTCGCGCGCCTTTGCCGGCGCGAGGGGGTCCAGATCGTCCATGCCCGCTCGCGCGCTCCCGCCTGGGTGGCCCTCGGCGCCGCCCGGCGGCTGAAGATTCCTTATGTGACCACTTATCACGGCAGTTATTCCGGCCGGACCGGCGTGAAGGTGCTCTACAATTCGGTGATGGCGCGCGGCGACGTGGTCATCGCCAATTCTCACTACACCGCCGACCTCATCCGGATGCTTCACCCCGATCAGGCCGGCGACCGTGTCCGGGTCGTCCATCGCGGCACCGATCTCGCCCAGTTCTCGCCCGGCGCCGTGGCGCCCGCCCGCGTCGAGGCCCTGCGCCGATCCTGGGGGGTGGCGCCGCACCAGCGCGTCGTCCTGCTCGCGGCCCGGCTCACCGCCTGGAAGGGTCAGCGCGTGCTGATCGAGGCCGCCGCCTTCCTGCGCGACCGGGGCATCACCGATGTCGTCTTCGTCCTGGCCGGCGACCCGCAGGGCCGCTCCGCTTACGAGCGGGAACTCGACACATTGATCGAGGCACGCGGTCTCCGCGACATCGTCCTGCGGGTCGGCCATTGCACCGACATGCCGGCCGCCTTCCGGGCGGCTTCGGTGGTCGCCGTCCCGTCCGTGGAGCCCGAGGCCTTCGGGCGCTCGGCGGTGGAAGCCCAGGCCCTCGGGACCCCGGTGGTGGTCTCGGATCTCGGCGCGGTGCCGGAAACGGTGCTCGCCCCGCCGGAAGTGCCGGCGGCCCAGCGCACCGGCTGGCGGGTGCCGCCCGGCGACGCGCCGGCTCTGGCCGAGGCCCTGCTCGAAGCGCTCACCCTCGGGGCCAGCGCACGGGACGCCATGACCCGCCGGGGGCGCGCCCATGTGGAGGCGCATTTCTCCCTCGATGGCATGGTGGGCGCCACCCTCGACATCTATGCGGAACTTCTCGCCCGACGCCCGCGCTGACACTGTATGGGCCGGTTCGTGAACCAAACCCGCTCCTGCCAGTTGACACGGGACGCAGTTCGGACATGGTGTCCGTAACCGGATTGCCGGAGCGATTGGTGGCAGGTCTAGCCCTCCGGGCGATGTCCGCAGGCTGCCGTTTCGTCGTTCACTAGGAGATTGAAGCCATTCGTAGACCAATGAGAGCCATGCCGGCCCCGCAGAAGGACGGGCCGCGCGCCAATCGGGACATCCGTGGCGTCCGCGAAGTGCAGCTCATCGATGATACCGGGCAGAACCGCGGTGTCGTCGCCTTCTTCGACGCGCTCGCCCTTGCCGAAGAGGCGGGCCTCGATCTCGTGGAGATCGCGCCGAACTCCGTCCCTCCCGTCTGTAAGCTTCTCGATTACGGCCGCTTCCGCTTCAACGAACAGAAGAAGCAGAACGAGGCCCGCAAGAAGCAGAAGACGGTCGAGGTCAAGGAGATCAAGCTCCGCCCCGGTATCGACAAGCACGATTACGACACCAAGATGAAGGCGGTCATCCGCTTCTTCGAGGAGGGCGACAAGGTGAAGGTCACCCTGCGCTTCCGTGGCCGTGAGATGGCGCACCAGGATATCGGCCTGCGTCTGCTCGAACGGGTGAAGAACGAGACCCAGGAAATCGCCAAGGTGGAAAGTGAGCCGATGCTCGAAGGCCGCCAGATGATCATGATCCTGGCGCCGCGCTGAGGTCGCTTTCGTCCCACCACGGGACATGGACGTTCTGAAAGCCGCTTCCTTGGGGAGGCGGCTTTTTTTATCGCCTTACAGCCGGTCTCGAATGTCGTGTGATTCGGGGCAGCTTCGTGCTTGCCGCGAGGGGAGGGGGCAGCCTGGGAGCCGCCCCCAATTCCCAGGATTTACTTCACCACGGACACCTGCGCGTCGCCCACCCGCCTCAGCACGTTCACCGTGACGTCGCTGCCGTAGCGCTGCACCCGCAGGTCGATCCGTGAGTCGCCGAGCTTCAGGTTGAAGATCGAAACGCCTTCGAGGAAGTCCGGGAGGGTGGGGTTGCGCAGGCGGATGCGGTTGCGGTCGTGCTGGATCTCCAAACCGATGCAGGCCGAGAGGAAGGCGAACGGAGCCGCCGCCGCCCAGGCCTGGGGCGAGCAGGCCACAGGGTAAGAGACGGGGCCGCGCTGGTTGCGGCGCATGAAGCCGCAGAACAGCTCCGGCAGGCGCTTCTGGTCCTGGTAGAGGGCGGTGTCGAACATGCCCTGGAAGATACGGGAGGCCTCCGGCTTCAGGTCGTAGCGCGCGAGGCCCATGGCCACCAGGGCGTTGTCGTGCGGCCAGATCGAGCCGTTGTGATACGACATCGGGTTGTAGCGGGCCTCGCCGCGCGCGATCGTGCGGACGCCCCAGCCGTTGAATCCGTCCTTCGACAGCAGGTTGGCGGCGACGCTCGCGGCGCGCTCCGGCAGGGCGATGCCGGTGAAGAGGGCGTGGCCGGCATTGGACGAGCGCACGGCGCATTGCTTCTTCGCCCCGTCCAGGGCCAGCGCGTAGGTGCCGATCTCCTCGCACCAGAAGGCCTTGTCGAAGTTTTCGCGAAGGGCCAGCGCCTCCTTTCCGAGGCGGGTGGCGAGGTCGTCGTGCCCGAGCAGTGTGGCGAGCTTGGCCATGCCGTTCTTGGCGGCATAGACGTAGCCCTGGACTTCGCACAGGGCGATCGGGCCCTTGGCGAGCTGTCCATCGGTATGGAAGATCGAATCGTGGCTGTCCTTCCAGCCCTGGTTCTCCAGGCCCTTGTCGGTGTCGCGGGCATATTCGACGAAGCCGTCGCCGTCCCGGTCGCCGTACTCGTTCATCCACGTGAGGGCGAGTTCGAGGGCGGGCCAGATGCGCTTGATCGTCTCGATGTCGCCGGTGACCGCGTAATACTCGTAGGCCAGCATGACGAAGAGCGGCGTTCCGTCGATGGTGCCGTAATAGTGGCGGAACGGCACCTCGCCGAGCATCGCCATCTCGCCGCGCCGGGTCTCGTGCAGGACCTTGCCCGGCTGGGCATCGGCGGCGGGGTCCACGGCCTTGGCCTGTGTCGAGGCGAGGTAGCGTAGGACGCCCTTGGCGAAGTTCGGGTCGATCCAGAGCGCCATCATCGCGGTGATGATGCCGTCGCGGCCGAACACGGTTGAGTACCAGGGGATGCCGGCGAAGGGGTAGATGCCCTCGGGCGTGCGGCTCGCCAGCATGTAGAGGTCGGCGGTCGCGCGGCAGGCCGCTTCGTTGAACTGGTCGTTCGACGAGATGATCGTGGTGATCCCGGCGGTGAGCTGGCGCAGGTCCCGGCGCGCGTCGCGATAGGCGCGGGCGAAGATCACGCCCTCACCGAGGCCCTTGGGATGGCGTGCGCCGGCGCTGCTTCCCGCCGCGTGTGACAGGCCGGCGGCGGCGTCCTCGCCGACCTTCTCCGCAGCCGGAGCGCTGGTGAAGGCGCGGTGCGATTCGAAGACGACGCGGATGAACAGGGACGTCCGGCCGCCCGGGGGCAGCGAGACCTCGAACTCGGCGCGGCCCGGCTCGATACGGTGCGGCTTCGGACCGAAGTGGAGGCTCGTGGTACGCACCACCTCGTCGAGGCCGACATAGCGAAACTGGACTTCCGATTCGTTCGCCACCTGCACGCTGCGCTTGCCGCGGACCGGCCGGTCCATGCCGCGCACCTCGAACAGGTCGCGGTAATCGGCGTCGAAGGTCACGCCGATCTTGAGCTTCCAATGGCGCGAATCGTAGTTGCGCAGGCCGATCCGGTCGTAGCAGGCACCCTTGAACAGGAACTTGGTGCGCTCGATGGCGATCAGCTCGCGGGGGATCGTGGTCTCGTCATGGGCATCGATGCGGATGTCCGGCGTCGTCATGTCGACGCTCAGCGCGCCGTTGTCGTCCTGCATCACCGAGGAGAGCAGCAGCGGGCGCTGGTCCTCAATGGTGAAACCGAGGCGCGACAGGTAGCGCGTATCCTGGAAATACAGGCCCTCGGGCCCCGGCAACACGCCGATATCGCCGTAGCTGTCGAGGACGGCGAAGGCCTCGCCGTACTTCAGGGATCGTAAGGGGCGCTCCACCAGCGAGGTCTGTGCCTCGATATGGTATTGCGGCAGCACCTCGTCGGCATCCTGGAAACCCTGCCCCAGCCCGTTCGTGCTGCTGTGACCGTCCTGCGTCGTCGCCGTGGAAGTGTTCGCCGCCATGCCTGAACGTCTCCGGGAAGTGGACTGTCGGACCCGCGGTATCGAAGCCGGGCCTCTCCGGCCCGATGTCGCAGATCGTCTCGGGCGCGTCGACGGGCTCGATGAAGCGACGTTCGCTCTCTGGCCCGAAGCGCTGGATCGTCTATCGCGAATCAAAAGGCCGCCGGTCGCGAAAGGGCGATCCAGCGGCCTTCGATAACCGGTATCGGTGGATCTCACGAATGAGGGCCGTCGACTCGGGAAGAGGTTAGCAAGGCTGGTGCCGTATGGCATCAGCCTTTCTGCAAGGATTTTCAGGCCGGCATGGCAGCCGCGGACAGCGACGGGCGGGCCGAGCCGTTCAGATCGCCGTAATGCGGGGTGAACGCCCCGGCGCGTGGCATCTTGATGATGGTCTTCTCGTTCTCGATCAGCTGCTCGTAGACCGCCACATACTTCTTCACCATGCATTCGGCGGTGAACTGCGTCTCGAAGTGGCGGCGCACGCCGGCGCGGCTCATGGTCTTGACCTTGTGTACGGCCGCGATGGCATCGTCCATCGTGTCGCACAGGACGCCACTGACGCCGTCGGCGATGACCTCCGGCACGGAGCCGTTGCGGAATGCGATCACCGGCGTGCCGGCCGACATCGCCTCGATCATGACGAGGCCGAAGGGCTCCGGCCAGTCGATCGGGAAAGCCAGGGCCAGGGCGTTGCCGAGGAAGTCCTTCTTCTGCTCTTCGTTGATCTCGCCGATGAACTCGACGAGCGGGTGGTGGATCATCGGCTCGATGACCTCGTCCCAATAATCCTGATCGGCCTTGTCCACCTTGGCGGCGATCTTCAGCTTCACGCCGGACTGGATCGCCATCTGAATCGCCCGGTCGGGGCGCTTCTCGGGGGAGATGCGGCCGAGGAAGGCGAGGTAGCCGCCCTTGGCGTCTGGATAATACGGGCAGTTCTCGGACGGCAGGCCGTGATGGATCGTCGCCTGCCAGTTCGAGTTCGACGGCATGGGCTCGCGCTGGTTGTCGGAGATCGACACCAGGGGCATGCCCGTGAAGGTGCGGTAGACCGGCATGAAATCCGGAACGTCGAGGCGACCGTGCATGGTCGTGACGCACTTGTGGTAGAGGTCTTCGAACATCGGATACTGCAGCAGATCGATGTGGAAGTGCAGCACGTCGAACTCATGCGCCCGTTTGTGGACGGCGTGCAGCATCGCCAGATGGCTCGCGGTGTGATCGCGGTAACCGAGAAGGCGAAGACCCTCGGGCGTGCAGGCGGCGAGCTTGGCGGACGTCTCGGAATCGCCGCTGGCGAACAGGGTCACGTCATGTCCCTGCCGGACGAGTTCCTCCGTGATCCACGATACGACGCGCTCGGTGCCGCCGTAGAACTTCGGAGGCACGGCCTCCGAGAGCGGAGCAATCTGGGCAATGCGCACGAAACGTCTCCTGTAAGGTCGAATATTGCGACGACCTAACGCCATCCGGCCTGAGTGGGACATGAACGGAACTCACGGCCAAGGTTCTGGTTCCGTGTGCCCCACGAGTGCCGTTCCTCGCTATCTCCTCCGCCCGGATGTCCCCGAAATCCTCGGTTCCATCTCCCCCGACGGGGTCATCGAGCAGGGGCGGGGCCATGCAGGAAACCGGCCAGACCGGACACCGGCGACGACCGCGGGATTGCTGCTTAAGGGACCTGCGCGGATCGGTCGTGTTGCCGGATACGATCCGCCCCATACTTCCTGAGCATGGCCGGATTTGTGCGACGCACGACGCCCTTGTTTCGCTCAAGGGGGTCGTCTAAGCCTCGCGCCTGCGCAGTCTGGCATTGGAGCAATTCCATACCACACCGGCGCTCGCGAGGCGCTTCGCCCGCCACGAACACGAGAGGTGTCGCATGACAAGCCTGCTGGCGGATTACCTGCCCCTCATCGTTTTCATCGGCGTGTCGTTGTTCATCGCCGTGGCGCTGCTCGTCGCACCGTTCCTCGTCGCTTATAACAGCCCCGATCCGGAGAAGCTCTCTGCTTACGAGTGCGGCTTCAATGCTTTCGACGACGCCCGCATGAAGTTCGACGTGCGGTTCTACCTCGTCGCTATCCTATTCATCATCTTCGACCTTGAAGTCGCGTTCTTGTTCCCCTGGGCAATCACCTTCGGCGAACTCGGCTGGTTCGGCATGTGGTCGATGATGGCCTTCCTCGGCGTGCTCACGGTCGGGTTCGTCTACGAGTGGCGCAAGGGCGCCCTCGAATGGGACTAGACGTCCCGTCAACCTGACAATCGCATTGCCCGAAGCCGGATCCCGAGAAACCGATGGCCTTCAGTCCCGACATGACCCGGATCCCCGCCGTCGCACCCGCGCCGAAGGGGATCATCGATCCGAATACCGGCCGGCCCATCGGCGCCGACGATCCGACCTTCCTGTCGATCAACAGCGAACTCGCCGACCGCGGCTTCCTCATCACCTCGACGGACGACCTCATCAATTGGGCCCGCACCGGGTCGCTGATGTGGATGACATTCGGCCTCGCCTGTTGCGCGGTCGAGATGATGCAGATGTCGATGCCGCGCTATGATTGCGAGCGCTTCGGCTTCGCGCCGCGTGGCTCGCCGCGCCAATCCGACGTGATGATCGTCGCGGGGACTCTGACCAACAAGATGGCCCCCGCCCTGCGCAAGGTCTACGATCAGATGCCGGAGCCGCGCTACGTCATCTCGATGGGCTCCTGCGCCAATGGCGGCGGCTATTACCACTATTCCTATTCGGTGGTGCGCGGCTGCGACCGGGTGGTGCCCGTGGACATCTACGTGCCCGGCTGCCCGCCCACGGCGGAGGCGCTGCTCTACGGCGTGCTCCTCCTGCAGAAGAAGATCCGCCGCACCGGCACGATCGAGCGCTGAGGGGCCGGCATGAGCAACGGAATTTCGATCCTCGCCCATACCGCGGCCCCGGCCGACGGCTCCCTCCAGGCGCTCAGCGACCATGTCGGGTCGGCGCTGGGTCCGGCAATCGTCTCGCGGACCATCGCCTTCGGCGAACTCACGCTGAATGTGCAGGCGAGCGACATCGTCTATGCGCTGACCTATCTGCGCGACGACCCCGCTTGCGCCTTCCGCTGCTTCATCGACATCTGCGGCGCGGATTACCCGAACCGCGAAAAGCGCTTCGACGTCGTCTATCATCTGCTCTCCCTGCGCCATAACGCTCGCATCCGGGTGAAGGTACAGACCGACGACCAGACCCCGGTCCCCTCCGTCATCGACGTGTTCCCGGCCGCCAACTGGTTCGAGCGCGAGACCTACGACCTCTACGGCGTCCTCTTCTCCGGACATCCCGATCTGCGCCGACTGCTGACGGATTACGGGTTCGAAGGGCATCCCCTGCGCAAGGACTTCCCCCTCACCGGCTTTGTCGAGGTCCGCTACGACCAGGACGAGGCCCGCGTGGTCTACGAGCCGGTGAAGCTGGCGCAGGAATTCCGGAACTTCGACTTCCTCTCGCCTTGGGAGGGCACCGAATACGTGCTCCCGGGCGATGAGAAGAAGTCGGCTTGAACAGCGGAGCGAGGCCATGACCGAGCACAACATCCGCAACTTCGCGATCAATTTCGGGCCCCAGCACCCGGCGGCGCACGGCGTGCTGCGCCTCGTGCTGGAACTCGACGGCGAAATCGTGGAGCGGGTCGATCCGCATATCGGCCTGCTCCATCGCGGCACCGAGAAGCTGATCGAGCACAAGACCTACCTGCAGGCCACGCCGTATTTCGACCGGCTCGACTACGTGTCGCCGATGAACCAGGAGCATGCCTTCTGCCTCGGCATCGAGAAGCTGCTCGGCCTTCAGGTGCCGCGCCGGGCCCAGCTCATCCGCGTGTTGTTCTGCGAGATCGGCCGCATCCTCTCGCATCTCCTCAACGTGACCACGCAGGCCATGGATGTGGGCGCGTTGACGCCGCCGCTCTGGGGCTTCGAGGAGCGTGAGAAGCTGATGATCTTCTACGAGCGCGCGTCGGGTGCGCGTCTCCACGCCAACTACTTCCGGCCCGGCGGCGTGCATCAGGACCTGCCGCCGGCGCTGATCGACGACATCGAGGCCTTCATCGACCCGTTCCTGCAGGTGGTGGACGACCTCGACAACCTCGTCATGGGCAACCGCATCTTCAAACAGCGCAACGTCGACATCGGCATCGTCACCGTGGACGAGGCCATGGCCTGGGGCTTCTCCGGGGTGATGGTGCGCGGCTCCGGCATCCCGTGGGACCTGCGCAAGTCGCAGCCCTACGAGTGCTACGAGGAGATGGAGTTCGACGTCCCCGTGGGCAGGAACGGCGACACCTACGATCGCCAGGTCATCCGCATGGAAGAGATGCGCGAATCGGCCAAGATCATGCGGCAATGCTGCGTGAAGCTGCGCGAGCCCGCCGGACAGGGGCGGATCGCGGCCACCGACGGCAAGTTCGCCCCGCCGCCGCGCCGCGAGATGAAGCGATCGATGGAAGCGCTCATCCACCACTTCAAACTCTACACCGAAGGCTTCCACGTCCCGGCCGGCGAGGTCTACGCAGCGGTCGAAGCCCCCAAGGGCGAGTTCGGCGTCTATCTCGTCGCCGACGGCACCAACAAGCCCTACCGTTGCAAGATACGCGCTCCGGGTTTCGCCCATCTCCAGGCCATGGACTGGATGTGCCGCGGCCACATGCTGGCCGACGTGTCCTGCGTGCTCGGCACGCTCGACATCGTGTTCGGCGAGGTGGACCGGTGAGAACAGCTCTCTCGGTCACGGTAGCGTCGATGCTTGCCGGCAACTTGCCGGCTTGGGCCGACGTTTCCTGCGCCCAGTACGAAACGCTTCGCAGCCTGCCTGATGCCTTCAAGGAGACCGGCCGCGGGACTGTTGAGCGCCGCATCGGCGAGCCCGGTACGCCGGGTTTCACCGATCTCGTGCGGCATTCAGACTCGCATTGTGATTGCTTCAACATGCCCATGATCGAGAGGGATCGTGGTCGGCCGATTCCGGACGGTAAGTTCTGGGAGTGCGGTGCTGCCGAGACCGGTACGCCGCTGCCTGCTGACATAAAGGACGCCGAATAAGCTATGGCGAACCGCAGACTCGCCCCCGCCGCCGAGCAGCCCGCGTCCTTCGCGTTCTCTTCCGAGAACGCCGACTGGGCGAAGGGTCAAATCGAGAAATACCCGGAAGGGCGTCAGGCCTCGGCCGTGATTCCGTTGCTGTGGAAGGCGCAGGAGCAGAATGGCGGTTGGCTGCCGCAGAAGGCGATCGAGGCGGTGGCCGCCGAACTCGGTATGCCGCATATCCGCGTGCTCGAAGTGGCGACCTTCTACACGATGTTCGCCCTCGAGCCCGTGGGCCGGTTCTGGATCCAGCTCTGCGGCACGGTGCCGTGCGATTCCTGCGGCGCGCGCGAGTTGAAGGACTACCTTCACGAGCGTCTCGGTGCGCCCGGCCATGTGAGCGCCGACGGCAACTTCTCCTGGCTCGAAGTCGAGTGCCTCGGCGCCTGCTGCAACGCGCCGATGGCGCAGATCAACCAGGATTACTACGAGGACCTGACGCCGGATCTCCTCGGCACGCTGATGGACGATCTGGCGGCCGGCCGCCCGGTGAAGGTCGGTTCGCAGGTGGGGCGCACCTCGTCCGAGCCGAAGGGCGGCGCCGATACCCTCACCGACGCGACCTTGTTCGACGGCTCCCGAGTGGGCGCCTGGCGCAAGCGCTTCGAGGAGCATGCGGCCGACGACACCACGTCCGAGGGCAAATCCGAAGCTGCGTCTTCCGAGCAGCGCGCCGCCACCGATCCCAAACCCGCCAAACCCGATGCAGGCCGCGCCGCCGCCTCGTCGGCCTCGGACGGCCCTGCCCAGCGTTCGGCCGGAGGCGAAGAGCCGGTCAAGGCCGGTGATAAGGTTGATGCCGCGGATGCCACGGACTCCAAGGTCCAGCCGGGTCATCCCACGGCCGATGCCGGTGTGACGGTTGCGCGCGTCGAAGCCGCCGGTGCCGAAGCAGGAACGCAATCCGACCTGCCCCGGGACGAGCCGCCGCCGCAGCCCCTCGCCTCGGGTGCCAGCGACGATCTGGGGCCGGACGACGCGACGTCGCCTCCGACGGCCGCCAAGCCGAGGAAGACGGCGCCCAATCCCGGCGCTCCGAAGACGGAGGGGAACTGACATGCTCTCCGATCAGGATCGCATCTTCACCAATCTGTACGGCCTTCATTCCCCCGGTCTCGACGAGGCCAGGAAGCGTGGTGCCTGGGACGGCACCAAGTTCCTGCTGGAAATGGGCCGCGACTGGATCATCGACGAGATGAAAGCGTCC
This sequence comes from Methylobacterium sp. Leaf85, assembly GCF_001422125.1. Taxonomy (NCBI): domain Bacteria; kingdom Pseudomonadati; phylum Pseudomonadota; class Alphaproteobacteria; order Hyphomicrobiales; family Methylobacteriaceae; genus Methylobacterium; species Methylobacterium sp. Leaf85. The sequence continues at coordinate 43,956 of NZ_LMME01000031.1, read as the reverse complement.
GGGCTTCGCGGGCGCGGCGGTGCCGGCTTCCCGACGGGCCTGAAATGGTCGTTCATGCCCAAGAAGTCGGATGGGCGGCCGCATTACCTTGTGGTCAACGCCGACGAATCCGAGCCGGGCACCTGCAAGGACCGGGAGATCATGCGGCACGATCCGCATCTCCTGATCGAGGGCTGCATGCTAGCCTCGTTCTCGATGGCCGCCCATGCCTGCTACATCTACATCCGCGGCGAGTACGTGGCGGAGAAGCACGCCCTGCAGAAGGCGGTGGACGAGGCTTATGCGGCCCGCCTCGTGGGCAAGGACAACGTCCACGGTTACCCGTTCGACATCTACGTCCATCACGGTGCCGGCGCTTATATCTGCGGCGAGGAGACGGCGCTGCTGGAAAGCCTCGAGGGCAAGAAGGGCATGCCGCGGCTGAAGCCGCCTTTCCCGGCCAATATGGGCCTCTACGGCTGTCCCACCACGGTGAACAACGTCGAGTCCATCGCGGTGGCGGGCACCATCCTGCGCCGGGGCGGCGCCTGGTTCGCAGGGTTGGGCGGCAAGAACAACACCGGCACCAAGCTGTTCTGCGTGTCGGGCCACGTCAACAAGCCCTGCAACGTCGAGGAAGAGCTCGGCATCACCTTCCGCGAGCTCATCGACAAGCATTGCGGCGGCATGCGCGGCGGCTGGGACAACCTGCTCTGCTCCATCCCCGGCGGCTCTTCGGTGCCCCTGGTGCCGGCCGAGCAGATCATCGACGCCAAGATGGATTTCGACACCCTGCGCGGCCTCGGCTCCGGCCTCGGCACGGCGGCGGTGATCGTTCTCGACCGCTCCACGGACATCGTCTCGGCCATTGCCCGCATCGCCTATTTCTACAAGCACGAGAGCTGCGGCCAGTGCACGCCCTGCCGCGAGGGCACCGGCTGGATGTGGCGCGTGATGCTGCGCATGGCCGAGGGCCGCGCCCAGCGCCGCGAGATCGACATGCTCCTCGACGTGACGAAGCAGATCGAGGGCCACACGATCTGTGCCCTCGGCGACGCGGCGGCCTGGCCGATCCAGGGCCTCATCCGCCATTTCCGCCCCGAGATCGAAAAGCGCATCGACCGCTACAGCGCCAACCCGCATAGCGATCCTGTGCGGATCGCGGCGGAGTGATCGCCATGTCTTTCGGACCGATGTTCGACACCGAGAAGCACGCATGACCAAGCTCATCGTCGACGGCACCGAGGTCGATGTTCCGGCCGAGTACACCCTGCTGCAGGCCTGCGAAGTCGCGGGCGCGGAGATCCCGCGCTTCTGCTTCCACGAACGGCTGTCCATCGCCGGCAATTGCCGCATGTGCCTGGTGGAGTTGAAGGGCGCTCCGAAGCCCGTGGCCTCCTGCGCCTACGCGGTGAAGGATTGCCGGCCCGGCCCAAACGGCGAGCCGCCCGAGATCCTCACCCGGTCGGGAACCACGAAGAAGGCCCGCGAGGGGGTGATGGAGTTCCTCCTCATCAACCACCCGCTCGATTGCCCGATCTGCGACCAGGGCGGCCATTGCGATCTGCAGGATCAGGCCATGGCCTACGGCGTCGATTCGACCCGCTACGGCGAGAACAAGCGGGCGGTCGAAGAGAAATACATCGGCCCGCTGGTGCGGACCGCCATGAACCGCTGCATCCATTGCACCCGCTGCGTCCGCTTCCTGGCGGAAGTGGCCGGCGTGCCGGATCTCGGCGCCATCGGCCGCGGCGAGGACATGGAGATCACGAGCTATCTCGAGAGCGCCATGGGCTCCGAGCTCCAGGGCAACGTCGCCGATCTCTGCCCGGTGGGCGCCCTCGTCCATAAGCCGCAGAGCTACGAGGTGCGGCCCTGGGAGCTGTCGAAGACCGAATCCATCGACGTGATGGATGCGGTCGGCTGCGCCATCCGCGTCGATGCCCGTGGCCGCGAGGTGATGCAGATCGAGCCGCGCGTCAACGAGGACATCAACGAGGAGTGGATCTCCGACAAGACCCGCCACGCGGTGGACGGCCTGCGCGCGCAGCGTCTCGACCGTCCGTATCTGCGCGAGAACGGCCGCCTGCGTCCGGCCTCCTGGGGTGAGGCCTTCGCGGCCATCGCCGCGAAGACGAAGAGCGCCGATCCGAAGCGCGTCGGCGCCATCGTCGGCGATCTCGCCGCCGTGGAGGAGATCTATGCCCTGAAGACCCTGATGGGGTCGCTCGGCGTGACCAATCTCGATTGCCGTCAGGCCGGCGAGGCGATCGATCCCGCCTGGGGCCGGGCCGCCTACGCCTTCAATCCCACCATCCCGGGGATCGAGGATGCGGACGCGATTCTCCTGGTCGGGACCAATCCGCGCCTGGAAGCCTCGCTCCTCAACGTGCGCATCCGCAAGCGCTGGCGGATGGCGCCGCTGGCAGTGGGCCTCATCGGCGAGGCCGTGGATCTCACCTATCCCCATACCTATCTCGGCGCCGGCCCCGACACCCTGGCCGACATCGCCGCCGGTCGGCACAGCTTCGCCGAGGTGCTGAAGGGTGCGAGCCGTCCCCTCGTCATCGTCGGGACCGGGGCGCTGTCCCGTCCGGACGGAGCCGCCATCCTCTCGGCGGCGGCCAAGCTCGCCAAGGACGTCGGGGCGGTCACGTCGGAATGGAAGGGTTTCGCCGTGCTCCAGACCACCGCCGCCCGTGTCGGCGCCCTCGATCTCGGCTTCGTGCCGGGGGAGGGGGGGCTCGACTTCGCCGCGATGGCCGAGCCGGGTGCCCTGGACGTGTTGTTCAACCTCGGCGCCGACGAGATCGAGATCGGTGCCGGTGCCTTCGTGATCTACCAGGGCACCCACGGCGACCGTGGCGCCACCCGCGCCGACGTGATCCTGCCGGGGGCCGCCTATACCGAGAAGAACGCCACCTTCGTGAACCTCGAAGGCCGGGTGCAGACCACCAACCGCGCCGGCTTCCCGCCGGGCGACGCCCGCGAGGATTGGGCGATCCTGCGCGCCCTGTCCGATGTTCTCGGCAAGCGCCTGGCCTTCGACTCCCTCGGCGCCCTGCGGCGCGCGCTCTATGCGGAATATCCGCATTTCGCCGCCCTCGACGCGGTGGCGCCGGGCGACGTCGCCGCCACGGTCGAGACCCTGGCGAGCCTCGGCGGCGAGGCGAACCGCTCGGCCTTCGTGTCGGCGGTGCCGGACTTCTATCTCACCAACGCCATCGCCCGCGCCTCGCGCGTGCTGGCCGAATGTTCGAGCCTCGCGCGGACGCGCGGACTCGAAGCGGCGGAATAGGGGCTGCCGACCATGCTGGAAATCGTCGGCACCGTCCTGCTTCTGGTGCTCAAGAGCTTCGTGCTCCTGGCGCTGCTTCTCGTCTTCATCGCCTACGCGCTGCTGGCCGATCGCAAGATCTGGGCGGCAGTGCAGCTGCGGCGCGGCCCCAACGTGGTCGGGCCCTGGGGCCTGCTGCAATCCTTCGCCGATCTCCTGAAGTTCGTGCTGAAGGAGCCGGTGATCCCGGCCGGCGCCAACAAGGCGTTGTTCTTGCTGGCGCCCCTGGTCTTCGCCACGCTGGCCCTGGCGGGCTGGGCGGTGATCCCGCTGGCGGAAGGCTGGGCCATCGCCGATCTCAATGTCGGCATCACCTACATCTTCGCGATCTCGAGCTTGGGCGTCTACGGCGTGCTGATGGGCGGCTGGGCCTCGAACTCGAAATACGCCTTCCTCGGCGCCCTGCGCTCCGCCGCGCAGATGATCTCCTACGAAGTGTCCCTCGGCTTCGTCATCATCTGCGTCCTGCTCTGCGCCGGCTCGCTCAACCTCTCGCGCATCGTCATGGCGCAGGACACTTCGCTCGGCATCCTCGGCTGGTACTGGCTCTGGCTGTTCCCGATGTTCGTGGTGTTCTTCATCTCGGCACTCGCCGAAACCAACCGCCCGCCCTTCGATCTGCCGGAGGCCGAATCGGAGCTCGTGGCGGGCTACATGGTCGAGTATTCCTCGACGCCGTACCTGCTGTTCATGCTCGGCGAGTACGTGGCGATCATGACCATGTGCGCGCTCGGAACGGTGCTGTTCCTCGGCGGCTGGCTCTCGCCGATCCCGTTCGCGCCCTTCACCTGGGTGCCGGGGCTGATCTGGTTCGCTCTGAAGGCGAGCTTCCTGTTCTTCATGATCGCCATGGTGAAGGCCATGGTGCCGCGCTACCGCTACGACCAGCTCATGCGCCTCGGCTGGAAGGTGTTCCTTCCGCTCTCGCTCGTCTCGGTCGTCGTCGTCGCCTTCGTCCTCAAGCTCACCGGCCTCGCGCCGGGGGCATGATGCAACGCATAAGGGAGATCGCGCCATGAAGCTCGATCAGGTCGCCAAGGGTCTGCTGCTGAAGGAGTTCGTGTCGGGGTTCGCCCTCGCCATGCGCTACTTCTTCAAACCCAAGGCCACGATCAACTACCCTTTCGAGATGGGGCATCGCGGTCCGCGCTTCCGCGGGGAGCATGCGCTGCGCCGCTATCCCAACGGGGAAGAGCGCTGCATCGCCTGCAAGCTGTGCGAGGCGATCTGCCCGGCGCAGGCCATCACCATCGAGGCCGGCCCGCGCCGTAACGACGGCACGCGGCGCACCACGCGCTACGACATCGACATGGTGAAGTGCATCTATTGCGGCATGTGCCAGGAGGCCTGCCCGGTGGATGCCATCGTCGAGGGGCCGAATCTCGAATTCTCCGTGGAGACCCGCGAGGAGCTTCTCTACGACAAGGACAAGCTGCTCCTGAACGGCGACCGCTGGGAGCGCGAGATCGCGCGCAACATCGCGGTGGACGCGCCATACCGGTGATGACGGGAGCCCCGGCGGTTGTGCGCCGCAGGGGTGGGTTCTATAGACGGGCGGCCTGCACGGGCTGGTTTGAATTTCGGCAGAAGGGGCCGTCCTCGGGACGGCTGATCTCCATAGTCGCATGAGTGCAGCCGCAGCCTTCTTCTACCTGTTCGCCGGCATCGCGATCGCGTCCGCGTTCATGGTGATCACCTCGCGCAATCCAGTCGCGTCGGTGCTCTTCCTCATCCTGACCTTCGTCAACGCGGCGGGCCTGTTCGTCCTGATGGGCGCCGAGTTCCTCGCGATGATCCTCGTGGTGGTCTATGTCGGCGCGGTCGCCGTTCTGTTCCTCTTCGTCGTGATGATGCTCGACGTGGATTTCGCGCAGCTGCGCCAGGGCTTCCAGCAATACCTCCCCGTGGGGGCGCTGATCGGGGCCGTCTTCCTCATCGAACTCCTGCTCGTGGTGGGCTCCTGGACGATCGATCCCGGCCTGATGCAGGCGCCGCTGGGTCCGCTTGCCAATGTCGAGGGCGTCACCAACACCCAGATGCTCGGGCGCGTGCTCTACACGGATTACGTCTTCTACTTTCAGCTGGCCGGGCTCATCCTGCTGGTGGCGATGATCGGTGCCATCGTGCTCACCCTGCGCGACAGGCCGGGCGTGAAGCGCCAGAACATCTCCGTGCAGAACGCGCGGACGCAGGACATGGCGGTGGAGACCCGCAAGGTGCCCTCGCGCCAGGGTGTCGAGGTCTGATGTCGGCTCTGCAGAAGGATCAGCGCTCATGATCGGCTTGAGCCATTATCTCACGGTGGCGGCGATCCTGTTCACGCTCGGCGTGCTCGGCATCTTCGTGAACCGCAAGAACATCATCGTCATCCTGATGTCGGTGGAGCTCATCCTGCTCGCGGTGAACATCAACCTCGTGGCGTTCTCCACCCATCTCAACGACATCACCGGCCAGGTCTTCGCCCTGTTCGTGCTCACGGTGGCGGCGGCGGAGGCGGCCATCGGGCTCGCCATCCTCGTCGTCTTCTTCCGAAACCGCGGCTCCATCGCGGTGGAGGACGTGAACATGATGAAGGGCTGATCTTCCCCCAAGCCGAGCCGCGCGGCACCCCGCGCGATCCCATTGACGAGAATGGAGCGAGGCCGGTCATCCGGTACGCTTCCGGAGGCCGGGCCAGCCAGCGATGTATCACGCGATCGTCTTCTTCCCGCTCATCGGCGCCCTGCTCGCCGGCCTGTTCGGCCGCCAGCTCGGCCCTCGCGTGTGCGAGTACATCACCACCGGCTTCCTCGCCTTCTCCGCCCTCCTGTCCTGGGGCGCCTTCTTCGAGGTACCGGGCTCGGACCACGCCACCCGCGTGCAGGTGGCGACATGGTTCACCGCCGGCGACCTCGTCGTCGACTGGGCTTTCCGGATCGACACGCTCACCGTTGTGATGCTGGTGGTGGTGACGACGGTCTCGACCCTCGTCCACCTCTACTCCGTGGGCTACATGGCGGAGGATCCGCACCGGCCGCGCTTCTTCGCCTACCTGTCACTGTTCACCTTCGCCATGCTGATGCTGGTGACGGCCGACAACCTGGTGCAGATGTTCTTCGGCTGGGAAGGCGTCGGCCTCGCCTCCTACCTGCTGATCGGGTTCTGGTACGAGAAGCCCTCGGCCAATGCGGCGGCGATGAAGGCCTTCATCGTCAACCGCGTCGGCGATTTCGGCTTCTCGCTCGGCATCTTCCTCGTCTTCGTCCTGTTCGGTTCCGTGGCCTTCGACGGCATCCTGCCGCGCGCCGCCGAGTTCAAGGACGCCACCTTCCACTTCCTCGGCTATGACTGGAACGCCATGACCCTGGCGTGCCTGCTCCTGTTCATGGGCGCCATGGGCAAGTCGGCGCAGTTCATGCTCCACACGTGGTTGCCCGACGCCATGGAAGGGCCGACCCCGGTCTCCGCCCTGATCCACGCCGCGACCATGGTCACCGCCGGCGTGTTCATGGTGGCGCGCCTATCGCCCCTGTTCGAGGTGGCGCCCAATGCCCTCATCGTGGTGACCGTCATCGGCGGCATCACCGCGTTCTTCGCGGCCACGATCGGCATGGTGCAGAACGACATCAAGCGGGTCATCGCCTACTCGACCTGTTCGCAGCTCGGCTACATGTTCGTGGCGCTCGGCGTCGGCGCGTATTCGGCCGCCGTCTTCCACCTCTTCACCCATGCCTTCTTCAAGGCGCTGCTGTTCCTCGGCGCTGGCTCGGTCATCCACGCGATGCACCACGAGCAGGACATGCGGAACATGGGCGCTTTGCGCCGCTACATTCCCTTCACCTCGGCGATGATGACCATCGGCACCCTGGCGCTGATCGGCTTCCCCTTCACCGCCGGCTACTACTCGAAGGATGCGATCATCGAGGCGGCCTACGCCTCGACGCGGCCGGGCCACACGCTCGCCTTCCTGGCCACCGTCATCGCCGCCCTGATGACCTCGTTCTATTCCTGGCGTCTGTTCTTCATGACCTTCGAAGGACCGGCGCGCTGGGCCGGTCATGGCTCCGATCACGGCGCCGCTCATCATGACGACCATCACGCGGCACCGGCCTCGGCGCATGCGCACGCGGCGGTCCAGGCGGACGGTGCGCCGGGCCACCACGAAGGCGTCGCCCATGACGACAAGGGCCACGACGTCGAGCCCGCGTCGCACAGCGCCATCGAGCACCACGACCATGCGCACACGCCGCATGAGAGCCCGTTGGTGATGACGATCCCGCTGGCGATCCTTGCCTTCGGCGCGCTCTTCGCCGGTCTGATCTTCAAGAACCGCTTCATCGGCGAGGGCATGGAGTCGTTCTGGGGGCATGCCCTCGGCCACGGCCCCGACAACCACATCATGCACGACATCCATTCGGTGCCGGCGCTGGTCGCTTACTCGCCCTTCATCATGCTGGTGATCGGCTTCCTGCTGGCCTTCTGGATGTATATCCGCCGGCCGGAACTGCCGCGCCAGCTCGCCGCGCAGCAGCCGAGCCTGTACCAATTCCTGCTCAACAAGTGGTATTTCGACGAACTCTACGAGCGCATCTTCGTCCGGCCGGCCAAGAACTTCGGCAAGTTCCTGTGGAAGGAGGGCGACGGGCGCGTCATCGACGGGCTCGGCCCCGACGGGATCGCCACGCGCGTGCTCGACGTCACCCGCGGCGTGGTCCGGCTCCAGACCGGCTACGTCTATCACTACGCCTTCGTCATGCTCATCGGCGTCGCCGCGATCATCAGCTGGTACATGCTCACCGGCCTGCCGAAGGTCGGGCACTGATGTCTCGCGCAATGACGGTCGCCAACCCGTATCGGAGTGCCCGCTAGATGTTCGGCCTCGGCATTCTCTCAGGCCTGCTGATCGTACCGCTCTGCGGCGCGGCCTTCATCCTGTCCCTCGGCGACGAATCCGAGAGCGTGAAGCGCAATGCCCGCTGGGCCGCGCTCGCGACCACCATCGTCACCTTCCTCCTCAGCCTCGTGGCCTGGGGCCGGTTCGATCCGTCGACGTCGAGCTTCCAGCTCGTGGAGACCCACGGCTGGCTCGCCGAGACGATCAAGTTCAAGCTCGGCGTCGACGGGTTCTCGATGCCCCTGATCCTGCTGACCACGTTCCTGATGCCGTTCTGCATCGGCGCGTCGTGGCTCTCGGTGAACACGCGGGTGAAGGAGTATTTCGTCGCCTTCCTCGTCCTCGAGACGACGATGATCGGCGTGTTCCAGGCCCTCGACCTCGTGCTGTTCTATCTGTTCTTCGAGGCCGGCCTGATCCCGATGTTCCTCATCATCGGCATCTGGGGCGGCAAGCGCCGGATCTACGCGAGCTTCAAGTTCTTCCTCTACACCCTGCTCGGCTCGGTGCTGATGCTCCTCGCCATCATGGCGATGTACTGGCACGCCGGCACCACCGACATCCCGACCCTGCTGCACACCCGCTTCCCCGTCGGCATGCAATACTGGCTGTGGCTCGCCTTCTTCGCCTCCTTCGCGGTGAAGATGCCGATGTGGCCGGTCCATACCTGGCTGCCCGACGCCCACGTGGAGGCGCCCACCGCCGGTTCTGTGATCCTCGCCGGCATCCTGCTCAAGATGGGCGGATACGGCTTCATCCGAATTTCGCTGCCGATGTTCCCGGATGCCAGCGCCTCTTTCGCACCGATGGTCTTCGCTCTCTCGGTCATCGCGATCATCTTCACGTCGCTGATCGCGCTGATGCAGACCGACATCAAGAAGCTCATCGCCTATTCGTCGGTGGCGCATATGGGCTTCGTGACCCTGGGCCTGTTCACCCTCAACGAGCAGGGCATCCAGGGCGCCCTGTTCCTGATGATCTCGCACGGCATCGTCTCGGGCGCGCTCTTCGTCTGCGTCGGCGTGGTCTACGACCGGATGCACACCCGCGAGATCGCGGCCTATGGCGGCCTCGTGAAGCGCATGCCGCTCTATGCTGCGGCGATGATGGTGTTCACCATGGCCAATGTCGGCCTCCCCGGCACGTCGGGCTTCGTCGGTGAGTTCCTGGCCATGATGGGGGCCTTCAAGGCCAACCCCACCGTCGCCTTCTTCTCCGTCTTCGGCATCATCCTCTCGGCCGGATACGCCCTGTGGCTCTACGCCCGGGTGATCTACGGCAAGCTCGAGAAGCCCAACCTCCAGGGCATCCTCGATCTCGACCTGCGGGAGAAGATCATCATCGCGCCGCTCGTCGCCCTGACGATCTATTACGGCGTGCATCCCGCGCCCATCCTCGACACCTTCGCCCCCTCCACGGAGGCGCTGATGCAGAGCATGAAGACCGCGCTCTCGAACACGCAGACCGCGGCGGTGATCCCGCCCGTGGCGCGCTGAAGGTCTACGTCAGATGACCGCTATCCAGGCCGTCCTGCCCTCGCTTTCGCCGGTGATGCCGGAGCTGATCCTCGCGATCGGCGTGCTGGGGCTGATCCTCTACGGCGCCTTCCGGGGCGAGCGCTCTGTCGAGACCGTCAATGTCGGCGCGCTCATCCTGCTGATCCTCGCCTTCTTCGTGGTCGTGTCGCAGTCGGGCGCGAAGGTCACGACCCTCAACGGGTCGTTCATCGTCGACAATTTCTCGAAGGTGATGAAGGCGCTGATCCTGCTCGGCTCGGCGGCCACGATCCTGCTGTCGCGCGACTATTTCCAGCGCGAACGCATCGACCGGTTCGAGTTCCCGATCCTGATCGTGCTCTGCACCATCGGCATGATGGTGATGGCCTCGGCCAACGACCTGATCGCCCTCTATCTCGGCCTCGAACTGCAGTCCCTGGCGGCCTATGTCATCGCCGCCTTCCACCGCGACAACCTGAAATCCACGGAAGCCGGGCTGAAATACTTCGTCCTCGGCGCCTTGTCGTCGGGGATGCTGCTTTACGGCTCGTCGCTGGTCTACGGCTTCACCGGAACCGTCTCCTTCCCCGGCATCGTCTCCGCGCTCAACGACAATGCCGGCATCGGCATCGTGCTCGGCATCGTGTTCGTGGCCGCCGGCGTCGCCTTCAAGATGTCCGCCGTGCCGTTCCACATGTGGACGCCGGATGTCTACGAGGGCTCGCCGACACCGGTGACGGCGTTCTTCGCCTCGGCGCCGAAAATGGCTGCCGTCGCCATGACCGTGCGGGTGTTCATCGGCGCCTTCCCGGATGTGACCGCGATCTGGCAGCAGATCATCGTCTTCGTCGCCATCGCGTCGATGACGCTCGGCTCCTTCGCGGCCATCGGCCAGCGCTCGATCAAGCGCCTGATGGCCTATTCCTCCATCGGCAATATCGGCTACGCGCTGATCGGCCTCGCCGCCGCCTCGGAGGAGGGGATCCGCGGCGTGGTGATCTACATGATCATCTATCTCGCCATGACGCTCGGCGCCTTCGCGGTGCTCCTGTCCCTGCGGCGCGGCGGCCAGATGTACGAGACGGTGGACGACCTCTCCGGTCTCTCGCGCACGCATCCGGTCCTGGCCTTCTGCCTCGCCGCGATGATGTTCTCTCTCGCCGGCATTCCGCCCCTGGCCGGGTTCTTCGGCAAGTTCTACGTCTTCGCCGCCGCCATAAAGGCCGATCTCGTCGGTCTCGCGGTGATCGGTGTCGTCACCTCCGTGGTCGGCGCGTTCTACTACCTGCGCCTCGTCAAGGTGATGTATTTCGACGAGCCCCAGGCCCCGTACGAGACCATGGCGCCGGGCCTGCGCATCGTGCTGGGCCTGTCGAGCGCGGTGGTGGTGCTCTTCTTCCTCGTGCCGTCTCCTCTGGTCAGCGCGGCGGGGGCCGCGGCCAAGTCACTGTTCTAGGATCGTGTCGGGATATCGCCTCGGCCCGGCGGCCAAGGCCGCCGGGCATCGTCTTCACGTTCACGAGAGCCTAGGCTCCACCAACACCCAGGCGATGGAGCTCGCGCGCCAGGGCGAGAGGGGGCCGCTCTGGGTCGTCGCGCTCCGGCAGGAGGCGGGGCGTGGTCGCAGGGGAAGCACCTGGGCCTCCCTGCCCGGCAACCTTACCGCCAGCCTGCTCTGGCCGGTCTCGGACGTCGATCCGGTCCGGGTGCCGAGCTTGGGGTTCGTGGCAGGCGTCGCGCTGATCGCGGCTCTGAAGCGAACGATCAAATTGCCTCATCGTCCTGAGGCGCCGGAGCGCAAAGGAGGCTTCGCAGGAGGGCTCCAGTTCTCGCGCGACCCACGGGAGCCCTCCTGCGAGGCCGCTGGCGCGGCACCTCAGGATGAGATCGATTGTCTGAGATCTGGTGGGATAAGCCCCTTCCGGCTGAAATGGCCCAACGACGTTCTGGTCTCCGGCGCGAAGCTCGCGGGTCTGCTTCTGGAAGCGGAGACTCATCCCGGCGGGCGCAGATCGGCGGTGATCGGCTTTGGCGTCAACGTCGCCGCGTCACCGCAGGACTTGCCTTATCCCGCGACAAGCCTCAGTCAGAGTTCGTACGAAACGCGCGCCGAGGATCTGTTCGATTACCTGTCGGACGAGATCGTCGCTGCAGCGCGACTCTGGAGCCGGGGCGGCGGATTCTCAACGATCCGCCGGCTTTGGCTCGACGACGCCGCCGGGATCGGCGCACCGGTCTCGGTGCGGATCGGCGGCGAGATCGTGCAAGGAATTTTCGAGACGATCGACGAGGCGGGGCGGCTCGTCGTCCGATCGGATGATGGGACGCGACGGACCGTGACGGCGGGCGAGGTGCATTTGGGTTCGGCCGCGACGGCGGCTTGAGGTTTGACAGTGATGACGACAGGGCAAGACGAACTCGTCTTCGTGCCGCTCGGCGGCGTGGGCGAGATCGGCATGAATGCGGCGCTCTACGGCTTCGGGCCGGAGAAGCGGCGGAAATGGATCATGGTCGATTGCGGGATGGGCTTTGCCGGGGAAGAGGGCTTCCCGGGCATCGACCTGATGTTCCCCGATCTCAGCTTCATCGAGGAGCGCAAGGACGACCTCCTCGCCATCTTCATCACCCATGCGCACGAGGACCATATCGGCGCCATCGGTGAATTGTGGCCCAAGCTCAAGGCGCCGGTCTACGCCACGCGCTTTGCCAAGAACCTGCTCGAGGCACGCCGCCTCAGCGAGCCGGGCGCGCCGAAGGTGATCCTGCGCGAGATCGCTGCGCACAAGCCGGTGACGGTCGGTCCGTTCGAGATCGAGTACGTTCCCGTCTCGCACTCGATCCCGGAATCGAACGCGGTCGCCATCCGCACGGCGCACGGCCTCGTCCTGCATACGGGCGATTGGAAGCTCGACGCCACGCCGATCCTCGGCGACGTCACCTCGGAAGCCTCGTTCCGCAAGCTGGGCGACGAGGGCATCCTCGCCATGATCAGCGATTCGACCAATGTCGTGCGCGAGGGCCGCAGCCCGAGCGAGGCCGAGGTCGCCGCCACCTTGCGCGAATTGATCGCCGAAGCACCTCACCGGGTCGCCGTCACCACCTTTGCCTCCAACGTCGCCCGCATGCGGGCGGTGGCCGAAGCGGCACGCGATTGCGGCCGCGAGGTCATCGCCGTCGGCCGGGCCATGGACCGGGTCATCGGCGTCGCCCGCGAATGCGGCTTCCTCGACGGCCTGCCCGATTTCCGTTCCGCCGACAGCTACGGCTACCTGCCCCGCGACAAGGTGGTCTGCCTGCTCACCGGCTCGCAGGGCGAAGAGCGCGCGGCGCTGGCCCGTGTCTCCCGTGACGATCATCCCGACGTGACGCTGGCTGCGGGCGACCGCGTGATCTTCTCGTCCCGCGCCATTCCCGGCAACGAGCGGGCGGTGGGCGCGATCATCAACGACCTGATCAATGCCGGCATCGAGGTGGTGACCGACCGGACGAAGCTCGTCCACGTCTCGGGCCACCCGCGCCGCGACGAGATGGCCGAGATGTATGCCTGGACCCGGCCGAGGACCGCGATCCCCGTTCACGGCGAGGCGCTGCATCTCGACGAGCACGCCCGCTTCGCCCTGGCCCAGGGCGTCGGCAACGTGGTCAAGGCCCGCAACGGCAGCGTCGTGCGCCTCGCCCCCGGCACGCCGGAGATCGTCGAGCACGTGAAGGCCGGCCGCCTGTTCAAGGATGGCAACATCCTCATCGACGCCAAGGACCGCGCCATCCCCGAGCGGCGCAAGCTGTCGCAATCCGGCGTCGTGTCCGTCGCCATCGCCATCGATGTCCAGGGCGAGGTTCTGGGCGAGCCGGCCATCGACATCATGGGCCTGCCCAATCGCGGCAAGAACGGCCAGCCGATGCTCGACGTCGCCGTCGAGGCGGTGACGCGCACGCTCAGCGGTCTGTCGAAGCAGAAGCGCAAGGATGCCGAGGCCGTCGAGAAGGCGGTCGACCGCGCGATCCGCTCGGCCGTGAACGAGGCCTGGGGCAAGAAGCCCGCCTGCCACGTGCAGGTGGTGGAGGTGTGAGGCTGCCTCCCTCCCCCTATGGGGGAGGGGAATGCGCGCACAGATGACGCAGAGAGGGGAGCAAACCATGATCGGACGCCTGAACCACGTGGCCATCGCCGTGCGCGACCTCGACGCGGCCTGTGCCATCTATCGTGACACCCTCGGCGCCACGGTCACCGAGCCCCTGCCGCAGCCGGAGCACGGCGTCACGGTGGTGTTCGTGAACCTGCCCAACAGCAAGGTCGAGCTGATGTCGCCGCTGGGCGAGGGCTCGCCCATCAAGAGCTTCGTGGAGCGCAACCCGAATGGCGGCGTGCACCATGTCTGCTACGAGGTCGACGACATCATCGCCGCCCGCGACAAGCTGAAGGCCCAGGGCGCCCGCGTCCTCGGCACCGGCGAGCCGAAGATCGGCGCCCATGGCAAGCCGGTTCTCTTTCTCCACCCCAAGGACTTCCTCGGCACCCTCGTCGAGCTGGAGCAGGTGTGAGCGGCGTGAACGCCCTCGTCCGGACCGTCTCGGCGACGGTCTGGCGCACGCTGGCCACCATGGTCGTCATCGTCTCGGCCGTGGCGGCTCTGGCCGTGGTGTTGTTCAAGCTGACGGTGTTCGGGGCCTTCGCCCTGTATTTCGTGGTGTGGTGGACGCTGCTCTTCGTCATCCTCCCGCTCCGCAATCAGGTCGAGACCGATCCGTCGCGGATCGTGCCTGGGCAGGATCCGGGGGCGCCCGCGGCGCCGCGTCTGCTCGAGAAGGCGATCTGGACGACGTTGCTCGCCAGCCTCGTGTTTCTCGTGGTGATCCCGATCTTCGAGTTGTCGGGGCTGTAGCGCCGCGATCGGGTGGCGGACCGGTTCGGCCTGCCCCCATATCCGCGAGTCCGCTTCGGCCATAAAAAAAGCAAGGCGCGAGCCTTGCTTTTGAGACGACAGATGACGTGTCAGCCTATTTTATCTCACGCATTTCTGACGGCGTGGCGGCTGAAATTTCCTCCCGAGACTCGGACCTCGCGCTGCCTCTCCGGGCGTCGCGACCATCACGGGGGCGCTTATAGGAACTGGATTGCGCATTGTCACGCCTTCGGAGATGATTCCTGGCGTTTTTTTGCAAGAGTTGGCGGGTTTGGGCTCCATTTTCGCCTGCGACCCGGTTCCGTGACCATGCGGGGCTTTCGCTAAGCCGCACGGCGCTTGTCTTTTCTCGATGCAATGTGTTGTGTGCCCCGCAACGATGCGCGGTACGATCGCGCTCCAAAACGATCCAGGGTTCCCGATGCGTCTCTCCCGCTATTTCCTGCCGACCCTGCGCGAGACGCCCAAGGAGGCGGAGATCGTTTCCCACCGCCTGATGCTGCGGGCCGGCCTGATCCGTCAGGAAGCGGCGGGCATCTATGCGTGGCTGCCCCTGGGCCTGCGCGTGCTCAACAGGGTCTGCGCGGTGGTCCGCGAGGAGCAGGATCGGTCCGGCGCCATCGAGCTGCTGATGCCGTCGATCCAGTCGGCGGAGTTGTGGAAGGAATCCGGCCGCTACGAGGCCTACGGCAAGGAGATGCTGCGCATTTCCGACCGGCACGATCGCGAGATGCTGTTCGGCCCCACCGCCGAGGAAGTGATCACCGAGATCTTCCGCGGCAGCGTGCGCTCCTACAAGGACCTGCCGAAGAACCTCTACCAGATCTCCTGGAAGTTCCGTGACGAGGTGCGGCCGCGCTTCGGCACCATGCGCTCGCGCGAATTCCTGATGAAGGACGCCTACTCGTTCGATATCGATCAGGCGGCGGCCCGGCACGCCTACAACAAGATGTTCGTCGCCTACCTGCGCACCTTCGCCGGCCTCGGCCTCAAGGCGATCCCCATGCGGGCCGATACCGGCCCGATCGGCGGCGATCTCAGCCACGAATTCATCATCCTGGCCCAGACCGGCGAGAGCGAGGTGTTCTGTGACAAGCAGTATCTCGATTTCGATATCCCGCCGGTGACCACCGATTTCGACGACGTCGCCGGCCTCCAGGGCACCGTGGACCGTTGGACCTCGCTCTACGCCGCCACCTCAGAGATGCACGAGCCCGCCGCCTTCGCCGAAGTCGGCGAGGACAAGCAGATGGCCGCGCGCGGCATCGAGGTCGGGCACATCTTCTATTTCGGCACCAAGTATTCCGAGGCCATGGGTGCCAAGGTCACCGGGCCGGACGGCGTCGACCGCCCCGTGCATATGGGTTCCTACGGTATCGGCCCGAGCCGGCTGGTTGCGGCGATCATCGAGGCCTCGCACGACGAGGCCGGCATCATCTGGCCGGATTCCGTGGCGCCCTTCGACGTCGCCCTCATCAACCTCAAGACCGGAGACGCGGCCACCGACGCGGCCTGTGCCGAGATCCAGGCCAACCTCGAGGCCAGCGGCCTGACGGTGCTCTACGACGACCGTGACGAGCGTCCCGGCGCCAAATTCGCCACCGCCGACCTCATCGGCCTGCCCTGGCAGGTCGTGGTGGGTCCGCGCGGCCTCGCCGAGGGCAAGGTCGAGATCAAGCGGCGCTCCGGCGGCGAGCGCGAGAGCGTGGCTCCCATCGATCTGATCTCGCGCCTGAAGCGGAGCTGAGGCCGGTATGGCTCTGGCAGAGACGGTGAAGGAACGGCTGGCGGGTCTCTCCGGCCTGTTCAAGCGCGGCAGCACGCCGCCCTTCGCGGCCTTCGAGTGGATCATCGCCGGGCGCTATCTCCGCGCCCGGCGGCGCGGCGGCGGCGTCTCCGTCGTCGCCTTCTTCTCCGTCCTCGGCATCACCCTGGGGGTCGCCACCCTCATCATCGTGCTCTCGGTGATGAACGGGTTCCGTACCGAACTGCTCTCGAAGATCGTCGGTATCAACGGCCACGTCTTCGTCACGCCCATCGACAAGCTGTTCACCGATTACGTCGATCTCTCCGACCGCCTCTCCAAGGTCGCCGGCGTCCGCTCGGCGATTCCCCTCGTGGAAGGTCAGGCCTTCGCTTCGTCGCCCTATGGCGGCAGCGGCGTGCTGGTGCGCGGCATCAGGGGCGAGGACATCGATTCCATCGGGTCCATCGCCAAGACCATCCGGGGCGGCACGCTCGACGGGTTCGACGACGGCACCGGGGTCGCCATCGGCCGGAGGCTCGCCGAATCGCTGGGCCTGCAGGCCGGCGACCAGATCACCCTGTCCACGCCGAAGGGCGCGACGACACCGTTCGGCACCGCGCCGCGCACCAAGGCCTATACGGTCAAGGCGATCTTCGAGATCGGCATGACCGAGTTCGACGCCACTTTCGTGTTCATGCCGCTGGCCGAATCCCAGGCTTTCTTCAACCGTGACAGCGACGTCAGCCTGATCGAGGTCTATCTCGACAATGCCGATGCGGTGGCGCAGTTGCGGCCGGATCTCGAGATGGCGGCAGAGCGGCCCGTCCTTCTCACCGACTGGCGCCAGCGCAACCGAACCTTCTTCGGGGCACTGGAGGTGGAGCGGAACGTGATGTTCCTCATCCTCAGCCTGATCGTCGTGGTGGCGACCCTCAACATCGTCTCCGGCCTGATCCTGCTGGTGCGCGACAAGTCGAGCGACATCGCGATCCTGCGGACGATGGGGGCGACCCCCGGGACGGTGATGCGGGTCTTCCTCATCAACGGGGCGCTCATCGGCGTGGTCGGTACGCTGGGCGGGCTGGCACTGGGCACGCTCATCACCCTCAACATCAAGCCGATCCAGCGGGTGCTGTTCCCCTCCGCCTGGGACCCGACCGTGCGGTTCCTCGCCGAGATCCCCGCCGAAATGAATTCCGGTGAGATCACGGTGGTGGTCCTCACCTCCATCGCCCTGTCGCTCGTGGCGACGCTCTATCCCTCCTGGCGCGCCGCCCGGCTCGATCCGGTGCAGGCCCTGCGTTACGGCTGAGGGGAGATTCAACCATCATGACCACCTCTGCCGACGAGGCCGGTGCGCCGCCGGTCCCGGCCCTGTTCTTCGCCAAGGTCGAACGCCGCTACGCGCAGGGAACGGGAGCCCTCGACATCCTGCGCGGCGCCGATCTCGCGATCTGGCCCGGCGAACTCGTGGCCCTGGTGGCACCCTCGGGGGCCGGTAAATCCACGCTTCTGCATCTCGCCGGCCTATTGGAGCGGCCTGATGGGGGCGAGGTCTATATCGGCGGCCAGCCCACGGCGGCCATGCCGGACGCCGAGCGCACCCGGTTTCGCCGCGAGGAGATGGGCTTCGTCTACCAGTTCCACCACCTCCTGCCGGAATTCTCGGCCCTGGAGAACGTGGTGATGCCCCAGCTCATCCGAGGGCTCGGGGCCAAGGAGGCCAAGGCGCGCGCCACCGAGCTTCTGAGCTTCCTCGGCCTGAAGGAGCGTCTGGTCCACCGCCCGGCCGAATTGTCGGGCGGCGAGCAGCAGCGCGTCGCCATCGCGCGGGCCGTCGCCAACGGCCCGCGCCTGCTGCTGGCCGACGAGCCTACCGGCAACCTCGACCCGCACACGGCGGCGCATGTCTTCGGCATCCTCGTCTCGCTGGTCCGCGCTTCGGGCCTCGCCGCGCTCGTGGCCACCCACAACATGGAGCTCGCCGCCCGGATGGACCGGCGCGTCACCATCCGGGACGGGTTGATCGAGCAGCTGGCCTGAGGCCAGACCGCCCTGCCTCCGTCCCCGCCGGCGGCGCGCCATCTGCCTGATTGAGCTTTCAAGTGCTCCGGAGTCGAACGGCTTACGCAGGGAGGACTATCTGTCCGCTTTACGACGAAGCTCAAGGATAGGTCGCGGGAGTCTCGGGCATGGCCGTAGGGGAGCATGTCGGGCGGCGGAGCAAACCGTCGACGCATGGCGCATGGGGGAGGGCACCGCGCTCCAGCGGCGTGTTTACTGCCCGCTAACCACGAAGCGGAGTGCGCTGAATTCCCGCTTTACACAGAACAAAACAAGAACAAAGATCGTCGCGTCAACGAGAGGCGATCACAATGCTCAAGCGGATGATCCTGACCGGCGCGGTGGAATTCATGGCCTTCGGGTTGCTCTCTGGCGCGTTCGTCGTCTGGGCGGTGGCGCTGGCACCTCTGCGGTAGGGGGCCTGCCTTAACGTTCGGTGAGCTTCAGCTCGATGCGGCGGTTGCGGGCGTAGACGTCGTCACCGGTACCGGCCTCGATGGGCTGGAATTCACCGAAGGCGGCGGCGAGCAGGCGCTGGGGCGGGATGCCCCTTCCCGCCATGTACTGCACCACGGCGATGGCGCGGGCGGCCGAAAGCGACCAGTTCGACGGGAATTGCGAACTGGCGATGGGACGGGCATCGGTATGCCCGTCGACACGCAGGACCCAGGGAATGTCCGCCGGAATCTGCTTCGACAGATCGAGGATGGCGGTGGCGATCCGGTCGAGTTCGGGCGCCGCTTCGGGCTTCAGGCTCGCCGAGCCCGCCGGGAACAGCACCTCCGATTGCAGGACGAACCGGTCGCCGACCACGCGGATGTCGCTGCGGTTGCCGAGGATCTGGCGCAGGCGGCCGAAGAAGTCCGAGCGGTAGCGTGCGAGTTCCTGAACCTTCTGGGCGAGGGCCACGTTCAGCCGGCTACCGAGATCGGCGATGCGCGCCTGGCTCTCGCGGTCGCGGCTCTCGCTGGCGGCCAGCGCGTCCTCCAGGGCGGCGAGCTGGCGGCGCATGGCGCCGATCTGCTCATTGAGGAGATCGATTTGCGACGCGGCGCGGGCATTGGTGGCGCGCTCGGCCACCAGCTGCTTGTCGAGCTCGCCCTGGCGGTTGTCGCCGCTCGCGGCGGCGCCGGCCTGTTCCTTCAGCTTGTCGCGCTCGGCCTCGGTGCCCAGCAGCGTGGTGCGCAGGTTCGAGGCCCTCTCCTCCTGCGCCCGGCGCGTGGAGCGCTCCAGCGCCAGGAGGTCGGTGAGGTCGGCGATCTGCCGGTTGAGCCGGTTCAGCACCGAATCGCGGCCCGTGATCTCCTGGGACAGGAAGAACTGCCCGACGACGAAGATCGTCAGCAGGAAGACGACGGCGAGCAGCAGCGTCGCCAGGGCGTCGACATAGCCCGGCCAGACGTTGAGGCTCCGGTCCCGGCGCGTGCGCAGCGAGGCCATCAGGTCTTCTCGCGGCCGAGCCGGTCGAGCACCTGCTTGAGTTCACGTTCCCGCGTCGCCTGAGCCTCGACCCAGTCGCGGATCATCTGCTGCTCGGCCCGCATGTGCTGGACGAGCCCCTGGATGCCCTCCGCGAGGTTGGTCATCGCCTGGGTCGCCACGCGGCCGTTGGCGCCCTCCGAGATGATGGCCGAGAGCCGGTCCACCGCCTCGGTGAGTTC
Source organism: Methylobacterium sp. Leaf85 (assembly GCF_001422125.1). Lineage (NCBI taxonomy): Bacteria > Pseudomonadati > Pseudomonadota > Alphaproteobacteria > Hyphomicrobiales > Methylobacteriaceae > Methylobacterium > Methylobacterium sp. Leaf85. The sequence continues at coordinate 23,895 of NZ_LMME01000031.1, read as the reverse complement.
ACGGGCCGAGGCCGGCTCCTGCGCCGCCACGGGGCGCGCCGCCGCGGCCTGCTCCTCGCCGGAGACCAGCCAATCTTCCAGTTCGTTGTGGAAACGAGCATGGGCCTGGCCCGCCTGGAGATCGAGGAAGCCGGTGACGAGCGAGCTCGACAGGCCGAACAGCGAGGCGGAGAAGGCGAGGCCGATGCCGGAGAGCGGCTTGGCGAGGCCGTTCTTCAACTCGTCGAACATCGCGCTGGCCTCGCCGCCGCCGCGCATGCTCTGGATCACGCTGCCCACCGCGCTCAGCGTGTCGATGAGGCCCCAGAAAGTGCCGAGCAGGCCCAGCAGGATCAGCAGCCCGGCGATGTAGCGCAGGATCTCGCGGCCCTCGTCGAGGCGCGCCGCCACGGTGTCGAGATAGGAGCGGATGCCGGCCTGCGTCGTGCCCTCGCGTCGCGCCAGGATCGCCGGGGAGAGGGGCGCCAGGAGCGAGGGCGGCTTGGCCGAATCCTCACCGGCCGCGACCGCGTTGACATAGGCAACCTCGCGGAAGAGGCGGATCACCTGGCCGAAGGCGAGCAGGATGGCGATGAGGAGGACGCCGAGGATCAGCCCGTTCAACCCGGCATTGGCGAGGAAGGCCGGCGTGATCTGCCGGAACAGAACGAAGGCGAGAAACCCGACCAGAGTAAGGAAGACCAACATCCGGATCAGGTAGATGCCCGGGCGGCTCAGGGGGGCAGTCGCGGAGCGGGTCGCCATGGGATGTCGGGGACTCTGAAGACGTTGGTCTCAGACCATGCGTCTAGCTGTGGATACGAAGCGCACCAAGCGTGAGCTCAAGCTGAGGTGAGCTCACCTTCGACGCATAGCCGTCCGCGATCAAGCGGCACGACTTCATGGGATGGATCGAATCTTGTGTATGCACGGAATAGAGTGTGCGACATATGGGATGGGCTCCGGCGGTTCGGGTCGATGATCCCACGGTCCATCCCGATCGGACGATCGGGTCGCTAGGCACACCGAATCGGCACCTCGATAATGCGGCTCGGAGTCGATTCCCAGGGACGCTTCTGGACTAGACGGACGGTCGTATCACCGGGCTGCTCTAGGCGAACGCGAAAGACCTTTTCTCGCGTCGCCCCGACGCCCTCCCCCGCCGGCCCCAAGGCCTCGCTCACGATGGTCGCCGCCTGCTGCGAAACCTCGGCATGCCAGAGAAAGCCCCCGATTCCCTCACCGGGGGCGGACACCTCGATCGTGTCGCCAGAACACGCCTTGATCGGGCCGCGCCGTTCAAGCTCCATTGAGGTTCACTCCAGTGCGATTCCTTATCGCGTACCGGCTTGCCCGCAGACAAGTCCCTCGTTCGAGCCGGAGACCTTATCCCTCTGTCTTCATGCGGAGACTCTCGAACGGCGCCGAGGAGGTGTCGTTGCCGCGATGTCGGGCTTCAGCAGAGCGATCTCCGGATCGTAGAAGAGAACGTCGGAATCGATGCCGCATTCACCGAAGCCGATGCGGAAGAATCCCTGCTCGCCCCAGCCCGTTCCCCAGCTGTTCTTCGCGATCCAGCATTGATGAGTGTCATCGTATCCGATGATACAGACGGCATGCCACCCGAGAACGTCGCCGGTGACATGGGTGTAGATGCCGCTGCGGTAGGTGTAGAAATCTTGGTAGACGCGGAAACCTCCAATGACCGGTCCCTTCTGGAGCGCTTGCTTGCGGGCGATCTGAGACGCCGCTGTCTGATAGCGCGGGACGGTCACCACGGCTCGGATGTTGCGGCACGGCTGGTTGCCCGCCACGTAGGGAAAGTCGGCTTCCAGACCGATCCCGGGCTTTTTCGCGAAGGCCAGGGCCTTGGTGTAGAACCAGCCCACATCACAGGAGTTCGGTGCGCCGCAATAGAAAAGGTGCGCTTCGGACAGATCGATGGATCCGTCGGAACGACCGGTGCCGATCAGCATGCGGCTCTCAATGGAGGCGCATGTCGCAAAAGCGACGCAGGAGCCGCAATGCGACTGATCCCTGATGGGCGTCACGTAGTTTTTCCCGCTCACGTTTCGCCAGTCGAGATGCGACGGGGGCGGAGCGACGACTTTGAACAGCGCCGATTCGGCGTTTCGCGTTTCGAGGACGTCTCGCTTCGCGCGTTCCGGATCGAAGGATAGACCGAACCGCTCGGTCGCAGGGCCACTCGCGTCGTAGAACTCGCTGAGAGCTGTCGGCCCCGAATCCCATTGGGCGCCTGCTCGCCGGATGGCTGCATTGATGCGGGAGAAATCGGGCTGGGCCAAGTTTGCAACCTCCAGGAGAGATTCTTGCAATCTCTCCTGGAGGTTGTGTTCGAGGACGGACCGCTCGTCAAGGTTGTCTTTCGGGCTGAAATACCATCGATGGCGCCGATTCGAGTTTCGCCCGCGCCCTGCTTAATCCCAGGAGCGAGGCCAGGTTTCTTCGAGATGCGGGCCGAGGCGGACCGCCGAGACCATGGTGGCGAGTCCCGTCGCATTGTCGGTCTCGACGGCGATCCCGCACAACGTGCCCTTGCCCTGGGCCGCTTCCAGGCGCGCGCCAGGGGTCTTCTGCAGGAAGCGCCGCAGGGGCTCGTCCTTCTGCATGCCGAGGATCGAATCGTAATCGCCGCACATGCCGGCATCCGACAGGTAGGCGGTGCCGCCGGGGAGGATGCGGTGGTCGGCGGTGGGGGTGTGGGTATGAGTGCCGACGACGAGGCTGGCGCGGCCGTCGAGGAAGTGCCCGAAAGCCTGCTTCTCGCTGGTCGCCTCGGCATGGACGTCGACGATGACGGCGTCCGCCACCTCGCCCAGGGGGCAGGCGGAGAGTTCGCGCTCGGCGGAGGCGAAGGGATCGTCCAGCGCATCCATGTAGATGCGGCCCATGACGTTGAGGACGAGGACGCGGGCGCCCCCCCGCGTCTCCACCACGGTGGCGCCGCGACCCGGAGTACCGGGCGGGTAGTTCGCAGGGCGGACGAGGCGCGTCTGCCGCTGGATGAAGACGAGGGCTTCGCGCTGGTCGAAGGAATGGTTGCCCAGCGTCACCGCATCGGCGCCCGCCTGGAGGAGTTCGTCGCAGATCGCCTCGGTGATGCCGAAGCCGCCGGCCGCGTTCTCGCCGTTGATGACCACGCAATCGAGGCGCCAGCGCTCGCGCAGTTTCGGCAGCCGGTCCATCACCGCATTGCGGCCGGGGCGGCCCACCACATCGCCGAGGAAGAGAAGTCGCATGTGTCGGTGTCAGTCCCGGACGAGCGGGACCGGTCCCGCTTCGGTGATGAGATGGTCGAGGGGCTGGTCGTGCGGCTCGGACGGCACGGTCTCCACTTCCTGGACGGAGAACGCGATACCGATCGTCAGGACCGGGCCGTTGCGGGAGAGCCGCTCGATGGCCTGATCGTAATAGCCGCGACCGTAGCCGATGCGATGCCCGCGCCGGTCGAAGGCGGCGAGCGGCACGATGAGGGCGGTGGGATCGAGGGGCGGAAGGTCGTCGCGCGGCTCGCTGAGGCCGAAGGAGCCCGGCACCAGCGCTTCTCCCGCCCGCCATTCGCGGAACACGAGGCCGTCCGGCGTCACCTTGGGGAGGGCGACCCGTTGTCCGCGCGCGAACAGCATCTCGATGAGGGGAAGCGGATCGACCTCGCTGCGGATCGCCCAGAAGGCACCGACGACGGCCGCATCGGCCAGGGCCTCGACCCGCATGACGCTCTGCGCGATCCGCAGGCCGCCGGCCCGGCGGGTCTCGGGATCGAGTCCGTCACGCCGGGCGAGAGCCTGCTTGCGAAGCTCGGCTTTCAGGGCGGGGAAATCAGAGTGCGGAGCCACGTGAGCCGTTGGAGTTGCGATCCCGGGAAACCTACAGTGTAGGTGGGCGCCGTGTTGGCCAAGTCCAGGGACAGGGCCAGGGACAGCTCCCTGGGGAGTCGATAAGGCCCCGGGGAAAAGTACTCCTGACGAACCCCGCAGCACCGCTCGACTCATGTAGCGTCGGCGGGCGTTTCGCGCCAGGGGGTGGGGCGGGCAATCGTGCGCGGGACGCTCATCCCGCCGCCAGCGCATGCGCCAGCCGCTCGATCCTGTCCGCCGCCCGGCCGAGCCCTTCGGCGATACGGGCCTCCTCGTTGGCGCGGAGGGAGTCCGCGGTCTCGACGCGCTCCCGGAGCGTGACCGTTTCGGCCTCGAGATCCGCCAGGCGACGCTTGAGCTCCGCGAGTTCGTCCGCCTGGGTGAGGGCGGCCATCACATGCAGGCGCATGTCGCCGATCTCGCCGAAGGATTTCCTCATGTCGGTGACGCGGGTGTCGAGTTCCGCGGCCAGAGCCGAGAGATGCGCCTCCTCGCCTTCGGCGCAGGCCATCCGGTAGCTCTTGCCGTCGATGGTGACGCTGATCTGGGGCATGTCCGACAGGGCTGGTGTGAGAGGTGGCAGACTAGCGTGCGACGCGGGGGCGGGCCAGCACGCCCTCCACCGCTTCGATCGCCCGCCCCAGGCGGTGGCCGACATCGCTCGTGGTCGCCTCCACCGTGGCGAGGCGCGCGCTGGCGGCGTCGAGTTCCGCCGCGAGGCGCGCGCGATCCTCCGCCATGATCGCGAGCTCCGTTTCCAGGTCGCCCGGTTCGCGCTCGGCCTCAAGGCGATGGGCCACCGAGGCCTCGAGGCGGGTCAGTACCGTATCGAGCCGAGCAAGGGCATGGTCCACGTTCGGCCGGTCTGGCGTCTGGCTCATCGTTCTACCTTCCGCCGGATCATGAAGGAGCTGGCGCATCTGTTTCGGAAACGCGGATTTGTAGCCAAACCTCTGTCGATCCGCGCGCGAAATCGACGCTTTGCCATCATATGCGGGGAAGGAAAACGAATCGATCGGGCAAAACCTTTGCCAGCGGTTTCCCCCATGTTAGAGACCGCGCTCCCCTCGAACCGACCGCCGGATTGGAAATTCGAGCCCGTGACCCGTTCGGCCATCATCCCGCATCGGTCCTTTCGCGGACGCATGAGGGTCCGAGGATGGGCCAATCGGTTCATCTGACGTTCAACGGTGTACATGACACAGCGACGCCGAATGGCGGCTCCGCCCCTCCGGCCCGCTGTCTCGCTCTTGCTGCTTACGGGTTCCGCGAGGTCGGCGCCCGGTACATAGAAGGATTCACGCCGTGTCGGTGAAGGTTGCCATCAACGGGTTCGGACGCATCGGCCGCAACATCCTGCGCGCCATCCACGAGTCGGGCCGCAAGGATATCGAGGTCGTCGCGATCAACGATCTCGGCCCCGTCGAGACCAATGCCCACCTGCTGCGCTTCGACTCGATCCACGGCCGCTTCAACGCCAAGGTCGAAGTGGACGGCGACTTCATCGTCGTCGACGGTCAGCGCATCAAGGTCACCGCCGTGCGCAACCCGGCCGAGCTTCCGCACCGCGAACTCGGCGTCGACATCGCCCTGGAATGCACCGGCATCTTCACCTCGAAGGACAAGGCCAAGGCCCATCTCGACGCCGGCGCCAAGCGCGTCATCGTCTCGGCCCCCGCCGACGGCGCCGACCTTACCGTGGTCTACGGCGTCAACCACGAACAGCTGACCGCCGACCACCTCGTGATCTCGAACGCGTCCTGCACCACCAACTGCCTCGTGCCGGTGGCCAAGGTGCTCAACGATCTCGTCGGGATCGAGCGCGGCTTCATGACGACGATCCATTCCTACACCAACGACCAGCCGTCCCTCGACCAGATGCACAAGGACCTCTACCGGGCCCGTGCCGCCGCCCTGTCGATGATCCCGACCTCCACGGGCGCGGCCAAGGCCGTCGGCCTCGTCCTGCCGGAGCTGAAGGGCAAGCTCGACGGAACCTCGATCCGCGTGCCGACCCCCAACGTTTCGGCCGTCGACCTCGTGTTCACCGCCAAGCGCCAGACCTCCGTCGAGGAGATCAACAACGCGATCCGCGCCGCGGCCGACGGTCCGCTGAAGGGCGTGCTGGCCTATACCGACCAGCCCAACGTCTCCATCGACTTCAACCACGATCCTCATTCGTCCACCTTCCACCTCGACCAGACCAAGGTGATGGACGGCACGTTCGTGCGTATCCTCTCCTGGTACGACAACGAGTGGGGCTTCTCGAACCGCATGGCGGACACCGCCGTGGCGATGGGAAAGCTGCTCTGAGAGCAGCGCTTCCGGGCGGCCCGTGGGCCGCCCGGGATGCCTCGTGAACGACACCCTTTGATCGACCAGCACTGGTGCGTCCGACATGACCGAGCCTTCGCCGACCCCGTCGACCGGAACCAGCTTCATCCCGGGAGCCAAGACTTCCGAGAGCAAGACTTCCCATAATATGACTTCCGAGAGCACCGCGCTCGCGGGTGTGGCGCCGTCGCCGGTACCCGAGACCCAGGCGATCGCCAACCAGCAGGCGACGCCGCCGCTCGTGGTCGGCAAGGCCGAGCCCCTGGCTCAATCCGCGCCCGCCCCATCCTCGCCCGGCAGCGACCAGCTCGCCCGCATCGAAGACAAGTGCGCGCGGATCGAGGACAAGTACGCCCGCTCCGAGGCCCTGCTCTCCCGCGTCGAGGAGAAGATCGAGGGGGCGACCACCCGCATGAGCGAGGCAGCGCGCCAGTCCGACCTCGCCGCCCTGCGCAGCGAAGTCCGCGCCGTCGCCGACCGCACGCGCCGGCTGCCCGGTTCCGGGGCCCTGGTGCTGACGGCGATCATCACCGCCGTGCTCACCGTGGTGCTGACCATCGCCGCCCAGCGCTTCCATCTCGACGGGCTCATCACCCCGCGCTGACATTTCTCTCGACGACACTGAAGGCCAGGATGACCGCTTTCCGCACCCTCGACGATGCCGGCTCCCTCCAGGGCAAGCGCGTGCTTCTCCGCGTCGACCTGAACGTGCCGATGGAGGGGGCGCGCGTCACCGACGCCACCCGTATCGAGAGGATCGTCCCGACGATCCGCGAGATCGCCGATGGCGGCGGGCGTGTGGTGCTGCTGGCGCATTTCGGCCGTCCCAAGGGCAAGCCGGTGGTGGCCGATTCGCTCAAGCAGGTGGTCTCCGCCCTGTCCGACCGTCTCGGCCGCCCGGTCGCCTTCGCCGAGGATTGCATCGGCGAGGCCGCGTCCTCGGCTATCTCGGCGCTGAAGGACGGCGACGTTCTCCTCCTGGAGAACACCCGCTTCCACTCCGGCGAAGAGACAAACGAGACCGGTTTCGTAGCGGCGCTCGCCGCCAACGGCGACGTCTTCGTCAACGAGGCCTTCTCGGCCGCCCACCGCGCCCATGCCTCGACGGAGGGCCTCGCCCATGTGCTGCCGGCCTATGCCGGCCGGCTGATGCAGGCGGAGCTCAACGCACTCACCAAGGGGCTGGAGGCGCCGAGCCGCCCGGTCATCGCTCTCGTCGGCGGCGCCAAGGTCTCCTCGAAGATCGACCTCCTACAAAACCTCGTCGCCAAGGTGGACATGCTCGTCATCGGCGGCGGCATGGCCAACACCTTCCTGCATGCGCAGGGGAAAGCCGTCGGCAAGTCGTTGTGCGAGAAGGATCTCGCCGAGACGGCGCTCCGCATTCTCGATGCCGCCGCGGCCGCCGAGTGCCGCATCATCCTGCCCGTCGACGCCGTGGTCGCCGCCGAGTTCAAGGCCAACGCGGCGCATGAGACGGTGGGCGTCGACGCCGTGTCGGAGACCGGCATGATCCTCGATGCCGGCCCGGCCTCGGTGGCCGAGATCGACGCCGCCATCGACGAGGCCGCCACCCTGGTCTGGAACGGTCCGCTCGGCGCCTTCGAGCTGACCCCCTTCGACGCCGCCACGGTGGCGGCTGCGCGTCACGCGGCCGAACGCACCAAGGCCGGCAAGCTCGTCTCGGTGGCGGGTGGCGGCGACACGGTGGCCGCCCTCAACCATGCCGGCGTCGCCGACGACTTCTCCTACGTATCCACCGCCGGCGGCGCGTTCCTCGAATGGCTGGAAGGCAAGGTCCTGCCCGGCGTCGAGGCCCTGCGCGTCAAGGGGTGACCGGTTCCATCCCAGGTCCCGTCATCTCATCCTAAGGCGCCTGATGCAGCGGGCCTCGAAGGAGGGCTCCGGCATCCTCCGCGCGAACTGGAGGGCTCCTTCGAAGCCTTCGCTGCGCTTGGGCACATCGGGATGAGGTGTTTGGCTGGGATCTGGGAAGACGACACAGCGTTCTGTCGCCGAAGTCTTCGCGATGGAGTTGCGAAGGACCCAGTAAGGTCCGACAAGGCAGACGAATTTCAGCGGATGGCGGCCCACGGGTCGGCCCCATCGTTTTTAGGAGACACCAATGGCACGTATCACCCTGAGGCAGCTCCTGGATCACGCCGCCGAATACGAATACGGCGTTCCGGCCTTCAACCTGAATAACATGGAACAGGGCCTTGCCATCATGGCGGCGGCGGATGCCACAGATTCGCCGGTGATCCTGCAGGCGAGCAAGGGCGCGCGCGCCTATGCCAACGACGTGGTGCTGGCCAAGCTCATCGACGGGCTCGTGGAGATCTACCCCCACATCCCCGTCTGCATGCATCTCGATCACGGCAACAACGAAGCCACCTGCGCCACGGCGATCCAGTACGGCTTCACCTCGGTGATGATGGACGGTTCGCTCAAGGCCGACGGCAAGACCCCCGCCGACTACGCCTACAATGTCGAGATCACCGGCAACGTCACCCGCATGGCCCATTGGGCCGGCGTCTCGGTGGAGGGCGAGCTCGGCGTGCTCGGCTCGTTGGAGAGCGGCCAGGGCGAGGCCGAGGACGGCCATGGCGCCGAGGGCGTGCTGAGCCACGACCAGCTCCTCACCGACCCGGAAGAGGCGGTGAAGTTCGTTACCGCCACCAAGGTCGACGCGCTCGCCGTCGCCATGGGCACCAGCCACGGCGCCTACAAGTTCACCCGCCAGCCGGACGGCGACGTGCTCGCCATGAACGTGATCGAAGAGATCCACCGCCGCCTGCCGACGACCCACCTCGTCATGCACGGCTCCTCCTCGGTACCGCAGGATCTGCAGGACATCATCAATTCCTACGGCGGGCAGATGAAGCCCACCTGGGGCGTGCCGGTGGCCGAGATCCAGCGCGGCATCAAGCACGGCGTGCGCAAGATCAACATCGACACCGACAACCGCATGGCCATGACTGGCCAGATCCGGAAGGTTCTCACCGAGAACCCGGCCGAGTTCGATCCGCGCAAGTACCTGAAGCCCGCCATGGATGCGATGACGAAGCTCTGCCGCCAGCGTTTCGAGGAATTCGGCACCGCCGGTCAGGGCTCGAAGATCCGCCCGATCTCGGTCTCCGAGATGGCCAAGCGCTATGCCAACGGCTCGCTCGACCCGAAGATCGGCGCCGCCTGAGACCCTGTTCCGTGGTACCGGATCGCATCCGGAACCATGCCGTGACGCGGTGATCTCGCATCGCCTGTCCCCGAGACGCGGAGCCCGCGCCTCGGGATGATGCCGTTAGGACGACAAGAATGGCCGAACCCCGCACCCGCCTCGCACTTCTGTCCCCCCATCGGGTGGATTCCGACCGGGCCGATGCCCTCGCCGAAGCGCTGACCGCCGCCTGCGCGGCGGGGGACGTGGCGGCGGTGCTCCTGCGGCTCGCCCCGGCCGACGAGCGCAGCCTCGTGAACCTCGTCAAGCGGCTCGCTCCGGCCGCGCAATCGACCGGCGCCGCCCTAGTCATCACCGTGTCCGATTTCGCCGGCGACGTCGTCAGCGTGGCCGCGCGTGGCGGGGCGGACGGCGTTCATCTCGACAAGGCGCGGGACGGTGCCCTGCAGGATCTGCGCGAACGCCTCAGCGACGGTCGAATCCTCGGAGCCGGCGGGCATGAGCAGAAGCACGCGGCGATGGAGGCCGGCGAGGCCGGTGTCGATTACGTGATGTTCGGGGGGATCTACTCGGACGGGATCGCGCCCGATGCCGATACCGTTCGCGAGCGCGCGGAATGGTGGGTCGAAATCTTCGAGACTCCGTGCATCGCCGTGGCCCATGATCTGGCCCAGGTGGACGGTCTCCTGGCGACGGGGGCCGAGTTCCTCGGGCTGGAAAGCCACCTGTGGATGGGAGAAGGGGCGGATATCGCCGCCATCCAGGCCTTGGTCGCGGCGTCGGAGGCCGATACGTGAGGCGGGTCCGCCGGGCCGCCCTCGCCCTCGCCTTGGCGGAGGGCTTGGCGTTCGCTGCCTGCGCCGAAGCGCCGAAGGTGATGCCGACCGACCCGGCCGGACCCCAATCGCTGACGCCTCGCCCCAAGGAGACGCTGAAGGGGCAGCTGCGGGAACTCCCGACGCCGTATTCCATCGGCGCGACCGGCGCGGTGCCGCCCCGTTCGAAGACCGAGCCCGACATCGCCTTCGGCGCCTATCAGCGCGGCCAATATACCACCGCCTTCCGCGAGGCGACGAAGCGGATCGCCGCCGACAACAAGGACGCCGCGGCGATGACGCTGCTCGGCGAGCTCTACAACCAGGGCCTCGGGGTCAAGCAGGACCCGGTGAAGGCGGCCGAATGGTACCGTCTGGCCGCCAACCAGGGCGACACCCACGCCATGGCCTCCCTCGGCCTGATGTCGATCGATGGCCGCGGCGGCACGAAGGACCCGAAAGCCGGGCGCCGCTGGCTCGAACAGGCATCCCTGAAGGGCGACACCACGGCCGCCTACAACCTCGCCCTGATCCTGATCGGCACGGGAACCGAGCCGGACGAAGCCAAGGCGGCCGAGTTGTTCCGCAAGGCGGCCGAGGGTGAGATCGGCCCCGCCCAACACGATCTCGGCGTGCTCTACCTCCAGGGGAGGGGGGTGCCGAAGGATCCCAAACAGGCGGCCGAGTGGTTCCGGCGCGCCGCCGATAACGGCGATCTCGCCGGTGAGGTCGAGTTCGCGATCCTGCTGTTCAACGGCATCGGTGTCGAGAAAGACGAGGCCCGCGCGGCCCGCTACTTCCTCCACGCCGCGTCGCGCGGCAACGCCATCGCGCAGAATCGCGTGGCCATCCTCTATGCCCTGGGACGGGGGATGCAGAAGAACCCTGTCGAGGCCGCGGCCTGGAATCTCGCCGCCGCCGCCCAGGGGCGCTCCGACCCAAAGCTCGACGAGACTCTCGCCGGCCTCACCGCCGAGGAGCGAAGCCGGGCCGAGCGACTGGCCGAGGCGCGGATGAAGGTGGAGTGATACCAGTCGACGATGGGGAGACCTCATCGTCGACTGCCCGCGCGCGGCTTGCCGCGGACGATGCGGCATCCATGGGCGCCTGCGCGCGTTTCTCCTCTGCCCCGCATCGGCGAGGGGTGAGGAGGGCGGCAAACATGCTATGGCCGCGCAAGACCGTTCTTTGAATCGACCCGGACCTTTGCATCGATGATCAGCTCACCTCTCATGACCGTCATGGTCGACGCCGTCCGCAAGGCCGCCCGTGGCCTCAAGCGCGACTACGGCGAGATCGAGAACCTCCAGGTTTCCCGTAAAGGTCCCGGCAACTTCGTCTCCGCCGCCGACCGCAAGGCCGAGGAGGTGCTGCGCGATGCCCTGATGAAGGCGCGTCCCGGATACGGCCTGATCCTCGAGGAATCCGGGAATATCGAAGGGCAAGACAAGAGCCATACCTGGCACGTCGACCCCCTCGACGGCACCACCAACTTCCTCCACGGCATCCCGCATTTCGCGATCTCGGTGGGTCTCGAGCGCGAGGGCCAGATCGTCGCCGGCGTCATATACGATCCGGCCAAGGACGAGCTGTTCGTGGCCGAGCGCGGCAAGGGCGCCTATCTCAACAACCGCCGCCTGCGCGTCTCCGGCCGGACCGATCTCGCCGACGCTCTCGTCGCTTATGGCTCGCCCTATCTCGGGCGCGGCGACCACCCGAAGCTCCTGCGCGAGGTCGCGGCGGTGATGGCGGTGACCGGCGGTGCCCGCCGCTTCGGCTCTGCCGCCCTCGACCTTGCCTACGTCGCCTGCGGCCGCTCGGACCTCTACTGGGAGCGTGACCTGCAGACCTGGGACATCGCGGCCGGCATCATCCTGGTCCGCGAGGCCGGCGGCTTCGTGACCAGCGCCGATGGCGGAGCGGAGCCCCTGGCCGCCCGCTCGGTGGCGGCTGGCAACGAGAGCCTGCACGGCGATCTCGTGAAGCTCCTGCGTCGCGCCAACGCCTGAGATCCGAGGCCCCGGCTTTCCAGCTGGGGCTCGGCATGGTCCAACCCGCTCCGATCCTGACCTATCCTAGCGAAAGCCGCCCGTATGGAAGCCCGCCGCCACTCCGCGCTGAAGGATTCGATCCGCTCGATTCCGGATTACCCGAAGCCGGGAATCGTCTTTCGCGACATCACCACGCTGCTCAGTGACCCGCGCGCGTTCCGCCGCGCGGTGGATTCCCTGGTCCACCCCTTCGCGGGCGGCCGGATCGACCAGGTAGCCGGAATCGAGGCGCGGGGCTTCATCCTCGGCGGCGCGGTGGCGCACCAGCTCTCCTCGGGCTTCGTGCCGATCCGCAAGAAGGGCAAGCTGCCCCACAAGACCGTTTCCATCGCCTACGCGCTGGAATACGGCACCGACGAGATGGAAATCCACGTGGACGCCATCAAGCCGGGCGACAAGGTGCTGCTGGTGGACGACCTCATCGCCACCGGCGGCACTGCCTGCGCGGCGGTGAACCTGCTGCGCCAGATCGGCGCCGAGGTGGTGGCGGCCTGTTTCGTCATCGACCTGCCCGAGATCGGCGGGGCGCAGAAGCTGCGCGACCTCGACGTGCCGGTGCGGACGCTGATGGAATTCGACGGGCATTGATGCGCGACGCGTCCTTCTCTCGTGTGCGAGAGAAGGTGGCTCGCGGCAGCGGGTCGGATGAGGGGAGCGCCACCTTCGGAGAGGTCTTCCCCTCTCCCGTCTGCTGCACCGGCCTCCTCTCCCGCGAGGCTACTGGATTCACCCAGCTTCTCTACGGGTGTTTACTCTATCCGAGAGAGTTCGACTGAGGCGCAACGGAACTCCCTCTTCTGGAAGGAGAGGGGACTCGTGCCACCCGCGAGACGTGTGAATGCCGTAGCCCGCAAAGGGGAGAGGGGGTCTTTACGCGTTACGCCGCGAGGCTTTCGAACAACCCGCGCCCGTCGACCCCGCCGATGAGACCTTCGACGAAGTTCTCCGGGTGCGGCATCATCCCGAGCACGTTGAGGTTTTCGCTGTAGATGCCGGCGATGGAGTTCAGCGAGCCGTTCCGGTTGGCATCCACGGTCAGGTCGCCGGAGGCGTCGGAATAACGGAAGGCCACGCGGCCGTCGCCTTCGAGGCGCGCCACCGTATCGGCATCGGCGAAGTAATTGCCCTCGCCATGCGCCACGCAGACGTCGATCACCTGGCCCTTGGCATAGGACGACGTGAAGCGCGTATCGGCACGCTCTACCCGGAGCAGTTGGCGGTGGCAGATGAAGCGCCGGTCGACGTTGCGCATCAGCACGCCCGGCAGGAGGCCGGATTCGCACAGGATCTGGAAGCCGTTGCAGATGCCGAGCACCAGACCGCCGCGGGCGGCGTGGTCGCGGACGGCATCCATGGCGGCGGCGCGTCCGGCGATGGCCCCGCAGCGGAGATAGTCTCCGTAGGAGAACCCGCCCGGAAGCACCGCGAGGTCGGTGCCGGCCGGCAGCGCCGTCTCGGTGTGCCACATCTTGACCACCTCCGCGCCGGCGAGGTGCAGGGCGCGGGCGACGTCGCCGTCGCGGTTGGAGCCGGGGAAGACGACGATCGCGGCGCGCATCAGACGATCTCGATCTCGTAGTTCTCGACCACGGTGTTCGCGAGCAGCTTCTCGCAGGCGCTCTTCAGCGTCGCTTCGGCGCTGGCCGGATCCGTGTCCGCGATCTCGACGTCGAACACCTTGCCCTGGCGGACACCCTCGATGCCGGAAATGCCGAAGGACGAGAGAGCGGATTCGATCGCCTTGCCCTGAGGGTCGAGCACGCCGGTCTTCAGGGTGACGATGATGCGGGCTTTCATGGTCTCGGACTCGGTGCTGTGGCTCGACCCGTCAGGCGATAGTCGGGAAATGCCGACCATGCAACGCGGCTGCCCCATCGCGGCGGGGATGTTTCCCAGCCCGTTCCACCTCCGTCAGCCGCAAAAGCGATTCGGGATTATGTCGTGGATCAGCGACGGGCGGCCGGTGCGGCAGCGCGAATCGGCTCGATGCTCACCGCACGGCGCCAGAGCTGGACCATGATCCAGACGGCGATCGCACTGAACAGGACCATGAGGACATGGCCGACGGTGTCGCCGAGATCGAACAGACCGGCGAGCGCCCAGCCTGCGGCGATGGCGACGGCGAAGACTTCGGTGCCCACCAGCACCATCATGCTGACGATCGTGATCAGGTTGCGCGTATTCACGGGGATGCATCTCCGTCGACCCCGGAGCAGCAATTGCGGCGGGCGGCCGGAGCTTTACAGCGCCGGTCCGGTCCCGCGCAACATCGCGGCGCCGGGGTCGTCGTCAGGGACGGGTCAGCGCGGCGCGCGCTTGGCGAGGATACGCTGGAGCGTGCGCCGGTGCATGTTGAGGCGGCGTGCCGTCTCCGAGACGTTGCGGCTGCACAATTCATACACCCGCTGGATATGCTCCCAGCGCACACGATCGGCCGACATCGGGTTTTCCGGCGGGTCGGCCCGCTCGCCCGGCTGCGCCATCAACGTGCCGTGGATCTCGTCCGCATCGGCGGGCTTGGCGAGGTAATCGAACGCGCCGAGCTTCACGGCGGTGACGGCGGTGGCGATGTTGCCGTAGCCGGTGAGGATGACGCCCCGGGCCTCGGGCCGCTTCTCCTTCAGCCGCGCGATCACGTCGAGGCCGTTGCCGTCGCCGAGGCGCATGTCGATGACCGCGAAGGCGGGTGCACGGCTCTCCACCAGGGACACGCCCTCGGCCACGCTCTCGGCCACCTGAACCTCGTAGCCGCGGGCTTCCATCGCCCGCGCCAGGCGGGTTGAGAACGGCCTGTCGTCGTCCACGATCAGCAAGGTGCGGTCGGCATAAGCCGCCAGCGGATCGGATTCCGACGTCTGCAGCGCATCGGCAGCAAGCCCCGGACTTACACTCTGCGTCAGCATCCGACGCTCCTCCATTTTCCAAAACCGAGTTGTTGGCAACTTATATAGGGGCCGGACTGCGTTCGGTCAGGGGCACCTCGGCGTTGAATTCCGTGCCGCGCCGGGGAAGCGTGTCCCGCTCGAAGATGTGGCGCGCCCAGGATACGCGCACCACGGCTCCGGTTGCTTGGTGGCCCGACACGTTGGAGAGCGTAAGCTGCGCGCCGGAGCGTTCGATCAGGGTCTTTGCGATGAACAGACCGAGGCCGAGGCCGGCGCCGACGCTGTTCCCGCCGCGCGTTTTGTCGGGGCTTCGGGTGGTGACGTAGGGCTCGCCCGCCCGCAGCAGGATCTCGCTGGAGAAGCCCGGGCCGTCGTCGCTGATCTCGAGGGAGACCCGCTCGGCGGTCCAGCGCGCCTCGATGACGACGCGGCTGGTGGCGAAGTCCACGGCGTTGTCGACGATGTTGGCGAGGCCGAACAGCACCCCCGGATTGCGCCGGCACGCCGGCTCGATTCCGTCGCCCCGGCTGGTGACGTCGAGCGCGATGCCCATGGCGCGCTGGGGCGCCACCAGCTCCTCCACGAGATGGCTCAGGGTCACGGTCTGAAGGATGCCGGCTTCGTCCCCGTCGAGGGAGGTCAGTTTCGACAGGATGCCGCGACAGCGGTCGACTTGGTCGCGCAGGAGGTCGAGGTCGTCCTTCACGGCGGGTGAGGCCGTGGGGGCGAGCTGGCGCGTGAGTTCCTTGGTGACGAGCATGATCGTGCCGAGAGGCGTGCCGAGCTCATGCGCCGCCGCCGCCGCCAACCCGTCGAGCTGCGAAAGGTGCTGCTCGCGCGCCAGCACGAGTTCCGTGGCCGCGAGGGCCTGGGCGAGCTGCCGGGTCTCTTCGGAGACCTTCCAGGCATAGACCCCGGTGAAGGCGGTGCCGAGGAGGATCGCCGTCCACACTCCCGAGACGTAGAGGAACGGGAGTTCGAGCCGCCCGTCCGCGAACCACGGCAGCGGCCGGTGGATCAGCGCCAGCATGGTCGCGAGCCCCACCGCCAGGAGCCCCAGCGCCAGGGTCCGCTCGGGGGGCAGGGCCGTGGCCGAGATCAGCACGGGGGCGAGGAAAAGCAGCGAGAATGGGTTCTGCAGGCCGCCGGTGAGGAAAAGGAGGGCGGCGAGCTGGATGATATCGAAGGCCAGGAGCAGGGCCGCCGAATCGTCGCTCAGGCGGTAGCTCGCGGGAAACCGGATCCGCAGGGCGAGGTTCAGCCAGGAGGACGCCGCGATGACGAGGAAACACCAGCCGAAGGGCAGGGGCAGGCCGAGGCCGAACTGGGCGCCGACGACAGCTGCGCTCTGCCCGGTGATCGCGAGCCAGCGCAGGCGCACGAATGTGTCGAGCCGAAGGTGCCGGGCATCGCGGACGAAGCCATTGGTGCTCATGTCGATCATGTCCGCTCAACGATAGCGCTCGACGGCTGCGAATCCATGGTTCGCCCGCCGATTGCGCCCATCCTTGCGCACTCCGCACCTGTACGAATGTCCCGAACCGAACGTTTCGCGAGGCGCGGCGTTCTCTACAGCGCCGGGTCGCGCTGGTAGTCGGGTCGCGCGGGCAGTCGAGCCGAGCGGAAAATCGATACGCGGGACGACGAGGGAGGGGCGGATATGAGCTTGGCCTACACCTGGTATGAGTTCGGTCGCATGATGACGGCTCCGGCGCGCCTCGCGGCCGACATGGTCAAGCACAGCCTGGAGAATCCCGCCAACCCGCTCGCCTACTCGCCCTATGCGAAGTCCATGGCCGCGGCCTGCGAGATGTTCGAGCGCGGAACCCGGCGCTACGCCAAGCCGGCCTTCGGGCTCACCGGAACCTGGATCGACGGGGCGAGCGTGCCCGTGAGCGAGCGGGTGGTGTGGGAGAAGCCGTTCTGCCGGGTCGTGACCTTCGACCGCTCATTCGCGCGCGGCCCCTCCGAGCCGCAGCCCAAGCTCCTGATCGTGGCGCCGATGTCGGGGCACTACGCCACGCTCCTGCGCGGCACCGTAGAGGCGATGCTCCCCAATCATCAGGTCTTCATCACCGACTGGACCGATGCGCGCCTCGTGCCGATCACGGAGGGGCGGTTCGATCTCGACACCTACATCGACTACCTGAAGGAGATCTTCGTCGCCCTCGGTCCGGACCTTCACGTCATGGCCGTGTGCCAGCCGGCGGTGCCGGTGCTGGCCACCGTGGCGTTGATGGAGGCGCAAGGCACGATGCCGGTGCCGCGCTCGATGACCCTGATGGGCGGCCCCATCGACACCCGCCGCTCGCCCACCGCCGTCAACTGCCTGGCGCAGGAGCGCGGCACCGCATGGTTCGAGCGGAACTGCATCACCATGGTCCCGCTGGCGTATCCCGGTGCCCTGCGCAGCGTCTATCCGGGCTTCTTCCAGCTCGGCGGATTCATGGCGATGAACCTCGATCGTCACGTGAACGCCCATACCGAGATGTTCGATCATCTCGTCACCGGCGACGGCGATTCCGCCGAGAAGCACCGGGAATTCTACGACGAGTATCTCGCGGTGATGGACCTGACGGCGGAATTCTACCTTCAGACGATCAAGACCGTCTTCGTCGACCACGCCCTGCCGAAGGGCGAGATGCTCCATCGCGGCGAGCGGGTGGACCTCACCGCGATCCGGACCTGCGCGATCCTCGCCATCGAGGGCGAGAACGACGACATCTCCGGTGTCGGCCAGACCAAGGCTTCCCTCGACCTGACCCCGAACCTGCCGCCCGAGCGCAAGGCCTATCACCTGCAGGAGCGCGTCGGCCATTACGGGGTGTTCAACGGCTCACGCTATCGCACGGTCATCGCCCCGCGGATCGCCTCCTTCATCCGCGAGATGCAGGCCTTGCCGGCTCTGGAGCGACGACCCGCTGCGTAGTGCGGGATCGGCCCCCGCAAAAGTTCTGGACGTGACCCACGCCCCGATGGCGGCGGCGGGAGGCTGCCGCTAAGCTGACGCCATGAGAGTCGCCCTGCTGCGCGGGTCCGATCCCGACCATATCGACATCCTCCACGAGGGCGCGAAGCTCCGCGTCTCCCTGCGCCGCCGCCCGGCGGCCCGCAGGCTGACCCTGCGCGTGTCGAGTGCCACCGGCGAGGTGGTGATGACCCTGCCAGCCCGGACGTCCCTCGCCGTGGCGCGCACCTTCGCGGTCAGCCATGGCGGCTGGATCGCCATGCGGCTCGCCAAGGTTCCGGACCGTGTGGCGTTCGAGGCGGGGGCGGAACTCCCGCTGCGCGGTGTCGGCCATCGCATCGTCCACCGGAGCGAGCGCGGCGGCGTGACCCTGGTGACGGAGGAGGAGGGCGGTCCGGTCCTCTCCGTGGCGTGCGAGGCGCCCCATCTGCCGCGCCGGGTCAGAGATTTTCTGGAGCGGGAGGTCCGCAAGGATCTCGCCCAGGCGGTGTCGGTCTATACGGAGAAGTTGGGCCAAGGCCCGAAACGGATCACCATCCGCGATACCCGCTCGCGCTGGGGTTCCTGCACCGCGCGTGGCGAGTTGAACTTCTCGTGGCGCCTGATCCTGGCGCCGCCCCTGGTGCTCGATTACCTCGTGGCCCACGAGATGGCCCATTTGCGCGAGATGAACCATTCCCAGCGGTTCTGGTCGCTGGTGGGATCCCTGTGCCCGCATGTGGACGAGGCCGAGCGCTGGCTCAAGCGCAACGGCGCCAGCCTCCACCGCTACGGCTGAGGCAGGGGCCGGGTCCAACCCTTGCCCAATCGTGACCTACCCGCGTGCGCGTAGTACCCGGCGGCGCTCGACCTGCTCCACCGGCCAGGTCGGACGGGCGTCCACGTCCCCTGGCCGCAAGGTACGGGGCGCGACGCTGTCGCAGACTTCGCGCTGACGCAGGATCGTCGGGTTGCCGAACTCGTCGAGGCGACGGACATACCCGCCATCGCGGCAGAAGCCGGCGATCTCGGCCGAATTGGAATTGATCCGGCCCCCCGGCATGCGCCGGATCGGGCGGTGCTCGACCACGAGCGGCCCGTCCCGGTTGAGCGACCGCTCCACATAGGTGGTCTCGTCGACGGGCAGGGACTCGGCCGAGGCGGGAGCGATCCCGGCGAGGATCAGGAACGCGGCGGTAGCAGGAAATCGCATGGGCTCGGTCCGTTGGCGCTTGGGGCTTTGCCCCGTGAACTAGGGCGTCATCCTGGGTAACGATAGTCCGTGAGAGTAAACTAGTGGTCACGCTTGACACAGAATAGCCGCGCATGGTCGGAACACCGCGGGTTTCATCGGGTGCCCCCCAGCCATGAGGGGTGAGGCGAGAGGGATCGGCGCGTGGGTTTTCGAGCAATGCTGGGGCGTGCGAGGCGGGTCGCCGAGGATCGGGCGACCTCTCTCGGGCGTCCGGCGCGGATCGGTCTGATCTGCATGGCCGCACTCGCCGGCATGGGGCTGGCCGGGGGCGGCCGTGCCGAGGCGCAGGGCATGGTGCGCAACACCTTCGGGGACTGGCAGCTCCGCTGCGAGACGCCGGCGGGGGCGAAGGCCGAGCAATGCGCCCTGGTCCAGTACCTCGCCGCCGAGGACCGGCCCAACCTCACCCTCGTCGTCATCGTCCTCAAGACGGCGGACAATCGCGGCTACCTGCTGCGCGTGGTGGCGCCGCTGGGCGTGCTGCTGCCCTCCGGCCTCGGCCTGAAGATCGACAAGACCGATGTCGGCCGGGCCGGGTTCGTGCGTTGCCTCACCACGGGCTGCGTCGCCGAGGTGGTCATGGACGACAACCTCATCAAGCAGTTCAGCGCCGGGGTGCAGGCCACGTTCATCGTGTTCCAGACCCCGGAAGAGGGGGTCGGCATCCCCCTGTCGATGAAGGGCTTCGGCGACGGGTTCGCCAGCTTGAAATAGGCCTGTTCCGGCGCCCCGCGCCGGCGATTCAGCGGGATCTGAGGATGCGGACACGCGCGAAAACGGTCGGGATCGCCCTGATTGCGGGATTCCTGCCTTTGGCGGCCACAATGCCCGGGACGGCCCTGGCCGAGGACGGGAACTGGTTCACCAACATGCTCAAATACGGCGGGACCACGGTTCCGCCGTCTCAGCCCGCCGACCTCGGCGAGGTCTATTGCCCCACGGTCGACGTCGCGGAGAACGGCGCCGCCCTGCGCAGCTATGGCGGCCGGGCCGACGACAATGCCAGCCTGCGCAGCCAGATCACCCTCGGTCGTCTCGCCCGTGAATGTGTGCGCCTGGCCGATGGCTCGGTGAGCGTGAAGGTCGGCGTCGAGGGTCAGGTGCTGCTGGGGCCGCAGGGACGGCCCGGACGGTTCGAGGCCCCGGTCTATTTCACGATCAAGGCCGGGGACCAGACCATCGTCGCGCGGGCGCGCAAGGTGGCGGTGTCGATCGGACCGGGCGAGGCGCAGGGCCTGTTCACGGTGATCGAGGAGAACCTCGTGGTGCCGCGCCCCCTGAGCGAGAGCTACGAGATCGGCGTCTCGCTGCACGGAGCGCCCGGCAAGGCTGCGGCGAAGCGCAAGCGCAAGCCCGCTCCGACAAGTGCCGCCGCCCCCGCAGAGGCGGCACCCGAGGCGTCGCAATAGTGCTCCGCCACGCACTCTCCCGTCGATGCGCCAGGAAAAAGGGGCCTCCGCTCGCGCGGGGCCCCTTTTTTAGGTCGTCTCGGTGAAGTCTTTTACTGAACCAGACGCGGGCCGCCGGACTGGACCTTCTCGTTCTCGGACATGATGCCGAGACGCTTGGCCACTTCCGTATAGGCCTCGATCAGGCCGCCAAGATCCTTGCGGAAGCGGTCCTTGTCGAGCTTGTCCTGGCTCTTGATGTCCCACAGGCGGCAGGAATCCGGGGAGATCTCGTCGGCCACGACGATCCGCATCAGGTCGCCTTCCCAGAGGCGGCCGGTCTCGATCTTGAAGTCCACGAGACGGATACCGACGCCGAGGAAGAGGCCCGACAGGAAATCGTTGACGCGGATGGCCAGCGCCATGATGTCGTCGATCTCCTGGGGCGTCGCCCAGCCGAAGGCGGTGATGTGCTCTTCCGACACCATCGGGTCGTTGAGCGCGTCGTTCTTGTAATAGAACTCGATGATCGAGCGCGGCAGCTGCGTGCCTTCCTCGAGACCGAGGCGGGTGGCGAGCGAGCCGGCGGCGACGTTGCGCACCACCACCTCGAGAGGGATGATCTCGACTTCGCGGATCAACTGCTCGCGCATGTTGAGGCGGCGGATGAAGTGGGTCGGCACGCCGATATCGTTGAGGTGCTGGAACACGAACTCGGAGATCCGGTTGTTCAGCACACCCTTGCCGTCGATGACCTCGTGCTTCTGCGCGTTGAAGGCGGTGGCATCATCCTTGAAATGCTGGATGAGCGTTCCCGGCTCGGGTCCCTCGTACAGGACCTTCGCCTTGCCCTCGTAGATGCGACGGCGGCGGTTCATAGGCGTATACCGTGGTTTGAGGAAGTCCATGGGCCGTGACTCCTTCGGACAGTCGATGTGCGGAATCCGCGGCGTGGCGGCCTCGATGAGACCGGGCCGCGAGAACACATCGTTTGTCGAAAGCCTCGACGACCGTGGCGCAAACTACCCGAAGCGGGTTTGCAGTACAACGCGTCCGCCCGCAGCCCGGCCTTGCGGTACGAGTCGGATACGCATGACGAGGCAAGCGCCGTCCCGTCAGGCCGCGACGGTCTTGTCCGGATAGCGGCAGAGATCGGCGATGAGGCAGGTCGGGCATTCGGGCTTGCGCGCCTTGCACACGTAGCGGCCGAACAGGATCAGCCAATGGTGGGCGTTCAGGCGGAACGGCTCCGGCACGATCGCCTCCAGTCCCGCCTGGACCTTGTCCGTCGTCGCCGCGACCACGAGGGGGATGCGGTTCGAGACCCGGAAGATATGGGTGTCGACGGCGATGGTGGGTACGCCGAAGGCGACGTTCATGACAACGCTCGCGGTCTTGGTGCCGACGCCCGGCAGGATTTCGAGATGCTCGCGCGAGGCCGGCACCTCTCCGCCATGCTGCTCCAGCAGGATGCGGGACAGCGCGATGACGTTCTTCGCCTTGGTGTTGAACAGGCCGATGATGCGGATGAAGCCGCGCACCCGTTCTTCTCCCAAGTCCAGCATCGCCGCCGGCGTATCGGCAATGGCAAAGAGGGGTGCGGTGGCGAGGTTCACACTTTTGTCGGTGGCCTGGGCCGACAGTACCACCGCTACGAGAAGCGTGAACGGGTTGAGATAGTCGAGTTCCGCCCTGGGTTCCGGGTTGGCGGCACGCAGCCGCGAAAAGATCTCGATGACCGTCTCTGCATCGGCAGGGGAGGGGGCCGTCTTCACCCCGGTGACGAGGGGGGCGGCGAGGGTCGCCGCCCGTGTGGCCTTCGGCGCGGGCGATGTCGTCGCGGTCACGGACTTCTTGAGGGGCTTCGACTGTCGGGTCTTCATCGGTGGGTTATATGTGTCCCACGGAGAGCGGCAACACGGTTCGCGACATGATCCCATCCCATCCCGACGGGCTCGACCCGAACAGCATCGATGTCCCGGTTTTTCAGGCGACCATTCGCCCGCATCAATCGCTGACCTATCATGGCTTTCGGAACGTCATGATCGGCTGCGGCGTCGTCTCACTGGTGACGTCGATCGCCTGTGTCCAGGCGGGGTTCTGGCCGGTGGCGGGCTTTTTCGGCCTCGATATGATCGCCCTCTACGTGGCGCTGAAAACGAGCATCAGGCGCGGGCGCTCCTTCGAGGAAGTGATGATTTCGCCCATCGAGGTCATGCTCGCCCGCGTGACCCATCGCGGCGAGCGGCGCGAATGGCGCTTCAATCCCCTGTGGACCAAGCTGACCAAGGTCGAGGACGAGGAGTACGGCCTCCAGACCCTGACGCTGGTCTCGCGCCGGGAATACGTGGTGGTGGCCCGCGATGCATCGCCCCCCGTCCGTGAGCGGATCGCCGAGGGACTGACGCGGGCACTGGCGGATGTGAAGAGGGGGTACTGAGGTTTGCGCGCGTTGCTCCTGCAACTCGCCCTCGTTCTCGTCGGCTTTGCCGGCTCCGCGATCGCCGCCCCCACCGGATCGGTGGAGGTCCGCTTCATCGAGCCGGACAAATACGTCGACGCCAACAACCGGTTCAGTTCCGGCCTCAAGCCCGAGGCGACACTGGCCGAGCTACGCCGATTGATCGAGCAGGCTGCCTCATCCTTCCTCGCCCCCGGCGAGCGTCTGGTCGTCGAAATCTTGGATGTGGACCTAGCGGGGTTTCCCAATCCGGGTGCCAATTTCCCTTACGGCATGCGAGTGGTCACCGATGCGACTCCTCCTTCGTTTCGCCTGCGCTACGCGCTGACGGACCGGCGCGGTCGGCGCAAAGCGTCGAACGAGGAGCGGGTGAGCGATATCAACTTCCTGCTCGGTGCCCGCGCCGCACAATCGGGCGGCTTTCCCTATGAACGCGAGTTGCTCCGGGAATGGGCGAGACGCCGGTTCGCGAACCGGCCCTGAGCGGACGCCCAGTCGGGCCAATCGACGGATGAGGCCGGGTCGAGGACACCGCAGGGGAGGGGAGACGGCATGACGAGCCGGCTCGGAAATTTCGCATCCCTCGATTTTTGCGGTTGACGCCCGCCGGGCTGGTCCGTATATCCCTGTTCATCGGCGGCGGCCAGCGGGGACTTCGGTTCGGCGGGTGGCTGTTGTGTCTTCTGGGTGATGATCGGATGGATGATCCGGCTGGTTAGCTGGG